>MNWZ01000035.1 GCA_001871925.1 Zetaproteobacteria bacterium CG1_02_53_45
CTTGCTATGCAGCCTGCAATGGCTGAGGGATGCTTGCGATCTGAATCGGGATCATTTCATGTTAAAGAAAGGGGAATGCTCTGCTTTAGCAGAGTAGTAACTTTGAATGTATCTATCTAACGGGGATCAAAAGTTTTCCTTCAGCCATGTTTCCCGCTAATGCGCGATGAACCTAAAATAAGTCCACCCATGGGCTAATCAGCTATTTCCTTAAACCAGTTCAGAGCGAACATCTGCCAGCAACAGCTCTGCCATTTGATCCATATGCTGCGGGAAAAAGTGTCCGGCCCCTGCAATCGGATGAAACCGGATATTGCTCTTGCCTTTGACGCTGCGCTGCACCTTTTCAAACGGCACGATCTCATCGGCTGTGCCTGCAATCACCGTAATCGGCCGGTTTTCTCCAATCATGAAAGCAAATGGCCATAGATTCACAGCCGGTGCCACGGCAAACATATGGGTGACGCGATCATCCAGCCTTGCCGCCTGCAAACCGGCATAACAACCGAATGAGAAGCCCGCCAGCCAGAGCCTTGATTCGGGATGCACCTCATCCATCCAGTCCAGTGCCGCCCGTGCATCATCAGCCTCACCTCTGCCTTCGTCCCAGACCCCTTCAGACTGCTCAACCCCGCGGAAATTAAAGCGCAAAACGGAGCAGCCCGCTTCTTCAAATGCGCGCGCCATCCAGTAGACCACCTTGTTGCGCATGGTGCCGCCGAACTGGGGGTGCGGATGACAGACTACCACTGCAGGATGACCTACCCGGCCCGGATGATACAGCGCCTGCAACACCCCGGCAGGACCCTCGATAAAGATCTTTTTGTGCTGGTACTGACTCAATCAAACAGCCCGGCATAAGCCTGTTCAGAAAAACCCACTTCAATATGACCATCAACCAGCAATACAGGCCGTTTGATCATCGAAGGATACTCACACATCAGGACAACTGCCTTGTCCAGATCAACATCCTGTTTCTGAGCATCAGCTAGCTTGCGCCAGGTCAAACCACGCCGATTCAGCAGTCGTTCCCATCCGACCTGTTTGCACCAGCCATGCAGAAGCCCTGCATCCATGGCCTCTTTTTTATAATTGTGAAAGGCATAGGAAATATCGTGTAATTCAAGCCAGACCCTGGCCTTTTTGATCGTATCGCAGTTAGGGGTACCGTACATGCTTACCATCGTTGAATCCTTGAACATTTTTTTCCGGAGAGTGGAAGAGTTTTGAACAGGTGCATCTTGCCCTTATTCATTACTCAAATCAGCTTAATTCTAAACTTCGCGGATAAATGCAAAAAATTCCACTGCCCCATCGGATTTAAACGGTGTGACTACCATCTCAACCGGGAACTCAAAACCGTCGCGGTGAAGCGCCTGCGTGCGCATCGGTTTATACAGCCACGGGCCGATATTCTGCTGCTGGTAATGACTCATGCCCTTCAGATGCGCTTCTCGCATACGTTCAGGAATAATTTGAGTAATCTGTTTGCCAATAATCTTGTGGCGAGGCCAGCCGAATAACACTTCAGCACTGCGGTTCCAGCCATTGATCTGACCACTCGCATCCATGCTGATATAGGCATCGTAACTGCAATCAATGACGTCATGCAGCCGTTCGCTCTTTTTGCTGATCTGCTCCTGCATTCGCTGCTGTTGCTCAATTGCCCGCTGGGCATAAAAACCAAACCCGATCACCACGGCTGAAATCAGCAAACGCATCCAGATTTCATTCGGATCAGATCTAAACAGGTTATTAAAAAAAGTATTGTCGCCAAAAACAAAGGTGTGCAACAGCGCTTCCGTAATCCAGAACAGCACTGCTACCAGAACACCCAATCCACCCAAACCTGCTCGCTGCAGCATGTATCTCCCCCTAATCGTCACCTTCCCATGGCTGACATGGTTGAATATGACTTTCTGTTAATCCTGTTGCAACGCATATTGCGCAAAAAGTTGGCTATTTGTCGCACTTTGGTCGAGATACAATGATTCAAGCTGCAATTTTACCGGTGATTCCAGTATGCCCGACAAAAGTGTGTGGAACCGGTTTTCTCCCAACAGAGTCAAGTGAGTGGTTAAAAACAGTCGATCCAGAACCCGCTCAGCAAGTAATGTCCGGTGAACTTCAGGGCCGGCAATCATATAAGCACTGCGATAGCCTGACTGAATCAGCCACTGTTTTAATCCCGTGCCGGTTACGCTGTCGGTTGCAAAGACAGACAGGTGAGCACCGGCCTGCTTGAGCCGATCTATTTTCTCAGCTGATGCAGCGCAGCCCGTGAGTACTGAAATCTTTCTACCCTGCAGTTTTTCCAGGGCTGACAAGGGAATATCCAGACTGTTGGAAATCACCACAACATCCGGTTGTTCCGCCAGCCCCTGCTCTCTGCGCCACTCCAGCAGATCGGCATACTCGGGCTGCTGCCCCACCGGCAACAGATCCTGCGCCTGACCTTTGGCCAACTGGCGGAAGTAACGCGCCGAAGTAATCATGACACCGCTCTGCGCCGCCAGTTCCTGATACAGCCGCCAGTCACGGTTATTGGCAATGCTTGCAGGCACTCCGTACTCACCTGAATCCTCATTCAACAGTGAAATACGTCCGTCAATACTGGCAATATAATTGGCGTAAATCAGCACATGGCCTTCAGCTGCAAAGCGGTGAAGATTCAGCTTCAGGTAAAGCCTGTTCAGCTCCACCTGTTTGCCCGGGTCGGGATAAAGCGCAAGCAGTGACATGCCGGGAAACTAGTCGATTACGAGCCTGTTCGCATTACGAACATCTGGGACAAACAGTTGCCACGGCTTTGTCATAATTATGAGCTATGCTTAATGACCATGAAAAAGATGCTGAATCACTACCATCAGTCACTGATTATTCTTGCCATCGGCCTGTCACTGTCCGCATTATTCTTCTTCATTGCAAAAAGTCAGGAGCAACAGTCTCTGGAAGAGATGTTTCGCCTTCAGTCGGATATTCAGTTTCAGGACATCACTTCATCTCTGACCCAATTGACCGGAAAAGTTGATGCCATTCACGGATTTATACGCAACAAGCTGGTTATTGAACCGGGTTCCCATCAGCATAAACAAGCACCAGTTGAGCACAATCTGTTTTCCAACATCAGCTTCGAAGATTTTCTGTTTCTGAATACCGGCAGCAAAGATATCGACGGCTGGCAAACCTATGCCTGGTTTCCCAGAGTAACGGCTGAACAGATTCCGGCACTCTACAACAGGGCGAAAAGCGATTCCTGGACTGACTATACAGTTTACCCTGCATCCACAGCTGCGACATTCCCTGTTTATTATATTGATACCAAAGACTCGGCCCGCTATCCGACCGGATATGATATTTCCAGCAAAATGCTCTTTTCAGATGCTATTGAGAGCGCAGTGACTGCCGCAGCCATCCGGCTGGTCATACAAATCAACAGTACCGGTGAAGCAACTGTCGGGCTGCTCAGGCCTTTATACAAGGGGGGCTATCCACCCAGAAACAGGTGGCTGAGAGAGAAAGAACTGCTTGGCTTCGTATACGGTGAGTGGCGACTGGACAGTGTTATCGCTCCTGCCCTGGCAAAGTATCAATGGAATGACCGGACGATATCCATCACAGCCCCGGACAGGCAAACCGCTACTCCCCTCTGGAATACGGCGGCCCAGCCCGTGGTTGAAGCCGCGTTTATAGAAAAAAGACCATTCATGTTCGCCGGATCAGAGCTGTTTGTCGAATTCAGAGCCGGCAGTGCCTTCATCGCCAACCACTCATCCCTGTATGCCCTGCGTGTCCTTGGCATAGGCATCATTATCACCCTGCTGCTGGTTTATTACCTGTTTCTACAGGTGAGTCGGCAAAAGAGCATTGAGCGGGAAGTTAGGCTGCAGATTTCAGCCTACCGCCGGGTTTTCACCAAACTCGAATCACTGCTTGAGAACTTCAAGGGCGGCATTGCCTTTGAAGATGCGAATCATCAAATTGTGCTGACCAACAACTGCATCTATGACCTGCTCGCGCTTGATGACTCCGAATCACTGATCGATCAGAGCAGAGATCAATGGCTGCAGACACTGACGGCAGTCAGTTCAGAACTTTCACCCTTGCTTTCCGCCATTGATCAGGAGAGTGGGGTAAATGGCCTGACTGTCAAAACCCATGATGGCAAATACCTCGAAGTTGATTTCATCCCCATTCATCGTGGTGGCAGGCATGAAGGTAATATCTGGATTCTGCGCGATGTCACCGAAAAGGAGTTGATGCATCAGCAGTTCGAGCATGCGCAGCGACTGGAAGGCATGGGCGTTCTCGCCGGTGGTATTGCCCACGATTTCAACAATATTCTCACCGCCATTATCGGCAATACAGCACTGATCGAAAGAAAACAGAAGAAGGGGTTAGCTATCGGAGAGTATATTGAACGCATCAACTCCGCATCGGACAAGGCCGCCAACCTGTGCAGGCAGATGCTAGCCTATTCAGGCCGTGGCAAATTTGTCGTGCAGAACCTGAATCTTGCTCAGCAAGTCAAAGAAATCACCGATTTCCTCAGGGTATCGCTGCCCAAATCGATCATGATTGAAGTGGATCTGGATACCGAAAATCTGGTCTTTCAAGCCGATGCCACCCAGATTCGCAGATTATTCTGAATCTGGTCAAAAATGGCGCTGATGCCATTGAGGGAAACAACGGTCTCGTTCGTGTATCAACCTACCGACGCCATTTCAAATCCCGACCTCTGCCACATTACCTGCCTCCTGTACCCGGCGAGGGGGATTATCTGGTGCTGGAAGTCACCGACAACGGTTGCGGCATGAGCAGTGAAACCCAGCGACAGATATTTGAACCCTTTTTCACCACCAAGCTTAACGGCCATGGGCTGGGTATGAGTGCCGTGCTCGGCATTGTGCGAGGGCATGACGGCTTCATCATCATTCATAGTGAAACAGGGAAAGGTACAACATTCCAGGTCTGTTTTCCGGTCAGTAACCCCGATACGGCTGATGTCCCTGCCCAAACCGGTGCCATGCAGCAGATGAAGGGACGCGTCCTGCTGGTTGATGATGAAGCCGATATTCTTGAAGCCGCCACGGCCATGCTTGAAGAGCATGGCATGGAGGTCATCACCGCGATTGATGGCGTAGATGCACTGGAGAAATTCCAGCATCAGCATGCACTGATCGACCTGACAATCATGGACCTATCCATGCCGCGAATGGGTGGCATTGATTGCATGCAACAGATGCGCAACATTGATGCAGGCTGCAAAATCATTCTCACATCTGGCTACCATGAGAGTGAAATCCGCGAGCAATACTCCGACCTGAACCACACGCAGTTCCTGCAAAATCCGTATCATCTGGATAAATTAATCAATTCCATTCAGCTTCAATAGGGACGCGTTGATTTTGGCATGGGACCAATAAATCAGTACCTCCATAGTACAACGGCCACAAGTGCCTCTGAACAAACACGGGGCACACATCGGTAATTCGACCTCTCATTTTCTGCCAATCCGGTTATGCTTTCGCCCCATGCAGTCAGCGCTACAACTACCTCACAGCTGGGCCGGCTATCTGGCCGGAGAATCTGATCAGCCCTATATGCGGGAGCTCTTCGCATTTCTGGATAGCCGGAAGGACGTCAACATCTATCCGGCCAGAGATGCGTGGTTTGCCGCCTTTGAACAGACAGCCTTTGCGGATGTGAAAGTTGTTATTCTCGGTCAGGACCCCTACCACGGGCCGGGGCAGGCGCATGGACTGAGTTTTTCAGTACCGTTTGGCGAGAAGATTCCTCCGTCGTTGCGCAATATCTACAAAGAGCTGCAAGGCGACCTTGGCATTGAACCAGCGGCTCACGGCTGTCTGACAGAGTGGGCCAAACAGGGTGTGTTGCTGCTCAACGCCACGCTGACGGTAGAAGAGAAAAATGCCGGTGCACACCAGAAACGGGGCTGGGAGACATTCACCGATGCCACCATTGCCGCGCTCAACGAACACAGGCAAGGCCTCGTCTTTATGTTATGGGGCAAATATGCCCAGGATAAGGGAGCCTGCATTGATGAAAACCGGCATCTGGTATTACGGTCGGTACACCCTTCTCCCCTCTCCGCCCATCGCGGCTTTTTAGGTTGCGGCCACTTTTCCAGAGCCAATGCCTGGCTTGAGGCACATCATCAAACCCCGATCAACTGGCGCCTGAGCGAAGTTGATAAGCAACAGGGATTCGATTTTTCCTGACCGCCACTCTAGAGTAGCAATAACTCGAGCCTCATGGAGACACTCAATGATCAAACCCGTCCGCAAAGCAGCTTTAATATCAGTACTGCTGATCACCACACCGACCATCGCTTTTGCAGGATGGATGGATCAACTCGGCAGTATACTGGGAGAGTCAGCGAATACCGCTCAACCTGCAACAACCTCTACACCCCTCGCCAGCCTGAGTAATACAGATATGGTGGCAGGTCTGAAAGATGCCCTGCGTGTCGGCTCTGAACGGGTCGTAAGTCAGTTAAGCAAAACTGACGGTTTCAATAAAGATCCGCAGATTCATATTCCGTTACCGGAAAACCTGCAGAGAGTGAAATCCGCTCTCGGGGCTGTCGGCATGGGTTATATGATGGATGATCTGGAACTGAAACTGAATCGTGCTGCCGAAGCCGCCACACCGAAAGCCAAACGTATTTTCGGTGATGCCATCAAAGCCATGACCATCAATGATGCACAGCAGATTCTCAGTGGCCCGAATGATGCCGCCACACAATACTTCAAGGGCAAGATGAGTAAACCGCTGTCCGATGAAATGAAACCGGTTGTGCAGCAGGCCCTGAGTGAGGCCGGTGCCGTGCAGGCTTACGATGCGGTCATGGGGCAATACCAGTCGATGCCGTTCGTACCGGATGTCAAAGCCAATCTCACCGAGCATGTGCTTGATCTCGGCCTGCAGGGTGTATTCCACTACATGGCCAGCGAGGAAGCCGCCATTCGCACCAACCCGGTCAAACGCACCACGGCTATCCTGCAAAAAGTCTTCGCCAACTGATTTTTTTTTCGCCCGGAGGAAAATCGTTCAGATACGGCAGTTTTTATTGCCTATCCTTGCTGTGTGATCGATCGGTTTTCGCAACCGCTTCATTTTTCTGTATTCCAGAGATCCTGATCAGCCCCGATTTCCGCTGATAAAGGTTTCACTTCCAGCCCCATACCCATGCTAATATTAAGGTTGAGTTCAGCTAACGACACTAAGCTTGTGATCAGAAATCAGTGCGGTTCATGCGAGTGGAGTCGCTGGTGCAAGCGGTTAACAAGATCCCCCTCACCTGTCTGAAGAGGTCGGGGAATATAAACAATAGACGTAACTATTCAGCACCGATCATAAAGTCAGGGTTCTTGCCGTCAAACAACAGACTCAGAGCCTGGCTGGAAGAAAGCCCCTGCTTTCGGCATGTGGAAATGTAGCTTCTGCATCGACAAAATGCCTCAGCACCATCGATTGATCGAAAGCAGCCGGATATTTTCTGCTGCACCTTGGTCATGCGCAGATCGTTTTCGCCCTGATTGTTGGTAAAGGGGACATCTGGTCGATCCATGAAACGTAGCGCATCATTCTCATAATCTCTCAACCGCTCCA
>MNWZ01000107.1 GCA_001871925.1 Zetaproteobacteria bacterium CG1_02_53_45
TTTGCTTTCTCTGTACCTCTTTGACTTTCGCTCCCTCCTCTCGGTTTGGGAGAGGCCTGAACATAGTAGCGACCCAATGACTGAATGCAATGCACGAATCAACAATCAATGAATCAATAGGGTCAGAGTCGATTGATTTCGCTTTCTCTGTACTTCTTTGACTTTCGATCCCCACCTCTCGGTTTGGGAGAGGCCTGCCTATTTGCAATGACTGCATCACCTTGCCAATACCATCGCCCGATTGCGGCGTCATCAACAGGTGGACATGGTTGGTCATCAACACATAGGCATGAAGATCGCAATCGAACCGTTTACAGGCAGCGGCAAGCTTTTCCAGATAAAACAGGTAATCGCCTTCCGATGCAAATATGGCTTCACGATTATTGCCCCGCTGGATCACATGCTGAGGCTGACCGGGTAATATGATTCTCGGACGACGCGCCATCGATAACACCTCCATCATCAACCAGGGAGGAAGATAACTACGCTATCGACATAAATCAATCGAGTCTGACCCTATTGATTAAGGTGGAGGTTTCCCCTCCGGTGATGGCCTTGCCTTGGGTACTGTTGCCTCCCGCGATTGACACCATTTTCGGTGCCTCCCACACCCGATCTCGCTGGTCCAGCGTGAACCCGTCTGATTTTTTTTTTGATATCTGTACTTTGCATTGTCTTTCTCCTCTAGTCGAATGATCAATGGGGTCAGAGTCGATTGATTTTGCTTTCTCTGTACCTCTTTGACTTTCGCTCCCTCCTCTCGGTTTGTGATCAATGGGGTCAGAGTCGATTGATTTAGTAGTGACCCCGCTTTTTCTGGCAGGTCGTATTTATCTGTAATGGGTGCCCCCCCTATCTCAAGCCTCTGCTAATCACCTGTCGTCACTGCTTCTCTCATCTCAGCCCCAGTTTTCAATGCGCAACCCATCCACGCGGTTGAACTCTTTTTCGTTGTTTGTAACCAGGATGAGCCCTTCACTGCGGGCATGTCCGGCAATATGAAGGTCATTCACACCAATGGGTGTGCCCTTACGCTCCAAATCTGCACGGATACTACCATAATGCGCGGCTGATTTTTCATCATAGCGGAGCACATCCAGGCGGGAAATAAAGTCTTCAACCTGATTCTGGTTATGCTCTTGCCGTTCACTCTTCTCGACACCATGTAATAGCTCAGCAAGCGTAATGGAACTGATACACATGTGCCCCACATGTTCATTGAAAACATCCAGCAAAGCAACCGGGCGGCGCTTGATAACGTAAATCACAATATTGGTATCAAGCATGTATTTAAGCATTCAGAATGCTTCCCTGTCCGGCTGCTGCTGTGAAGCCCGCTCCACCATAAAGTCATCACTCACCCTGTCAGCAGACAAAAAGAAGCTATCCCAGCTCTTATCAACAGGTGACAGAATTCTATCTTGCCCCACTACACGCACAGAGACTTTTTTAATCGTGTCCGGAAAACGCGTGTCCGCTGGCAAGCGGACAGCCTGTGTCCGGTTGTTTACAAATACAGATCCAATAGACATGACCATCACCTCTCTTAATTCAATAAGCTAATGATACACTAGCTCATGTATATAGCAATGACATATGGCTTTCACCGGGAGTTTTTCATTTGGGGCTATTACTCCTCTGGCTTCGCCTGCACCTTCTGGCATAGGTCGATGCGTGGAGGAGTGCCGGGGGTGGGGACACAGGGGTGTAGCCGTGCTCCCGGTATGCCTCGCGCACCCACTCGCCGCGCTCCCTGCCTTCGGTGGCGATTTCCTGCAAACAAATTACGACAGTAGCCAATCAACATGCAATATCATCTGCGGCGTGTTGAAAAACGGCTTCCCATTTGATTCCAGTTTCGTAGGGCCTCTCTGCTACCACTTCCAGACTGGCAAGCAGCACTGCAGGCGCACCATCCGCGAAACAAGACACCAAGCGCCCATCTCTCATGCAAACCATGGCGGCCAAAGAGGCAAAGATACATTTCGGAGAACTGATGGACACCGTGCAGCGAGAGCCTGTCAGCATCAAAAAATATGGCAGGGATGTAGCGGTGGTTATGTCCGCGGAAGCCTATCGACAAATTAAGCTTGAACGATTGCGGGTGCGCCTTTCGATCGGGGAGCTTCAGCTTGACAGGGGCAATGCCGATCTTGATCGTGATCCAGGGATCGGATACCCAAGGCAAACGTGTCTGGCCATCGGAAGGTACGCCCTACTACACTGAGGGCCAATCATAAGCGTGCGCACGTATTGGCCCCGCGATACGAGCTACTTGCTTCCGGTGTTTGATTCTCTGCGCCAGCCAGAGACCTTCAACATAGGGCGAGTGATTTGCGGTGCGATTGATATGCGTTAAGACAGCTATCCATGCGCACCCATGACAAGACAATACGGCTCAAGGTACAGGCTTACATAACATGAATTCACCTCTGCACAGGGTGCTCGATGCGCTCAGGATAATTGACAACACCCCGTGGAGGACTCAAAGTGATCAAAATGATCGTTTTGAGGTGAATATCATGCAAACCATGGCTGCTAAAGAAGCAAAGATACATTTCGGCGAACTGATGGATACCGTGCAGCGAGAGCCCGTCAGCATCAAGAAATATGGCAGGGATGTGGCGGTAGTGATGTCAGCGGAGGCGTACAGGCAGCTCAAGCTTGAGCGCTTGCGAGCTCGCCTTTCGATTGGCGAGCTACAGCTTGACAGGGGCAATGCCGTGGATGGCCGCACCTTTTTCCAGGAGTTGGAACAAAGTAAACCCTGATGCCCCATTACCTCCTATCCGAATCGGCCCGGCAGGATATTCTCAGCATCCGCGATTACACTTTGGAAACTTGGGGCACAGCACAAGCAGGGAAATATCTTTCGATGCTCAAGCAGCGGCTGGAATGGCTGGCTGGCAATCCCGCACTGGGCAAAAACCGCGACGAGGTCAGCGAGGGATATCTCAGCTTTCCTGAGGGGCGGCATGTCATCTTTTACCGCTTAGATGAAGATGGCATCGAAGTGATCGCCATTGTTCACCAGAGTGAAGATATCGACACCCATTTTAGTGAATGAGCATATTCACAGGAACCCCGATCTTGCCTTGCTAAGTCAGCGAAACCGGCAGTCGTATGCACACATCTATCGGTACGCCTGAATCAATTCGCTTTTCAAGGCCGGTTTGCCGACAATAATCTGATGCGCAGCTACGCCCCAGTTGATATTTCCCTCCAGCAACTTCACACCATTTTCGTCGATAACTACATCCCAGCCGATGGTGTTCAGATCCTCAAAATGGTGATGGGCGCGGATGCACAGATCCATCACCTCGGACCATTGTGGAATGGATCTGCCGATCATCTCTTTTAACGCTTCAGTAGCAGATGCATGCACTGCAGATATGCACCCCGAATCAACATCAATTGCAGCCATCTGAACCTGCCCGCCCAGCTGCTTCGGAGGCAACTCCAGATTGGCAAACAGTACGGTAGGCTCTCCATCAACCCATGCCGAGATGACACGTAATGTGGCAGCCGAATCCGATCCGCACAGCTGCGCCAATTCCGGTGCATTATTCAATAACGGCTGAACCAGATAGTCCGAAGTTGAGATTGCGCTCTGCACAGAGGCAAGAATCTCGGCTCTCGCTCCAATCGTCTGATCCGATGTTTGCAGCGTGTATTTCTCATCACCGGTCAGATAGATAAGCTTCATCCCCCCTTGGGCACGTGAGCCACAAACAGGCTTCAAAAACAGCGAGCGGCCACGAAAGAGCTGTTGATCGCTAACATCTTCCCCTTGCGGCCACTTCGCAACTGTTTCGACTGTGGCGATGCTCTGCCCGACCATCGCTTCAGCAAACGCATGTTTGTCGGTCATCAGCCGTATGCTCTCCGCGCCGAGTTGTGGTGACATAAGCCAGTGCCAGTGCGGCAGCTCCTGTTCGTAGACAAAATGAAGCCATCGCCGTTCAGGGAAGCGATAGAGGCTGTAGCGATAGTAGTCGCGCGGTGCGATACCGTGCGCGAAGGTGGCCAACAGCAAACCAGCCAACTGACGCCCCATACCGACACCTTCCGATTCGGAGATTCTCCGCCCCTGCCTTTTAAGGCTGCGGACGAGCATGAACCAGCCCCGGAAGAGCCACCAGAGCAGTGTGCTGTAGAGAAAGATCACCCCCCATTGCCAGCGTGGCAGTTTGGGCCAGGCGCCAAACAGCACCTTGCGATGCAGTGCCACGGCCTGCCCCTGCCCCGGCAGCAGAAAGCGCCAGCTGAGCAGGCAGTGCGGTACTCTGCGCAGCAGCACCTGCCACTTGAGCGTTTGCCAGCGACTCACGCGCCCCTCGTCTCGTCGATCCCCAGCACGATGCGCTGCTTCACATGAGCGATGGTCGTTTCGCGATGAGCGATGATCAGCATGGTCAGCTTGCCATCCAGTTGCAGAAGTGCCTGATGAATCTTCTGCTCATTCTCATGATCGAGTGCGCTGGTTGCCTCATCGAGAATCAACAACTGCGGTTTGGAGAGCAGCGCTCTGGCCAGCGCCAACCTTTGCCGCTCCCCTCCCGAGAGGCGAATGCCGCGATCGCCGATCAGCGTATCCAGCCCGGCCGGCAGCGCACGCACGAAATCGGCGGCTGCGGCCATCTCCAGCGCCTGCCACAACTCCGCTTCGCTCACCTCCGGCGACACCCACGCCAGATTGGCGCGCACCGTATCGTGGAAGAGGAACACCTCCTGGGTGATATAGGCGACACCCCGGCGCCAGGCCATGCGTGCATCGCCTTCCAGTACCACCTCGTCGCAGCCAATGGTGCCGGCATCGGGCAGCAGCAGCCCGGCGATGAGATCGGCCAGCGTCGATTTGCCAGCGCCGGAGGGGCCGGTCAAAGCCACCGTGGCATTCTTGCGAATTTCCATCGAGATATCGTCGATCACTTGCCGGTTGCCATGCTCGTAACGGAAGCTGACATGCTCGAGTGATATCCGCTGTTCCAGTTGCGGCGGCAATGCCCCGGCAGCCAGCTTCGACTCGGCAGCCGCATCACACGCCTGCATCAGCTGCCGCACATCCTCGAAGGCGGGCAGCTGATGTAGCAGGCGCTGATAGGCCGACTGAATCGCGGCCAGTTGCGGCATCAGCCGCGAGAAGATCAGCAACAGCAGCAGCAGCGTAGCCAGCGATATCGAGAACCACTCCAGCGCAAAGTAAAAGCAGAGCGAAAAGGCGATAACGCCACCGACCATGGAAACCAGTTGTGTGAGTGCATTGATCCTGCTGATGCGCAGAACCTGCTGCTCCATGCAGAGACTCTCCTGATCCATCTTGCCGAGATAGAGCGATTCGCTGCCGAAGCTCTTGATCATCTTCAGGCTGGCCAGCTGCTCGGTAAACATCTGCATCAGCTGCTTGCCACCGCCCAGCTGCAGATGCCCGGAGCGCAACACAACCCGGTTCAACGGCAACAGAATGGCCAGCAGTGCCACGCCACAGCCGGCAGCCAGCAGTGTCATCTGCCAGGAGAGCAGCAGGGATACGCCGACATAGACCAGCACCAGAATCAACTGGCTGGAAAGCGACAGCATCGTGTTGGCGCACATCCCCAGTGTAGAGACCTGCTGCACAAGTCCATGGATGAAATCGCTCATCTTCTGGCTGATAAAATATTGCCAGCGGCTGTGCAGCAGTGAGTCGTACAGCTGATGCCGAATACGGCAGACATAGCCCTGCTGCACGGCAACCGACATCACCGATTGCAGATAGTTCAGCCCGGCGACCAGAGAGACCAGCGCGACATAACAGACCAGGATCAGCGGCAGCGTCATCTCCAGACCGAGAGCGGCGAACGCGCGGCCGATCATGCCGGCGAACTCGCCGGTCATCCCGCTCCCCGTATCGAATCCGACCAGTTGCAGCAGCGGAATGATCAGCAGCAGACCAACGCCCGCTGTTACGCGCTGCACCAGCATCAGCACAAACAGCAAAGAGAGACGGGCCGGCGCAAAATGAAAAAAGGCCGTAACGGCCATCTTCAGCGCCTGCCACTGATCACGGCGCATGCTAAGCCCCGTCGCATTGGACGCTTGTTAATAGTGCGGGCGAAGTAAAGGTGGAGACGATCGTAAAGGCGCGATGACCATCGCGGCCGGTAACGATCCAGGGGCCGACCGAAAGCCATGCGTGCGCCTTCAGGACATCCTCCGCTTCCCCCCCTCGGGTCACCCCCAGATGCATCACATAGGGAATCCGGTAGTAGCGAAGCAGCAGCGATGCCGCACACGCCTGCACCAGACACTTCGACTCCCACGGCGTATAGGAGGCCGCCAGCTCCGTGACGCGGCCGATGCGCCAGGCGCGCTGACGCTGCTCCTCGCTCACCACCGCAGCCAGCTGCAGATTACTGCAGTGCTCCCCGAGCATCGGCGCCATCTTGCGAAACGGCAACTGCAACAGCCCGGCACGAATCGGGCCGCTAACTATCCAGATCCAGAAAAACCAGCACTGCTCCCTGACCGGCATGCGCAAGAAGGTGCCAAATTTGCGCAGCAGGGATTTCACGCTCAGGCGATCTCGATGACGTTGCTGGTGGCCATCTCATCAAGAAAGGCGAGCACCTCGCTGCGGCACTGCTCCTCTTCCACATCGAAGCGCTTGAGCAGCTCCGTACAGATCGCATCCACGCGCATCTCCTGCTCAAGCAGCTCCCAGATTTGGGAAGCGACACCGTTGAGACCGTAATAATTACCCTCGTTGACACTCATCATCACGGTCTCGCCATCCATATCACTGTGTACCATTTCCGGATTTCTACGGATCGTGCTTTCCATCCTTATATTCATAGCACCCCTACCAAGATCAAGTTAAGGGGCAGTCTGCCATAACAGACTTAGGGCTTCACCAGTTTTTCTACCGACATGTACCTGATAATTCCCTGCTATAAAACAGAGTGTATTTTCAATGAAAGACCAGAGCTTCAACCCCATCCCTAATTTCCAGCTAGCTTTTAGATAGTTGAGTCGTTAACGTTTGCAAAATTCCAAGTAATGATCCCTGATAGCAGATTAATTACAGAGAGACAGGTGCGCAGATGACTAGCTGCACCGCCAGTTTATTTTAACGGATGGCCTCCGCCATCGATTAAAATAAATTCGAGGATAAAGAGTGCATGAGCCCCTTGCAGGGTTCGATAAATTTGCAGGATTGCAAATTTAGACGCGCCAAGCGCGCCCGAAGGGTGAGGGTCATGGAAGACCCGAATCAATCCCTCTCGACCACACACTCTCTAACTCGAATTTACGAGACCCCGTCTCGATACCAATTTCCACAACCGTGGAACCCAGGTGTCGTCCGGGTCGGGCCCCGCACGGTGGACCCCTGTGAACCCCGTCAGGTCCGGAAGGAAGCAGCGGCAGCAGGATGAAGCGCGTTGCGGATCTGTCCGGCTCGGGCGGCGCATTTTATATTCTTATGCAATCTGCATTTAGA
>MNWZ01000084.1 GCA_001871925.1 Zetaproteobacteria bacterium CG1_02_53_45
TATATCGCTCTGAGTTCCATTTTTCCTCCTTCTCGCTATCCTTGAGATTGGAAGGTGGCGGTTGCCAGGATGATCAGCCTGAGGGCAATGTGAAATCGCCAACGGCCCTTTTAACATTCGCTCTTATAGAGGCAATCCGGGGTACGAGTCATCCAAGGCGGGCTACGTTAGCTGTCGGGCTCTATGGCTCCAAAATAAAGCGCAGTCTCTAACCGTCACCTTCCACCATGAAGCTTACATTTCATCATACGGGGGGGCGACTCGCGCGATGATCGTTAGACGGGCTTCAAATTGATTTGACTGCGACTACACAGTAAAGCAAGGAGGAGCTTGCCGGTATCAGAATATTTCTGATATTTGCCCGGGTTGTATAAAATAACCCGGTCATACGGAAACTTGCCATGGATCAGTGAGTAGAAAGCGTCACCTTGCTTTCAGTGCTTCAACTTTGCCTTCGCCGCGAGCATCGGTCAGGCCGGTGAGATTACCCGTTTCCCTATCCAGCAGAATGGCATGCATGTTGCCGTACTGGCGACTTACTTGTTTGAGGGTATGGCCGCGTTTTTGGAGTTCGATTGTTACCGTAGGCATAAAAGCGCCCTCTTCATGTTGAATCTCATCAGGCAGAAACTGGTGGTGATAGCGCGGGGCATTGACCCAATCGGCGGGAGCCGACTCATCGAGCATAAAACCGAGACTGGCTAGCAAAACCATGGAGATAATACGCGAACCGCCGGGGGTACCGACGATGAAGGTGCGCTTCGGGCCAATCACGAACGTTGGCGTCATCGAGGAGAGCATGCGTTTTCCCGGAGCCACGGCATTGGCAGTCCCCTGCACTAATCCATAAGCATTGGGTTTGCCGGGGCGGGTGGCGAAATCATCCATCTCATCATTGAGCAGGATACCGGTTGAGGGCGAGACATAACCCGAGCCGAAGCCGTAATTGATCGAGAGGGTCGCCGAAACCATATTACCCTCATCATCAATCACCGAGAAATGGGTGGTGTCCGTGCCTGCACCGATGGCATCAGGAGTGTTACCCAACGCAGCACTCGGAGTTGCCCGCTGCATATCGATGCCTGCGCGCAGGGCTTTTAACCTCTGCGCCCCCAGCAAATCGGGAATATCTACGAAATCGCTGTCGCCCAGATGTGCATTGCGATCGCGATAGGCCCGTTTCATGGCCTCAATCAGCAGATGTGCCCTGTCTGCCTGACTCATTGCTTTCAGATCATCGTCCTTCAGTTGCCCGAAGACATGCGCCAGCGTTAAACCGCCGGATGACGGCAGTGACGCTGAGATCACACGGTAGTTCTGATAATCGAACAACACGGGTTCCCGCTCTATCACCCGATAGGCGGCCAGATCGGCTTCGCGAATCAGGCCACCGTCACGTTTCATATCCGCAACCAGTCGCCCGGCTGTCTCACCGCGATAGAAATCCCCGGCTCCGCCTTTGGCAAAGCGGGTCAATGTTTCGGCAAGGGCAGCCTGTTTGATGACCGTCCCTGCCAGGAATGTATTACGTGCGCTGTCATTAAACACCTTGCCGCGCCAGTTGAGCATACCCTGCAAACGGGGGGACACTTCAAAACCGTTTTTCGCCAGCTCAATGGCAGGCTGCACAACCGCGCCCCTTGTCAGTTTACCGTAACGGCTAACCAGATGATCCACACCGGCTGCCAGTCCCGGCACTCCGGCTGACTGAGGCCCGTCGATACTCGATTGTGTTTCATACACTTCGCCGTTGCCGGCCAGTGCGGGCGAAGTCTCCCTCGCATCAAGCATCACATAACGATGTTCTCTGGCGATATAGAGTAGAAAAAAACCGCCGCCACCGATACCGGATGAGCCGGGTTCGGCCACGCCCAAAGCCAGTGCGGTAGCAGCTGCGGCATCAAAAGCGTTGCCACCCTGCTTTAGCATCGAAATGCCAGCTTCAGCAGCACTCTCCTGTGCTGCCACCACCATGCCCGCGTTGGCAGCGGCAATGCCGGGAAAAAACAGGCAGACAAGAAGCACGCAAACTCTTTTCATATCAGTACAACCTTATCCAGCAAGCGGTGGATACCTGTAGGCAGGGCATAACCTTCGATGGAGCGCACCCACCGCCCTTCACCAGCCGGCTCCTGTGCCGATTCAACCGGGTAGAGATGTAATCGCCTGTGCGTCAGCAGATGAACATGGGCAGGCTCTGCATCCGGCTGACAACCCAGTTCGGTAATCGGCGGTGTCCAGAGACCTGCCCAGATGCCCGTGTCCGGCCTGCGACTCAGCCAGATGCCGCGCTCGGGGCAGGTGAACAGCTCAACCTGCCAGTACACATTGAGCACTGGTGTTTGTTTGCGCAGTTCACTGGCCGTATCAACCTGAAATGCGGATGCGCAAAATGCATTTACAGGGCAGGCCGAGCAATCAGCCGATCTGGCCGAGCAGGCCGTTGCACCGAGCTCCATCATGGCCTGATTCCAGGTAGCGGGCTCACCCGAAGTTTCAATGGCCTGTTGCGCCAGCAGCCACAAGGCTTTATCCGTGGCTTCAGGTTGGGCAACCCAGCGTTTGAGTACCCGCTTGACGTTACCGTCCAGCACCGGCGTAGCCGTGTTGAAACAGAAGGAGGAGATCGCTCCTGCGGTGGAGCGGCCGATACCGGGCAGTTGCATCATGCCGTCAAAGCTTTGCGGAAACCGGCCCGCGCAATCGGCCACGATCAGTTGAGCGGCGCGATGGATAAAACGGGCACGCCGATAATAACCCAAACCTTCCCATGCCTTGAGCACATCATCCGTAGCCGCTGCTGCCAGAGCCTCAATGGTCGGGAAGGTAGCGAACCACTCCAGATAGCGCGGCAGCACGGTTTTCACCTGAGTCTGCTGCAACATGATTTCGGAAATCCAGATGCGATAAGGCTCTGTTGTTTGCCGCCACGGCAGCTTGCGTGCATGCAGGGCATACCAGCCAAGCAGAAGCACCGGAGCTGGCAGCGGGGGGGCAGGTTGTAGCAATGCAGTCACCTGTTTTCTCCGGCAAGGCATTGCGCGCGCAGTGTGCTCGTTGCACATAAGCAGGCAAAAATGCAGCAGAAGGAAATCAGTGGCGCAATGCGAAGCAGTTCGCTGCGATCCGGCTCCCCGCTGCCAGCTCCGCTACATCGGCCGGAAGACAAAACGATCCTCAACCACCTCAAAGGTCAGGTAAAAACTGACCCGGTCGAGCCCCCAGGACGATGGCAACACCTTGAACGGAGCCGCCGCATGAATCGCCTCGATAGCGCTGTTGTTGATCTGCGGGATCGGGCTGGGGCGCAGAATTTCGACACCGCCGAGATCGCCATTACTTTCAATCGTGATCTTGATCAGGGAGCGACGTGCCTCTTCGGCAAACTCTTCATAGTTGGCCTGACCCGGACGCCACTGCTCTTCTAGTGCGCGCACCAGCGCCTGCGCATACGGTGCATATTTAGCCTGCTTGGTATTAATCGGGATATCTGCTTCACGGCTAAGCTTCTGCTGCATGCGCTTTTCGCGCTGGAAATCGCGGGAGAGCTGGGACATCGCCATGGTCGATGGCATCAGATTCGCCAGCGGCACCGGCCTGACTTTCTGTTCCGGCTTTTTATCCTCACTCTCTTTCTCGCGTTTGTTGATTTCGCTACCGTCCGGTCTGTCGCCGCGTTTGGCCAGCAAACGGGCGCGCTGCTGCTGGTTGGGAACGGGCGGGGTCTTGGGCTGCTGCGGCGCCACCGGCTCCGGCCTGCGCTGCTGTTGCGGGCTCGACATCGGCGCTCTGGCCTGACGGGTCATGCGATCCTGAGCATCACTGCTGCCGCCGCTGGCACTGCGGTTGGACATCGTTTTAGCATCTTTAGGGGCTTTTTTCGGAGGCGTTTTCTCTTCATCGAGCAGCACCACATCCATCACCTGCGGCGTATCCTTTTTCGGCAGGGGCTTCTCTTCGTCAAGCAAGCCGATAAACACTATCAGCAGAACATGAATAGTGATTGATGCGATAAGGGATGCGCCCACGCGGCGCTGTTCGGTATTGATTTTATAATTCATGAGTCAGCCGGGCTGAAATATAGCTTGCCAGTGCCCCATTAATCCAGCCGCTAATGCAGGAGAGCAGCAACAGTGGCGGCAATGCATAATAAAGCACCCCCTGTTGAATAAACAGCGACTCCACTGTGACAAACTGCGCCAGCATGTGGGCAAGCGCTCCGAGCAGGCTGATGCCGATCAGGCTGATGCCCGGAATGAAACGCCAGGCTGCAATCATCATGACGGCTGCGGTAAGACCTCCGGCCATGCTGATGACAAATGTCGGGGTAAACAGCGTGCCGATAAAAAAACTGCCTACAAGCACCCGCCCGATAGCCACTGCAACAGCGGCACGCGGCCCCATCATCACCAGCACCAGCAGTGTCACCAGATTGGCCAGCCCGGGCTTGAACCATGGCCCGAGGCTTGGCAGGGCCGCCTCAAACATATGCAGGCCGATAGCCAGCAGCAGCAGTGCGAGCCACTGCGCCTTGCCTTCAAGCTCCGCTAACGGAGGGCGGGGAATCATCATGGCAGGCATCTTATTCGACAATGGCATCATAACCGGATGCCGATTTGCCGCGAATGCTGATCAGGATGTGATTGGGTACGCAGGCAATAATGTCACCGGCATGCCGGTGTGCTCCGGACAAAACACAGTGCTGCGTGCTGCATGGCGAAGAGGTGATACGGGCCCCCTGCTTATCGAGCACAACGACTGTTTCTCCCAGTTCACCGTCAACCTGAAAGCGCTGTTCGGGCTCACCGGCCTGAGGCAAGGGATAAGTGGCCAGCAGTATCTGGCCATGATAAATCTCTGCCATGGCGGGACCGGCGGATATCTGTGCCTGAATAACAAACCATGAAAAGACGATCGCCGACAGTGCAACGAGCAGCAGCAGCCGGTCTGTTTTGCCGCCTTTGAGCAGTTGCAACATGCTTTGGCGGGAATTTACATCATTCGTTAGGGTTGCCATATGCGCAGATGGTAACAGCAGCAGCGGCCTGCAAGCTACGGGAGGTTTTATGAAGGTACTGATCACGGGAGCAAATCGCGGCATTGGCCTGGGTTTTGCACGCCATTATCTTGAACAAGGCCATGACGTATGGGCCTGTTATCGCAGCAGTCCCGGCAAACTTGCCGGACTTGCCTGCCAGCGACTGCATCTGCTGCAGTGGGATGTTGCGCTCGACGATGCACCGGTGGGAGAACTACCCGATTCGATTGACCTGTTAATCAACAATGCCGGTATTTACGGGCCGGGTAAAGACGGCCAGGAACTGGCCAACATCACTGCTGATGCCATGCTCGAGGTGTTCAATGTCGATTGCGCAGGGCCACTGCGCGTGGTGCAACGGCTGGCAAATCGCGTGATTTCCTCCAAAGGAGTGATCGCCAATATCAGCTCAAAGATGGGCTCCTCCGATGATAATTCAAGCGGCGGCACCTATGCCTACCGCGCCGCCAAGGCGGGACTGGTCATAGTTTCCAAATCGATGGCGGTCGATCTTGCGCCGCACGGCGTTTTTGTCATCACGCTGCATCCGGGCTGGGTACGCACGGATATGGTCAATAACACCGGCCTGATTGATGTCGACAGGTCAGTCTCCGGCATGGCCGGGGTCATTGCTGCCAGAAACCACGATCAGGCTGGCCTGTTAGTCGCGTTTGATGGTAAAGTCATCCCCTACTAAATTTTTGCACAGTTCACTTCAGGAGCACCCATATGCTTGAATCAATAAATATCCAGGATCTCACCGATGTCTACATTATCCCGTGGGCCATCAACATCGTCATGGTGCTGGCGATCTTTCTTGTCGGTCGCAAAATTGCCCACATCCTGCTCAATATTGTCGACAAGATGCTCAACAAGGCCGGCATGGATACGATGCTGGTCGGATTCGTTCACTCCATCCTCAATGCCCTGCTGCTGCTGTTCATCATTATCGCCTCATTCGACCAGCTCGGTGTCGACACCACCTCCTTCATCGCCCTGATCGGTGCTGCAGGTCTGGCCGTCGGCCTGGCGTTGCAGGGCTCCCTGCAAAACTTTGCTTCCGGCGTATTACTGATTGTCTTCCGCCCGTTCAAGGTCGGCCACTTTATCGAAGCGGGCGGGGCTGCCGGTGTCGTAGAAGAGATCGGCATCTTCAGCACCCGCATGAGAACCGGCGACAATCGTGAAATCATTGTGCCCAACGGCGCCATTTATGGCGGCACCATTACCAACAACTCGGCCCGCGCTACACGACGTATTGATATGGTCTTCGGCATCAGTTACGACGATGACATCCGCAAAGCCAAACAGATCATGCAATCCATCATTGATGCGGATGAACGTATCCTGAAAGAACCGGAGACTCTGATTGCGGTGGGAGAGCTGGCAAACTCCAGTGTGAACTTCAATGTTCGCCCCTGGGTCAATACCGCTGACTACTGGACAGTGAAGTTCGATCTGACCGAAAAGATCAAACTGGCCTTTGATGACAACGGTATCACCATCCCCTATCCGCAAATGGACCTGCACATCAGCAAATCAGCAAATCAGCAGGATAGCTGATTTATGTTGCACATCCATGTGCTCCACCCTTTCAGGCCGCCAAAGCGTGTTATTCTGCTTCTTGCAGAATAATGAACGTGCCAGAGGCATGCCCGCATGGTGAGGGCCAAGGATGGCCCGAATCACAATTATTGCCCTCCTGCCAATAATCAGAACCCCTGCATGACGCGCGGAAACAGTGAAAAAATGACGGCTCTTAAATGCAGCACAGTTTTTTTACCGCGCTGTCGCCAGATCAATTTTAATCCATGCAATACAGTTTTTTTTCCGATACATTAGACCTTATGCGCAATGGAAAACCCCTGACCCCCGGACTGATTCTGTCTCTCATTGTAAGACTGACGCTCATCGTATTGTCTGCCGAAATTCTGGTGATGATGCTTTTTAATCAACTCCAGGCCGAGGGACACTTTTCATATCTGCAGGAAGCAGTGGCCGACAGTCTGTTGCTGCTACTGGTTTCTGCTTACCCTGCGCTGATCTGGGTGATCCGGCCCATTTTTAAAGCCGCCCAGGCCTCCTCCAAACACACAGAAATGCTGGCAGCCGCACTGGAAAATACAGGCGAGAGCGGAATGGCGCTAACTTAAGCCGTTTCGTATGCATAAATCGGTGAAAAAGCACCCTTGAAATGAGATAATAAAACATGAAGAACAACGTATTATTTCTCCCTTTTCACCGACCCAGATTACGCTGTAAAGCACGTTCATCCCAACAGATTCTGGCCGAAGAAATCCAGCGACTGAAGCAGAAGACGTTCAACCAGCTTGGTGAATGTCTGGGTAAATTCATACCCGCTAGCCACCTTCGTCCGGCATCATCCGGCGCATTGAGTCGGCGCAGAATATTCAGCAAAGAAAACACATTTTGGGCTTTCCTCTCTCAGGTGCTGGATGCTGATGGTGGCTGTAAAGAGGTTATTCGCAAACTGCAGGCTTTCGCTGCGTTGAAATTAGACGCACTGCCATCCTCATCAACGGCCGCTTATTGCAAAGCCCGGCAGAAGCTTGATCAATCCACCCTTGAATCAATCCTCAAGCATACTGCAACAGGCATTCAGGCCGTGGCCGATCCAGATCGTCTGAATGGCCGCCGGGTTATCGTTGTCGACGGGACAGGCGTCAGCATGCCGGACACAGAGCAGAATCAGGAGAAGTGGCCGCAACAAAGACATCAAAAGCCGGGTTGCGGTTTTCCTCAAGCTGCCATTTGCGCCTGTTTCAACCTGCATAATGGAACCCTTCTCAGCCATGAAGTTGGCAACAAGAAAAGCCATGAACTCCCTATGCTGCGCAAGCAATGGCACACCTTCAAACCGGGTGATGTTTTCTTGGGAGATAAAGGGTTTTGCAGTTACTATGATCAGTCCAGCCTTAAGGATAAAGGCGTTGATTCAGTCATCACGCTTGCCCGGCGTATACCTGTTACCGAGGCCGATGCGGTCAAGGTTATGGATAAGGATGATCTGCTGATTCAGTGGAAAAAGCCGGTAAGAAGACACAAGCTGTCCAGTTACTCTCAAGAAGACTGGGAGGGCA
>MNWZ01000124.1 GCA_001871925.1 Zetaproteobacteria bacterium CG1_02_53_45
GACGGGCGTCTTGAGATCGACAACAATGCCGCAGAACGTTTCATTAAGCCATTTGTCATCGGCCGCAAGAACTGGTTGTTTTGCAACACTGCACCCGGCGCCACGGCCAGCGCTGTTATCTACTCACTGCTGCAGTCGGCCAAGGCCAATGAGCTGCCGCTGAACGAATGGCTGACATTTGTGCTGGAGGAGCTGCCTCGCTGCACCACCGATGATGAACGCCGGGCCCTGCTGCCACATAATTTTGATGTTCAGAAGCTGAAATTGGCATAGGTGGAAGCGTTAAACCCTTCCTTTGACGCTTACTTTGATTCTGATCATTGGCAGCAGTGAATAGTTACGAATATTTTTTAATTTTCCTTTGCGAAACTTTGCCACAAGGTGAATCGAGCTTGCGAGAGAGAGGGCACCCTGGGATGACTTTGCGGTGAAAAAACTCTTAATAACTTAGCTTGATATGGGTTTCCTTTCCTGCGAATCTTGCATGATGACTAGGGAGAGGATCACAACCCCCGTTGCGTTGATCAGGGTGGTTCGCAGATGCGGCTGAAGCGTATTGAGCTGGCCGGCTTCAAGTCCTTTGTCGATCCGACCAGGATTGAGCTGGATAAGGGCATTACCGCGATTGTCGGGCCTAATGGCTGCGGCAAGTCCAACATCATTGATGCCCTGCGCTGGGTGCTGGGTGAACACTCGGCCAAACATCTGCGTGGCGGCGTTATGGAAGATCTTATTTTCCAGGGTTCCGACAGTCGTCCGCCTGTGGCCATCTGTGATGTTGAGCTGACCTTTAGCGTGGAAAGGGGCTCCCTGGCCAGCCCATATCATGAACTGGAAGAGATTCGGGTGCGCCGTCGCCTGATGCGTGAAGGCGGATCGGATGCCTTTATCAATGGCAAAATAGTGCGCCTGAAAGATGTGGTGGACCTGTTTCTGGATACCGGCATCTCCACGCGTGCCTATGCCATTGTCGAGCAGGGTTCGATTGCCCGCATGGTGACAGCTAAACCGGAAGAGCGCCGGGTGATCTTTGAAGAGGCGGCCGGTGTGATGAAATACCGCTCGCGCCGCAAGGAAGCCGAACGTCGCATGAAGGATACGCGGCAGAATCTGGATCGTGTGCTTGATCTGCTTGAAGAGGTGCGCAGCCAGTGTCGCAGCTTGCGGCAGCAGGCGGGCCGCGCTGAACGGTTCAGGACAATGCAGAATGAGTTCTCACACCTGCAGGCGGTCAGTCTGGGCTTGCGCTATCAGTCGCTGCAACATGGATACAGAGAGCTGGAACTGAAGCTGGTTGAGTCGAGAGTGGCTGAATCAGAAGCCGCCCGGCAGCTGACGGCAGCCGAGCATGTTGTTGCTCTGGCGCGGGAGCAGGTTGTCAGCCATGAGATGGATGTCCAGACGGTTCAGGATCAGTTGCGCGAGGCTGAACGCAGGTGCGCCCAATTGCAGCAGCAGGCTGAACGCGAGTCTGGAGAGAGGCGCCTGCTGACGGAGCGCAAGACCGCCTTGAACTACCGCCTGGAAGAGGCTGGGTTGCTACAGCAGCGTATTAACGCGGAATCTGCCGGGGCCGAGCAGCGTTTGGCTGAGCAGGACGACGCCGCATTGCAGCAGATGCGAGATGAGGCGACACAGGCGCTGGCAGCAGCACAGCTTTTTTCGCAGCAGCAGGGACTCAAGCGCGACACGCTGTTGTCTGAATTTGAGCGCCTGCGTCATAGCAGCGAGCAGGTCAGAGAGCAGAAAGAGAAATCTGAAGCGGCACTGGTGCGTCTGCAGGAGAGAGAGCTCAAACTTGCAGGGCAGTTGCATGAATGCGCGAGCTTGCATGAGTCCAACAGCCAAGCGCGGCTGCAGGCAGAAGCGGCACTGGAGCATGGCGAGCAGCGCTACCGGCAGGCCGGGCTTGAGCTGACTGTAGCTCAGGAAAAACTGGATCTGTGCAGGGAAATGCGGGAAAGCGCTGTCAGAGCCTTGTCTGAGTCTGAATCGGAAGTGCGCGAGCTCAAGGGCTCTGTGCAGGAGCTGCGCGGGCGCATCAAAAACCAGGATGTGCCGGATGCTTTGCGGGATGATCTCAGGGCCAGAGGCGCGGTGTGGATTGATGAGGCGCTGCATGTGCCAGAGGGGTTGGAGGCTGCCGTTGCAGCAGTCCTGCGCGGACGTTCTGCCGATGCCTGTATGCCGGCGGATGCCGGGATTTCCAGCTGGAGACAGGTCATGACAGAGGTGGCCGATGCGCCTGTTGCGCTGTTTGCCGGAGCAACAAAAGGCGCTTCTGCCGGTGGCCAGTCGCTGGCAGAGGTTCTGGAGCTGAAGCCCGATCATTTGTTGTATGAGTTGTTTGCTCCGGTTTCACTGGTCGATGATATCAGTGAGGCTTTTGATCAAACCGGTTATGCGGTCAGTCGTGATGGCTGGCGCTTTGAGCCACAGGGCTGGCTGGTGCCGCCGTCCGGTAATCGCACGGCCAGACGGCTGGCAACGCAACGCTTGTTGCGGCAGAGCGAAGCCAGGCTGCTTACCAGTCAGGCCAGACTGGATGACGCCTCCGCACAGTTCAGGCAGACAGAAACTGAGCTGGAAGCACAGCAGAAAAGTTGGCAACAGGCGCATCTGGCGGTGACGCGCACAGAGAGTGAATGGCATGCCGTTCGGGCCACAGTCACGCGCCTGCAAGCCGAAGCGGACTCCCTGCTTGAGCGCCAGCAGCGACTGACGATTGACCTGCAGGAGGCCGCGGAAGAGAAAGCCCACTGGCAGTATCAGCTGGAGCAGGCCGCTAGTGTGGATCAGGCGGAGTTGGCGCTCGCGCAGCAACAACTTGCAGAGCAGGACATCAGCGTCAGTCGTGCAACACAATCATTGAATCAGGCGAGAACCGCACAGGCGCAGGCCGATCAGTCATTGGCACTGTTTGCTCAGGCCCGGGATCATTTGCTGCGGGAGTCCGCGCGTCTGAAGCAGGAAAGCCTGCGTTTGAATGAACAGATTGCAGCCGACGCCATACGCCTGCAGAAGGTGGAGGTTGAGCTGGAAAGTGCGACCCGCCTGAGTGATCTGGATCAACAGTTGAGTCAGGCCGCCGAAAATGTAGAGGCGATGCACCGGGCCATGAACGAGGTGCGTCAGCAAGGGCATGAGCTGCAGCAGGCGCAGCATGAGGCCGAGCGCACGGAGCGACAGACGCGCCAGCTGCTGCAGCAGACTTCGGATAAGCGCCAGTCGGTTGAATTGATCGAGGCGCAGGATGCCATACGTTTGCAGGATCTGGCCGGCGAGATTGAACAGCGCTGCCAGGCCACTGCTGATGAGTTGCTGGAGCGCATTGATGCCATGGCCGATATCGGCGAAATCGAATCGATCAAGAGGCGGGCGCTGGATCTGGAAGAGAAGCTCAGCCGCTTTGGTCCGGTCAATCTGCTGGCTATTGAAGAGTTTGAGCAGGCCAGTGAGAGGGAGCTGTTTCTGGCCGGGCAGGCCACTGATCTGGAAGCCAGCCTGACAACGCTTGGTGATACTATCGCGCGTATTGACCGCACCACCAGGCAGCGTTTCCGCGACGTGTTCGACAAGACCAACGCTATTTTCCAGAAAACATTTCCACAGCTGTTCGGTGGCGGTCGTGCAGAACTCAGGCTCGATTCCGATGATATTCTGACCGCCGGTGTTGAGGTGATAGCCCAGCCGCCGGGGAAACGACTACAGGATGTCACCCTGCTTTCGGGCGGAGAAAAAGCGCTGACAGCGGTGGCGCTGGTGTTCTCCATCTTCCAGATCAAACCGGCCCCGTTTTGCGTGCTTGATGAAGTGGATGCACCTCTCGATGATGCCAATGTCGGTCGCTTCGGAGAGATGGTGCGCGAGCTGGCGGATCGGGTGCAGTTTCTCTCCATTTCGCATAACAAAATCACCATGCAGCAGGCTGACCGTCTGATTGGCGTGTCCATGCCTGAACCGGGAGTGTCAAAGATTGTTGCTGTGGATATGGGGGCCGTGCCGGAATAAATGAGGGAAGTCGTCAGGTCTGATGCGCGCCTCCCTGATTCTCACGCATTGCTCCTCACTGATCCTTTATCTTGGCACCAAACCTGCTGTATCATGGCGATGCCGACAGGAGGCCCCATGCCGGGAACGCAAAACGCAGAAGAAAATATTTCGATTCCCGGTTTGCGCGAGCGTCCGGGCGGCCAATTTGCGGCGATTCTGATCGAAGATGGTGTGATGACGGTTGCCGATGTCAAAAAAGCCATGCGGGTGCAGGAGAAGCTTGGCAGCAGCAAACTGATCTCCACCATTCTCATGGAGCTGGGCAGACTTACCGAAGACGAACACCGGCGTATTGTCCGTAAACATGGCAGAGAGTTCCGTATCGGTGAACTGATCTGCGAGCTGGGTTATATCAGCCTGCTGCAGCTGCAGCAGGCCGAACAGAAAATGGCGGTTTCGCCGGGCCGGCGCATTGGTACGGTGATTCGTGAACTGGGCTTTATTGATGATCGCCAGCTGGCTCAGGCGCTTTCCGAACAGCTGGCCATGCCGCTGATCCATCTCGATCTGGATACGGCCGACCGGGCTGTGCTTGGCCGTTTCGCCATCAAGTTTATGCGTACGCATTTGACGGTGCCGTATGAAGCCAGCGGTAACAGGGTGTCGGTTGCTACAGCCAGCCCGCTGAATAACCCGGCCATAGCCGAGATTGAAAAACAGCTGCAGAAAAAAGCGGTGATCTCGATTGCGGCTGAGAGTGCGGTGCTTTCGCTGCTCAGCAAGCTGGAGACCGCCGGTGGCAAGGGAGAGCAGAAGGATCAGGTGGCGGATGTCGTCGACAGTATTCTGCTCAGTGCGATTCGCGATCATGCCAGTGATATCCATATCGAACCGATGGAGAGTTCAACCCGGGTTCGCTTCCGGCTTGATGGTGTGCTGATTCACAAAATGGATCTGCCTTCGGAGCTTGCACAGCGCGTGATGGCGCGCCTGAAGGTGTTGTCCGAGATGGATATTTCGGAC
The DNA here is from genome assembly GCA_001871925.1 of Zetaproteobacteria bacterium CG1_02_53_45. GTDB lineage: Bacteria > Pseudomonadota > Zetaproteobacteria > Mariprofundales > Mariprofundaceae > Mariprofundus. The sequence goes on from MNWZ01000124.1 coordinate 5,017, forward strand.
AGTCGGCGCCATCAGGACGGCCGTTTCAGGCGAGAAGTCGGAAATGTCGGCTGCGACTACCGCGTTTCCACCTATGTCACGATTTACGGCGAGAATATGGTGATGCGCATCCTGCGCAGTTCCGGCGGATTGAAAAATATCGAGCAGATCAGCATGAGTCGCGGCGTGCTGGACCGCTTCAAACATGAGGCACTGGATGTGCCGACCGGCGTCATCCTGATTACCGGGCCGACGGGCTCGGGCAAAACCTCGACGCTTTATGCCGCCGTGGATTATCTCAATCGCCCGACAACCAAGATTATTACGGTTGAAGATCCCGTTGAATATATCGTGCCGGGCATCATGCAGTGCTCGATTGATGCAACAGCCGGGCGCTCCTTTGAGCAGTCTCTGAAAGCGATGATGCGGCAGGATCCCGATATTATTGTCATGGGTGAAGTGCGTGATCGCGCTTCCGCCCAGGTGGCTGTGCAGGCGGCACTGACCGGCCATAAGGTGCTGACCACATTCCATACCGAGGACTCTATCGGCGGCCTGCTGCGCCTGATTGATATGGGCATTGAAACCTTCCTGATCTCATCCACCGTGGTGAGTATTCTGGCGCAGCGTCTGATCCGCACGATCTGCCCCGAATGCAGGCAGGCCTATATGCCGAATAAACGTATTGCCAACCTGATCGGCATTGATGACAAAACGCTGCGCAGCCGCACGTTTTATCGCGGCACCGGTTGCGGTACCTGTTATGGTACCGGTTATCACGGACGCACCGCGCTGCACGAACTGCTGGTGCTCAATGAGGATGTGCGAGAGGCGATTCTGGCGCATAAGAGTTCGCATGATGTGCGCCAGATCAGTTGCGAAAGTACCGATCTGCTATCGCTGATGGAAGATGGCCTGTACAAAGTACTGCTGGGCCTGACAACTGCCGAAGAGGTGTATCGCATTGCACCGCGTTCACTCTCTACACGCAGTGTGGAAGATATTTACCGATTGATGGGGCATGAGCACTGATATGGAAGCATTTGAACTGGCAAAAATTATTCGACAGCGTTTTCAGGATGGCGATGCCAAGCTGCCTGTGTTGCCTGAAGCGGTGATTGAAGTAAGAAAGATTGTTGCTGATGAGAGCAAGGGGGCGGCCGATATTGCCAAGGTCATTGCCTCGGACTCCACGCTTTCCACAACCGTGTTGCGTATTGCCAACAGTGCGCGCTTTAAAAGTGGCAGCACGGAAATTCGCAATCTCTCCATGGCCATCCAGCGGCTGGGCGGGCGCAAAACGCTGCAGTTGTTAACGGCCATTTCCACGCAGTTGCATCTGTCGGTGAAAAACAAGGAGTTGCAGGCGTTGTTGCGTGAAGCCAGCAAACACTCATTGCTGGTTGCGGTGGCAGCCCAGCACCTCTCCCGCCTGGTGGGCAGCGTAGATCCGGAAGAGGCATTTCTGGCGGGCCTGCTGTTTGATGTCGGCGTACCGGCGATCATCTGTGCCGTACCTGATGAAATCGTGAAGTGTGATGGTGAAGGGAGAAAGCAGCTGCTGCGTCAACTGCATCGTGAAATGGGTGGTCGTCTGTTGACCGACTGGCAGATGCCGGATGCCTTTATATCGCTGGCCTCGCACCACGGCGTCGAGGCCGATGACCGGCCGCGTGAAAACCTGATTGATCTGATTGATGCCGTGCAGTTCCTGTTGCACAGCACAGGTATCGAGCTGCCGTTTGATGAGGTGCCGGAAGGCATGGACGCACTGCACTATCCGCCTGTCAAACGGCTCGGTCTGAATGAAACGCATCTGGCTGCGGTGGAAGTCGAGCTGGAAGACGGTTTTGACGAGTTAAGCGATATCTTCTGCTGAGGGTTTATTTGGTTCATCACGGATTTGCGAGAAGCTTTCTGCATGAAATGTTTAGAGTAAATTTTCTGTGAGGGTATTGATCCCCCGCAGGCTGCCGAGACCAATATTCAAAATCGGATAAGAGCGGCGGAGCCGTGGCCGATTTTGAATATGCAGGATCGGGAACCCGAAAGGCAGGCTGGTTTCGGGGTGTTTTTCTTGGTTCGTTCTTTGTACGAACAAAGAATGAACGAACATATCCAGCTTTACGTTATGTAAACATAGCTAACCGTTCAGGGCTCTAACAGCTTTCGGAGCAATGGCTAAACGTTGGTTTTCCTCGAACTTCAGTGATCATCACAAGCTGATGCATTGAAGAACTGCTATGGAATGACCAACCATCACATGTGTTTACGGTTGTTCTTTCTTGCATGCCCACAAAGCAGCAGGAAAGCTGGTTTGGACGAGCGTCAGCTCGCCCTCCGGGTGAGGCACACGGATGTGCCGAATCAGGAAAGAGGCCTATCGCGCGGCGGGACAGCGCCGCTTGCTCCTGCGGGTTCCCGAGACTGTATCCGCAAAGCCGGTCGTGGCTCCGCCGCTTATTCCGGCTTTTCAGATACAGCCTCGGCAGACTGTATTCACTCGGCACCAACCCAAGTGCAGCCATCATTTGTTTCGGATGAGCAAAACGACGCAGATCCCCCATCTCCGCAACCACCGTAACGGCTGTGATCAGGCACACGCCACGCAAGGCTTGCAAGGCACTTACAACAGGAGCCCAGCGCCAGGATTCATTTAGCCGTCTGATCTGCATAGTCAGAGCATCCACACAGTCAGCATCATGTTCCACCCGACGACGATACTCCTCCAAAACAATCTGCTGCGC
>MNWZ01000087.1 GCA_001871925.1 Zetaproteobacteria bacterium CG1_02_53_45
CCGTGGAGATCTCCCGGGGTAAGACACACGTTCTTCGTACGGGCCACGCCGAATTTACCAGACAGCACCCCGATCGATTATCGGGCATCGCAGTCCATTGCCTGCTTACCCGGCGCTGTCCGGCCTTATATCCGGTTTCTGTACGTCGCGTCCGTACTGTCGTCATTTGCTTCCTTCAGATTCCACCTCACGGTGGACACCCTTGCATAGACGGTTGCTTCCCATCGACTGGGCGCAAAGAGGGACTTCCACCCTCCTGAACGTGCGCCATGCCCGGCGCACAATTAAAAACACCTCGCTTCGGCGGGGTGTTTTTTTTTGACCTGATTTTAACATCATGATTTGTCATCATGAATCCATAAAACAAAACATCACTGTCACAGGAGGCGGTTTTGGGTCTGATCATTTTTACCAGTTTGATTTGTGCAGCCGGCATTCTGTTCGGCACCGAGCTCTTCAAATTCCTGCGAGAAAATCCACAGCCAAACGACAATGGGTACAAACCCGGCCGGATCGGGGCTTTTTGCCTTCGTCACCGCGGCGGCGCGATCGTTGCAACGGCTGTGTGGGTAAGCTGCTGGCTCATGATCAGCGCCTTTCTCATTTATGAACTGCTCACCAATTCAAAAGCCTACTTCTCATAAGCAGGCGCTGATTTATTCAGCGTTTTTTTTGTGCAGGCCCTGGCCGGACTGCTGTTTATCAAACTCCCGCGCCAGATCATAGATCCGGTTCAGATCCTCTTCGCCCACATCTACAAAGGCATCCATCTGTTTCAGCGCATGTTCAATGCCTGCATGAGAGATACTTGCTGATGTTGCCCTGTTGTTTGTATCGGCGGCCAGTGCAGCCGGATAACGGCGCCATTTGAACATGGCATTGAAACTGACGGCGATGATGAAGATGAGCATGACATTGAACAGCACCGGGGTAATCACGTACATGTACCCCAGCGATGCAACCGAAGGGCCGCTGATGACAGCTGCCAGTGCCGTGGCGCCTCCGGGTGGATGGATGCACTTGAGATAATACATGGCCGAAACCGAAAGACCCACGGCCAGGGCGGCGGCGACAAATATGTCAGGAATCCATTGCGCGCAACTCACGCCGATCAGAGCTGAGATCAGGTTGCCGCCAAACAGCGGCCAGGGTTGTGAGAGTGGCCCGTGCGGAACCGCAAACAACAGTATGGTGGCAGCACCCATGGATGTCACAATCAGATAGGCGTCATCACCCAGAAACAGGTGGCTGACTACGAATATCAGGTAAATGGCAAGAAAACCGCCAACTCCGGATACCAGCTTTTCGGTGTGGCTTGCTTCACTGAGTTCAATGCCCAGAAAGTTGATCAGCCTGTTTAGCATAAGCAACCTCGCGATATGATCGCATGCTCCGTACATAGCGAAAGCGAGGCAACCTTAGCTGTTTTCAGGTTGCTTCAGGCAAGGCGGGTTAAATCAGCCGCCGAACTTCCCCAGGTTGCGCAGACGTTTCGTACGCTCCGCCAGCAGCTTGTCCACCGGTTTTGCCAGCAGCTCTTTCAGCGCCTTTTCCAGCGTATCTGACATCAGTCCGGCGGCATCCTTGATATTGCGATGTGCACCTTCATTGGGCTCGGCAATGATGCCGTCAATCAGACCGAGCTCCTGCAGATCCCTGGCCGTAGGTTTCAATGCCTCGGCTGCTTCATCGGCATGGGAGCGGTCGCGCCAGAGAATTGCGGCACAGCCTTCCGGAGAGATTACCGAGTAGGTGGAGAACTGCTGCATATACATGCGATCCCCCACACCGATAGCCAGTGCGCCGCCCGAGCCGCCTTCGCCGATGACCGTGCAGATAATCGGCACTCTCAGTGCCGCCAGCTCCTGCAGATTGCGTGCAATCGCCTCACTCTGGCCGCGCTCTTCAGCATCAATGCCGGGCCAAGCGCCGGCGGTATCGATAAAGGTCAGCACCGGAATTTCAAAGCGCTCTGCCAGCCGGATCAGGCGCAGCGCCTTGCGATACCCTTCAGGCCTTGGCATGCCGAAGTTACGACGTAACTTCTCCTTGGTATCACGCCCCTTCTGGTGGCCGATAATCATCACGCTTTTGCCACGGAAGCTAGCCAGGCCGCCTACAATGGCACCGTCGTCAGCAAAGGCACGATCGCCGTGCAACTCCTGGAAGTCTTCAAACATATAGGGCACATAATCGAGGATAAACGGGCGATCGGGATGGCGTGAAAGCTGGCAAATCTGCGCGCGTGTTGCCTTGCTGTAGATCTGTTTGATCAACTTGTCCCGTTTCAGACTCAGGTTTTCAACCTCTTCGGCGATATTCACACCGGAGCTGTTGCCCATACCGGACAACTCTTCAATCTTCGAGGTCAATTCTGCAATCGGACGTTCAAACTCAAGATAACTATATGCCACTTTCCTCTCCTCGTGTCGCTTTTATCCGCGACGTGCCTGTTGTTTACGCGGTGGCTGCCATGATTTACAGCGCAATGACACAGCATCCGGCCCGAACCTGGCGTCCAGTTGTGCCTTCACCGCATCGTTCCAGCTGATGCACGGACCGGTAATCAACTGCGCAAGACTAGCGTCGGGAAGGCGCACATGGAATGAGAGCCTTGCATCTCCCCCCGTCGCCATCGATTTCAGCCGTGCCAGTGTGATCTCATCCCAGGCGATGCTGGCTGCCGAGATGCGAATCTCCTGCACCAGTTCCGGTAAAATACCGTCGAGCGATGCAATCGCTTCGGCAATCAGCACCGGTTCATCTTTTGAGCGATCCACCCGGGCTGCGACCAGAATCGGATCGTCACCGAGCAGCAGTTCGGACACCTCGGCATAAAGCTTGGCGAAACAGATCATCTCAGCCTGTCCGTGCAGGTCTTCCACCTGCACAAAGGCCATGGTACCGCTGCGACCGTTATAGGTTTTGATACTGGAGACACCAACGGCAATCACAATCGCCGCGTCCTGCTCGCGCTTATCCAGCTCCGACAGGTTACAGTCACCCAGCCCCTGCGTGCGCTTGAGGAATGCCTCCAGCGGATGGCCGGTCAGGTAAAAACCCAGCACTTCGCGCTCGGCCTGCAGGCATTCGCCGGGGTTCCAGGGCGCCACATCGGGAAAACCGCCCTCGCCGGCTTCTGGCTCCGCCACTTCAAACAGGGCGGACTGATTGGAGGCATACTCCTTGCGCTTGCGCCCGAGCATCTCCACCACTTCGGTGAGCCCTTCCAGAGCCGCACGCTGATGCGGAATCAAGCCGACCAGAGCGCCCGCCTTGATCAGTGCTTCGAGCACACGTTTGTTCAGTGTACGTCCTTCAGAGCGCATGATCACGGCTTCAAAGTTTTCAAAACGGCCGTTTCTCTGGCGTTCTTTGACCAGCTCCTGAATGGCGGCTTCGCCCACGCCCTTGATCGCACCGAGTCCGTAGCGGATCGCCCCGTCCTCGGGCTTGAACTCCCAGTCCGAGTCATTGACATGCGGCGCCAGCACCTCAATACCCATATTGCGGCAGTCCGTCACCAACGCAGCCACTTTATCGGTATTGCCCATATCACAGGTCATCGTGGCGGCCATAAAGGCGTGCGGGTAATGTGTTTTCAGAAAAGCGGTCTGGTAGGAGATCAGGGCATAAGCGGCGGAGTGCGACTTGTTGAAGCCGTAACCGGCGAACTTTTCCATCAGGTCGAAGATCTGCTCGGCCTTGTTGAGATCCACCTTCTGCTTTTCTGCGCCTTCCATGAAGATCTTGCGCTGTACGGCCATCTCTTCCGGCTTCTTTTTACCCATGGCGCGACGCAACATATCGGCCTGACCGAGCGTATAACCGCCGAGCACCTGGGCGATCTGCATCACCTGCTCCTGATACAGGATCACGCCGTTGGTCTCCTGCAGGATACCCTTGAGCTGCGGCAACAGGTAAACAATCTCCTGACGACCGTGTTTACACTCGATATAGGTGTCCACCATGCCCGATTCCAGCGGGCCGGGTCGATACAGCGCCACCAGCGCGATAATGTCTTCAAAACAGTCCGGACGCAGACGGGTGAGCAGATCACGCATGCCCGATGATTCCACCTGGAACACCGCGCCGGTCTGGCCGCGCTGCATCAGTTTAAATGTGGCCTCGTCATGCATCGGAATCAGATCGATATTAAAGTTCTGGGCGGCGGGACTCTTGTCATACTTCTTGATCAGTTTGCAGGCGATATGAATCACGGTCAGCGTTTTCAGACCGAGGAAGTCGAACTTGATCAACCCCATCTTTTCGCTGTTGCCCATGTCCCACTGGACCACTTTACCCTCTTCACCGGCAACCTTGAACAGCGGCGCCGATTCATCCAGATCCTGGCGTCCGATAATTACACCGGCGGCATGTTTACCGGCATTGCGGTGACATCCTTCCAGCCGATCGGCCAGTTCAAACAGGCGGGCCACCTCGGGATCACTGTCGATCATCAGGGAGAGTTTCGGCTCTTCCACCAGCGCTTTTTGCAGTGTCATTTTCAGATCATTGGGGATCAGCTTGGCAATCAGATTAACCTTTGCCAGGTCCATACCCAGCACACGCCCGACATCGCGCACCACAGCCTTGGCTTTCATTTTGCCGAAGGTAATAATCTGGGCCACTTTCGACTCACCGTATTTCTCGGTGACGTAACGAATCACCTCTTCGCGGCGGCTCTGACAGAAATCGATATCGAAATCGGGCATGGATACACGTTCCGGATTCAGGAAACGTTCGAACAGCAGACCGTATTTGATCGGGTCGAGGTCGGTAATTTTCAGTACATAGGCCACAAGGGAGCCGGCACCGGAACCACGCCCGGGACCGACAGGGATGTCATGGTTTTTAGCCCACAGAATAAAGTCCGATACGATCAGGAAGTAACCGGGGAAGCCCATTGATTCAATAATTTCTAGCTCGAACTCAAGCCGTTTGTCATACACTTCGCGAACTGCTCCCGGGTCTCCCGCCAGAATGGTCGGCCAGCGCAGATCCAGTCCATCGCGCGACTGTGAACGCATATAACCATTCAAATCCATACCGTCGGGCGGCATAAAGTCCGGCAGCTGGTAGTTGCCGAAGCGCAGGTCCACATTGCAGCGGTTGGCGATATGGATGGTATTTTCGAGCGCTTCGGGGATGTCGGAGAACAGCTCCTCCATCTCCTCATAGGATTTCAGATAATACTCCGGCGTAAAGTGGCCCGACACCTCATCGTTGAGCGTGCGGTTCTGCTGCAGGGCGAGCAGCGCTTCAAAGGAGTTGAAATCCTCGCGCTCCAAAAAGTGGGCGTTATTGCTGGCGACCAGCGGAATATCCAGCTCATGCGCCAGTTCAATCACCTGGCGATTAAGCTCCTCCTGCCCGGAAGAGCCGTGACGCTGCAACTCAAGGAAAAAGCAGTGCTCATGGAACATGTTTTTGTAAGCCAGGGCTGCAGCTTTGGCGCCTTTCCGGTCGCCCTTTTGCAGCAGCTGCTCGACTTCGCCGTTCAGGCCGGAAGAGAGTGCGATGATGCCGTCGGCATGTTCGGCCAGAAACGGCTTGCCGACACGCGGTTTGTAGTAAAAACCTTCCAGATAGGAGACCGAAATCAGCTTTAACAGATTGCGCCAGCCCTGATTGTTGCGCGCCAGCAGCACCAGCTGCGGAAAACGCGGCCCACGCGGCCCTTCGGAGACGCGCACATTGTGGTCATCGCAGAGATAAACCTCGCATCCGAGAATCGGTTTGATGCCCATCTGCATGGCTTTGGAGTAGAATTCAATCGCGCCGAAAAGATTGCCGTAATCGGTCAATGCAATCGCAGGCTGCTTGAACTCGGCGGCCTTTTTCAGCATATCTCCCACCCGCAGGGTGGAACCCAGCAGAGAAAAATCCGAGTGGTTATGCAGGTGGGCAAAAGGAGCAAAACGCATCCGGCGAGCTTAACCGCAGAACATGCTTTTTGCACCTTTCAGACATTGATGTTTAGAGTAATTAGTTTTGCGCCTTATCCAGAGATGATTTCCTCAATTCTGCCTGCCAGTTCTACATCTCTGAAGTTTCGCATGCCCTGCATGGCTTTCTCTTTCCACGGTAATTCAGCCCAAGCATTTGCGATCAGGTGAGGCATGCTCTCATCAAGGACTGTCAGGATGGATTCGGCCTGCAGTATATCTTTAGCGCGCTTTACGTCGTTGGTTCTGTACTGATATATAATACACTTGTGAAGCGCATATCTTGCGGATTGAGGGACTGAAACAAGGATTCCATTTCGGGTCATCGCAACTGCCTCCTGCGGATCTTTTATGAGGTAGTCCAGGAATCGCAATGGTTCGGCATGCACACCTGCCCCATGCAGCATCTCGGGTTCTCCGGTTGGTTTACCAGTCATCGGAGTTAAAAAATCAACTTTCATACCATTGGTGTGTACGAAAGTTGTGGCAGGGTGTTTGTGATTTAATGAAAACACTTCTCTGAAGCCTGCTTTCAATAGCACGTCGGCGGTGCGGTTACTGGGCTGGCATGAGACCCGAATCATTCGGCCCAGGTCGATATCCTTTGTTTCAAATCCGGCATCCCAGGTTACCCCCAGATTATTGCCTATCGCATTGAATGCATGGGATCCAATCAGTACAGCCTTCTGTGCCGAGAAGCATCCGATGGCATCAAGCAGTTCAAGTGTCTTTGCTGCTGCCCTGTCCGGTGCATTTACGCCAAATGCCAGAAGTGTGGAGATCAGTCTGCTTCGCTCAGACCAGCCGTCCCGGTGGGCATTTCTGGAAGTATTGAGAGATATCTGTTTGCCTTCGTAGGTCACACGGTGCTGAAGATAAACATGCCCCTTTGATGTTGAGCGCACAATAGAACCGGAAGCCGGAGCTCCGGCATCGCATTTCACGCTATCAAGCAGGCTCCCATAGATGGAGTGCGTTGCTTTATCCCAATGTCTCATGGATTGAATAATCATCTGGTTGTACTTAAAAGTCAAAAACTAGTACAACCATATTTCTTGATCTGCATCACATAAAGGTGCCGGGCTTTCAAAATATCAACCGAGAATCGGCTTGATGCCCATCTGCATGGCTTTGGAATAGAACTCAATCGCGCCGAAAAGGTTGCCGTAATCGGTCAGCGCAATCGCCGGCTGCTTGAATTCGGCAGCCTTTTTCAGCATATCTCCAACCCGCAGGGTGGCCCCCAGCAGGGAGAAATCCGAGTGGTTATGCAGGTGGGCAAAAGGAGCAAAACGCATCCGGCGATGCATAACGTCCGAGTACGATTATTGCACCTGTGGATCAACATAATCCGATCAGCAAATGATAAAAAAATCACCCCGAATTTCGGAAACACTGCCTTGAAAAATTGTATGGAAAGACGATGCCTGTCCCAAGACACAGAATAAATAAACGTCTGTAAACAGCCATCGCGGACACCTAGTGATGTCAAAAAGTAGCCAAGAGCCGTCGGTTGTCAATCAGCGTCCAATTTTGACCCCCTGTCAGCGTCCAAAATTGACCCCCCTAAAGGTGCCCGAAATCATGCTCGATTGGTAAACCTCCAGCTCTGATTTCCGGTCTCAATAATGTCGCAATGATGGGTGATCCGATCGAGCATTGCGGTTGTCATTTTGGCATCGCCAAATATCTGGGACCACTCGCCGAAACTGAGGTTGGTCGTAATGATCAGTGACGTAACTTCGTAGCAGCCGCTGACAAGATGGAATAAGCGCGCTGCGCCAGCCTGTGAG
>MNWZ01000016.1 GCA_001871925.1 Zetaproteobacteria bacterium CG1_02_53_45
ACGGGCCTGAGCCTGTTATAAATCCAGCTTGCTATGCAGCCTGCAATGGCTGAGGGATGCTTGCGATCTGAATCGGGATCATTTCATGTTAAAGAAAGGCATTAGCATGTTTATAAATCGGGCAGAGCCTCCCCTCCCTTGGCCCGGCCACATTCAACACCTTCACATGATTAGTGCATAACCAGTTATACACTGGACCAGGATCTTCCGGGTACCCCCCTCTCACATTGTCACCCTGCAACCGGTAAACGAGAAATGGTTTACCGAGTTGCTCGCAACATTTGATGGTAAGCGCTGTACCGCCGCCCGGCTCATCCCGGCAGATAATCAGCGTGGCATCGGAATCACGCACATTCCATTTCGTTCTCGTCTGATAAGATTTCCCGCGCGTTTCAGTCAGCGGGTATTTAGCCGGAATCTCTCCATCCAGAGCCAGGCGCCCCTTGGGACACCAGCCACCTACAGGCAGGTTTACCGCCATTGCCGCATCAAGGGCGGCACGGTCAACACCGGTCTGCCCCCCTGACACCACCTTGTTCAGTGACAAGTGACCCACGCTATAAACCAATCTTTTTTCCATGCTGAAACCGCCTTGTCACTTCACCACTTTGATCGTGTGGACACAAAGGTTACGATTGCGTTGAGTCAACTCAAGTTGAATTGGAGGGGAACATTTATGGACATCTTCGAAACGATCCTGCGACGCAGAGGGCGTCCGGCTAAAAACCCGGTATCAGAACCTCAAGAAGAACGCACTGACCACATCACCGGCACTGACCGGGATTACGCCCCCCTGCTGGAAGACGGTGATATCGCCCTGAAAATCTGGCTGCCTGAACTGATGGGAACCATGCTTGATGAAACCTGCAGCCTGCTCAACACCACCCGTTCCGATCTGATTCGCCAGACGCTCTTTACCTATCTCTATGGCCGCTATGACTGGCTGGGCATGTACGAAAACAATGAAAAGCAGTACCAGTTGAATCAACCGGACTTGTACTCAATCCATGAGCCAAAAGAGCCGAATATCATGGCAGATATGGGAAAAAACACCGAGGACCTGAAGGTGTGGGTTCCCCGCAAGATGAAAGAGGACATTCAGAAGATGGCAGATCAGGCCGGCCTCTCCGCATCTGAAACGATCAGGGAGATTATCATTTCAACCATGATCGGTACACATACCTGCCAGCAAGAAATCAACTACTCCAGACCCGCATCGAAATCTCTGAAGTTGATGAAAACGAATAAATGCGGCATGGGGTCAAGTCTACTTTGAACCACGACCTCGGCAGAATTTAAAAGCCATTGTCCGGCATAAAAACAAAAACACCCTGCCGAAACAGGGTGTTTTATCACTTTAGATCATGGTTTTAACTCATTGTTTTAGATGATATTTTCAGGCTTTAATAAATTCCATTCCGCCCATATACGGCTGCAGTACTTTTGGAACAGCGACCGAACCATCGGCCTGCCAGTAGTTCTCCAGAATAGCCACCAGCGTACGCCCGATGGCGAGTCCGGAACCGTTCAGGGTTGCGACCGGTTGCGGCTTACCCCCCTCTTCCCTGTAGCGGATACCGGCGCGCCTTCCCTGGAACTGGCCGAAGGAGGAGCAGGATGAAATCTCGCGATAGCAGTTCTGACTCGGCAACCAGACTTCCAGATCGAAGGTCAGCTGTGAGGAAAAACCGACATCGGCTGTGCATAACTGCATGGTGCGATATGGTAGCTCCAGTGCTTCCAGTACCGCTTCGGCATGGCTGACCAGCTCATCGAGATCAGACAAAGCGCGCTCCGGCGTGGTGATATGCACCAACTCCACCTTGTCGAACTGATGCTGGCGGATAATACCGCGCTCATCCCTTCCGGCAGAACCGGCCTCGCGACGGAAACAGGGGGTGTAAGCACAATGACGTTTGGGTAAGTCAGAAATATCGAGGATTTTATCCTGATAGAGATTGGTCACCGGCACTTCAGCTGTCGGAATCAGATAGGCATCTTCTCCCTCCAGCTTGTACAGATCATCGGCAAACTTCGGCAGCTGCCCGGTGCCGGTCATGGTCTTGCTGTTGGCAATGGCCGGTACCCAGACCTCTTCATAGCCGTGTTTGTCGGCATGCAGATCGAGCATAAACTGCATCAGGGCGCGCTCCATACGTGCTGCCGCCCCCTTGATCACGGTGAAACGGCTTCCGGCAAGTGTTGCTCCGGCTTCAAAATCGAGGATACCCAGATCCGTGCCGATATCCCAGTGCGGCGGCACCTCATCGGTGCGCGGTGTGCCCCAGCGACGCAACTCAACATTATCATCTTCGGATTCACCATCCGGCACGGAATCGTGCAGGGGATTGGGAATCTCCAGCAATGCTGCGGCGAATTCGGTTTCAGCCTCTTTTGCCAGCGTGTCGAGCTCCTTGGAACGGCGTGACACTTCACCCATGGCTGCAAGCTCCGCAGATGCATCTTCACCTTTACCCTTCTTCATGCCGATCAGCTTGGAAACGCGGTTGCGCTCTGCCTGCAAGCCTTCCGACTCGGTTTTCAGTTCGCGCTGGCGGGCATCGAGTTCAGCCACCCTTGCCCAGGCACTGCCCTGCCCGATTACCGCTTCACCACGGCGACCGATAGCCGCCTGTAATACATCAAATTCCCTGCGCAGTGCCTGCCTGTCGATCATGCCTCTTCCGCTCCATCCTCAGTCTCTGGCTTATCCAGACCTTCACCATCCAGACCTTCATCGTCCAGATACTCGTCATCCTCTTCATCGGCGCGGTCAACCACACGCACGGCACCGATGACGCGTTCCTTACCCTCAACACCGAACAGCTTCACGCCCTGCGTGTTGCGTCCGATAATCGACACAGTATCGAGCTTGATACGTACCAGGCGGCCGGTATCGGTCATCATCATCACCTGATCACCGTCAATCACCAGCAGCGCTGCGATCATGGCACCGTTGCGGCCGCCGGTTTTCAGCGTAAACACACCCTGACCGCCGCGTTTCTGTACATTGTATTCGGCTACCGAAGTACGCTTGCCGAAACCGTTCTCGGAAACAGCCAGCAGGCTTGCCTCATCGTTGACCAGCGTCATCGAAATCAGACGATCACCTTCAGGCATACGCATACCGGTTACACCGCGTGTGCTGCGACCCATTGGACGCGCATCGCTTTCTGCAAAACGGATCGCCTTGCCGTTGCTTGAGCAGAGCATCACATCCTGATCGCCGTTGGAAACCACCGCACTGATCAGGTCGTCCTCATCATCAATATTGATGGCGATAATGCCGTTGGTGCGGATATTCTTGTATTCGGTGAGCTTGGTCTTCTTGATCACGCCGTTCTTGGTGGCCATGATAATATATTCGTTTTCGCCGAACTCGCGCACCGCCAGAGTGACGGAAATCTTCTCGTCCTTCTCTACCGGCAGCAGATTAACCAGCGCCTTGCCGCGCGCCGTCGTACCTGCCTGCGGCACTTCATAGACCTTCTTGCGGAACACACGGCCGCGATCGGAGAAGAAGAGCAGGTAATCATGCGTGGAAGCCACCATCAACTGGGTGACAAAGTCCTCATCCTTGGTGGCCATGGCTGTTTTACCCTTGCCGCCACGGCGCTGGGCACGATAGTGAGAGGCCGCATTACGCTTGATATAACCCTCATTGGAAATGGTCACGACCATATCCTCTTCGGTAATCAGATCTTCAACGGAGAGTTCCGCCGTTTCATCCATAATGATGGATCGGCGCGGATCACCGTATTTATCACGCACCTGCTCGAGCTCTTCAACAATCACGCCCATCAGCAGCTTCTCATCAGCCAGAATCGCTTTCAGATGCGCGATCAGCTTCTGCAATTCATTATATTCAGCCTGAATCTTGTCCCGTTCCAGCCCGGTCAGACGATGCAGACGCATATCCAGAATGGCCTGCGACTGCAGCTCTGAGAGACCGAAATGGGCCATCAGTCCGCTCTTGGCTTCAGCCGGAGTCGCGCTTGCCCGAATCAGCTTGATCACTTCATCGATGTTATCCAGCGCAATCAGCAAACCTTCAAGGATATGGGCGCGGGCTTCCGCTTTGGCCAGATCAAACAGGCAGCGACGGGTCACAACCTGACGGCGGTGATCCAGAAAATGCAGCAGCAGTTCAGTCACACCGCACAGCTTAGGCTGCCCATCAATGAGCGAGAGCATATTACAGCTGAAATTGCACTGCAGCTGGGTCTGTTTGTAGAGATTATTCAGAACAACTTCGGGAATCTCACCCTTCTTCAGTTCGATTGCGATGCGCATCCCGTCGCGGTCCGACTCATCGCGCAAATCGGAGATGCCTTCGATCTTTTTGTCGCGTACCAGATGGGCAATATTCTCAATCAGGTTGGCCTTGTTCACCTGATACGGCAACTCGGCAATAATAATCGATTCGCGTTTGGTTTTCGGATTCACCTCGATCAGCGCCTTGGCACGCATGGTGACAGAGCCACGACCGGTCATAAACGCTTCGCGGATACCCTGGCGGCCATAGATAAAACCGCCGGTAGGGAAATCTGGGCCGGGCATTATCTGCATCAGTTCATCATCATCTATATCGGGATTGGCAACCAGTGCAATCGCCGCATTGATGGTTTCAACCAGATTATGCGGCGGAATATTGGTTGCCATACCTACGGCAATACCCTGGGAACCGTTAATCAGCAGGTTGGGATATTTGGCCGGCAATACCTTCGGCTCTTTCAGCGACTCATCGTAGTTGGGCGCGAAATCGACGGTATCCTTGTCTATATCAGCCAGTAGCTCGGCAGCTACGCGGCTCATACGCGCTTCGGTATAACGCATGGCAGCCGGAGAATCACCATCGACCGAACCGAAGTTACCCTGACCATCCACCAGCAAATGGCGCATGCTCCAGGGCTGGGCCATACGTACCATGGCATCATACACGGCTGTATCACCATGCGGATGGTATTTACCGATCACATCACCGACCACACGCGCCGACTTCTTGAACGGCTTGTCATGCGTACAACCCAGATCCTGCATGGCGTAGAGAATACGGCGATGCACCGGCTTGAGGCCATCGCGGGCATCCGGTAAAGCACGTCCCACGATCACACTCATGGCGTAATCGAGATAGGAGCGCTTCATCTCATCTTCAATCAGTACTGGTATAGAAGAATTCGGTATCTGGTCCATGTATCAAGCCTCTTTTGTTCAATTAAAACTGGTGCCCTCGGCGCGATTCGAACGCACGGCCTGTCGCTTAGGAGGCGACCGCTCTATCCTGCTGAGCTACGAGGGCGAAAGCGGGTTGAATCATAGCGTCAACCATACGGAACTGCACGGTTAAACACACTCTTTTTCAACCTCAAACAACCTGAAAATCATCTCACCGCAGAGGACGCAGAGTACACAGAGGAAAAACCATGAAAATGCAGTGATCCGCACTGGTCAGACCCTGTGAAATGATGACACTGAGACTCTTCACGACTGATGCCCTGTCTGATTTTCAGGATCGGTGAAATACCTGTATTAGTCACAGTGCAACAAACTGTAAACATTGATCTCCGGCAATGCCTTGCGCCCCTGCAGGAAATCAAGCTCTATGACAAACAGGCAGGCAGCAACTGTTGCCCCCAGTTTATGCGCCAGTTCTACCGTTGCAGAGGCTGTGCCGCCGGTTGCCAGCAGATCATCAACAATGACCACATGATGCCCGGCACTGAGCGCATCCCTGTGAATCTCCAGCCGATCCATGCCATATTCCAGCTCATATTCAACACTGTGTGTTTGCGCCGGCAACTTGCCGGGTTTACGTACAGTCACCAGCCCCAGCCCCAGCTTTTGCGCCAGAGCAGCACCGAAAATAAAACCGCGTGACTCCACACCGACAATGGTATCCACTTCAGGACCGACCAGCGCTGCCATCTCTTCTATGACAGCGGCAAAAGACTGACCATCGGCCAGCATCGGCGTGATATCTTTAAACAGGATACCCGGTTTGGGAAAATCCGGCACATCCCGAATAAAATCCTGCCAGCGAACGACTGATTTACCCATCAGATGATCTCCTCAAAACTGACATCTTCATGCTCCACCATACGGCGCAGCTTCTGCAAAGCCGCCACCTGAATCTGGCGGACACGCTCGCGCGTCACATCCATGTGCTCACCGATAGCCTCCAGCGTCCACGGATCATCATCGAGCCCCAGGCCATAACGCAGACGCACCACTTCGCGCTCCTTGGCGGAGAGCCCGTCCATCCATCTATTCAGCATCTCATCACGCGTGTGATGTTCCATGCGTTCGCCTGGCTGACTGGCCGATTCATCTTCGGTCACATCGTAAATAGTGAAATCGCCATCTTCGTGCAACATGGCATCGGCACTTTCAGTGGTCACAGCACTTCGAAGCAGGCTCTGCACCCTCTCCAGCGGAATCCCCAGAGCCTCGGCAATCTCCAGCTCATCAGGCTCCCGCCCGAGTGTGCTGCGCAGCTGATTAAAGCAGTTAAGCACAGCGTTATATTCCTTGGCGATATGTACCGGCAGACGAATAGTGCGCGACTGGTTCATGATAGCGCGCTCCACGGCCTGCCTGATCCACCAGGTCGCATAAGTGGAAAAACGGCAACCGTGTGATGCATCAAACTTCTCGACCGCACGCATCAACCCCAGATTACCCTCTTCAATCAAATCGGACAGCACCATGCCACGATTCATATAACGACGGGAAATTTTCACCACCAGACGCAAATTGGTCTGGATCATCTGCTGACGCGCCTGTTCATCACCGGCGGCTATCAGCTTAGAGAGATCGACCTCTTCCTGAGCGGACAGCAATTCATAACGGGAAATTTCCCGCATGTACATCGCCATCGGTTCAAGACTGTGAATTTTACTCATTGGCCCCTGTACCGGACTCTGTTTGTTTTGGCAGGAAAACCATGCCGGCCCTTATCCGCGACTATCTCATCAGTGGGGTAAATAGGCAAGCGGGTCAACCGCCACACTACCCTGCCTGACCTCAAAATGTAGATGCGGCCCACTGGCACGGCCCGTCTGCCCCACTCTGGCAATCACATCACCCGAATGAACCTTCTGCCCCTTTTTCACAAGGTTGCGCTGGTTGTGTCCGTAGGCGGTAAACAGGTTGTTGCCGTGTCTGATAATCACCAGATTTCCATAACCGCTGAGGCGATGATCCGAGTAGACCACCACGCCGGATGATGCAGCATGGACCGGTGTCCCCTCTTTACCGCTGATATCAATACCATCATGCATACGACTGCCTCTGCGGCCAAAGCGACTGGTCACTTTACCGCGCAAAGGCCAGAGCAGCTTGCCTCCGCCGGTCGCTTTTGATTTGTGAGCCGCCTGGGCAGCAGGCTTTTTTTCTACCGTTTTTTTTACCTGCGGCCGGGGAGCAGCACTGGCTTTTTTGATCTTGTCAGCAGTCGCATCATAGCCCCCTTTGGGAGCCCAGCGATCAATATACAGAGGCTGGCCGACAAAAATACTGTAGGGATATTCTATGCGATTACGCATGGCAATCAGCCTGTAATCCACCCCGAACTTCTTGCCGATACTGTAGAGTGTGTCATTGGGCCGGACATAACGGATCACCGGTTCACTGCTACGGGCTGCTGAGCCTGAAGCAGCTGGTGCACCACTTCTACCGACGGGTTTGGAGGCACCCGGTTTGATGACCGGCTTACTGCGCGGTACCGGTGTGCTGTAACAGCCGGCAACCGCCAGCAACAGCAACAGGCAGAGCAGCCGCCGGACCATCAGAGCCATAGCAGGGCAAACCCTCCAATGACAGCCACCGTTACAGCCACCGTCAGCAGTTCAAAATGTTTTTCAACCCAATGACGCAGCTTGTCGCCACCCCAGTACATCAGTGCAGCTTCCAGAAAAAAACGCGCACCGCGTGAAGCCAGAGAAGTGAATATAAATGGTACAAATGACATGCCGAATGCGCCGGATGCGATGGTGATAATTTTAAAAGGAATCGGCGAAAAACCGGCGATGGCGACAACCCAGATGCCATGCTCCTGAAACAACTCCTGCACATGATTGAAGGTTTCCGTAGCGTGGTAAAACTCCAGCACCGGCTGGGCCACAGTTGCGAACAGAAACATGCCAATGGTATAACCGATGGCGGCCCCCAGCATTGATCCTGCGGTCGTAATGGCAGCAAGACGAAAAGCGCTGGTCGGACTGCTCATCGACATAATCAACAGCAGCACATCCGGTGGAATCGGAAACACACTGGCTTCTATGACTGCAATCAGAAACAGTGCCCTGGTAGCATGCGGGTGATCCGCCCAGGCCAGCGTCCATTGATACAGGCGCCGCAGCCAGGAGATACGTGGCTCGTTCAGATCTCCATCAGTAATGGTTCACTCCTTCAAGCAGAGGTACGAACGTGCAGGCATCGAAATACTCCTCTGAATAACCGTTATTGAGTTTACGCCGCTTCACCAACCGGTGTACTCCACCCTCACCTTCAGGCAACAGCAGCACACCGCCGGGCTTCAACTGTTCCAACCATACATCAGAAGCAAAGCCGCCGGCTGTGACGATAATCGCATCATAGGGTGCATATTCTTCCCAGCCCAGGCGACCGTCGGCGCATTTCAGCATGACGTTGGCATGACGCGCCGCGCGCAGGTTTTTGCGTGCCCGTTCATGCAGGGATTCGATACGCTCAATGCTGTAAACCCTGCGGCACAGGCGTGAGAGTACGGCCGTTTGATAGCCGCAACCGGTACCGATCTCCAGTACGCGTTCTTGCCCCTGCAACTCCAGCAACTGGGACATGCGGGCGACCATATAGGGCTGGGAAATAGTCTGGCCGGAACCAATGGGCAGTGCACAATCATGATAGGCACGGGAAGCCAGAGCGGAATCTACAAACAAATGCCTTGGCACCGATAACATCGCATCGAGTACACGCTGGTCAGTGACCCCCCTCGCAATCAGTTGCTCAGACACCATGCGCTGCCTGGGGCGCTCATTTGCGAGGATGGTATGCGATTGCATCAGCGGTATCTCCATGATTGTAGAAAAAAAATGGTCGGGACGAGAGGATTCGAACCTCCGACCACACGGCCCCCAGCCGTGTGCGCTACCAGACTGCGCTACGTCCCGATTCATGGGCGATGAAGCATACTGAATTGAATCAATAATGATAGTTGTGATTGTTGTTTCAGCAGCCCGGGTGCAACAGTTAATCGAGCAGTTTATAAATTGCGCTCAATTCCTCTTTGATCTGGCGAAGCTGGGTCTGACTGTCCTTCTGCTCGACGATATCTTCCAGGTCATCGTTAAGCAGACGCTTCTTGGCACCGCGAATGGTGAAGTTCAGATCATACAGCAGATGTTTAATCTGCAGCACGGCATAAACATCACGATGGCGGTAGAAACGACGATTACCGGTCTTTTTGACCGGCTTGATATGTTTGAACTCGGTTTCCCAGTAGCGTAACACATGCGGCTCAACACCGCAGATATCACTGACCTCACGAATGGAGAAAAAAAGTTTGTCGGGTAAGGCCGGAACCGGCAAGCCGGCTTTGGTCAGCGCTTCAACCGAACTCATTTACCACCTTCAACCAGTTTATTCTTCAACAGTGGGCTGGCGCGGAACGTCACCACGGAACGCGGCTCGATGGTGATATCAGAACCTGTCTTGGGATTCCTGCCACGACGCGCATGTTTTTGACGCACAATAAAATGACCAAAGCCGGACAGCTTCACATTGTCACCCTGCTCGAGGGAGTTACGAATAACACCAAGAACGGACTCAACAATCTCGGCTGACTCTTTTTTGGTCAATCCGACACGTTCATGAACGATTTTAGCTATCTCAGCTTTGGTCACTTCCCTCACCCTCTAAACCGGAATCAAACAACTTGTCGCCATCCCACGCTAGAAACAGCTTATGAACATTAGCAGAAGCCCTTAATCTGTCAAAGCTTTTTTGAGATTCATGTGACGTAATAAACAGATGTAATCGGTAATCGGTAAGCGGCATGCATGCCCTGTTGCTTCAAAATCGGGTGAACAGGGTTATGCCGAAATCAGCTGACCTTCATGCAGACACAACATACGATCGCAGGCTTTGGCCAAAGCCCTGCTGTGCGTCACCATCACCACTGCGGCATTCTCTTCCCTGCACAGCTGCTGCAACAGTTCAAACACCTCATGGGCGGTGCGTTCATCCAGATTACCGGTCGGCTCATCCGCCAGCAGCAGCCGGGGTTTTGCAGCAAGCGCTCTGGCCACAGCGACGCGCTGCGCCTCACCACCGGACAACTTGGCCGGTGTATGCTTCGCCCGCTTGGCCAACCCCAACCGTTCAAGCAACTCCATGCCGCGCCTGTTTGCCTGATCAGTAGCCACACCCTTCACCATCAGAGGCAGTATGACATTTTCCAGCGCAGTCAGTTCAGGAATCAGATGGTGGGCCTGATAAACAAAACCGATTTTTTCATTGCGCAGCTGCGCCTGTTTGTTAGAACCCAGATTCTCAATCGACTCACCGGCCAGCCGGATTTCACCGCTATCCGGGCGCTCCAGCGTGCCAAGCACCTGCAGCATTGTGGACTTGCCGCTGCCGGATTCGCCGACAATGGCCAGAAACTCCCCTTCAAGCAGATCAAATTCAACCGCCCGCAGAATCTCCAGACGTCCGTCAGGGGCATCAAAACCCTTACACAGATTACTGACGTTCAGTAACGATTTACTCATATCTCAAAGCCTCGGCCGGCGGCACACTGGCTGCGCGCCAGGCCGGATAAAATGTAGCAAGCAGCCCCATAATCAGACTGGCGACCACAATCGAAATGATCGAAGAAGGGTCAATTACCGAGGGTACATGATCGATAAAATAGACTTCGCCGGACATGAACTTCACACCCAGCACGGTTTCAATCCAGGCCAGCAGCGGATCAAGCTTCCACGCCAACAGCAGCCCCAGCAGTGTGCCCAGCAGTGTGCCGACACCGGAAAGCATCATGCCCATCAACAAAAATACGCGCATGACGGAACTGTGTGTGGCACCGACCGTCTTTAAAATGGCAATCTCTTTGCGCCGCTCCATGACCACCATCACCAGGGACGCCACCATATTGAATACAGCCACCATAATAATCAGAGACAGGATAACACCCATGGCCACGCGCTCGGTTTTCAGCGCATTAAAAAATGCACGATGGCGTTGCTGCCAGTCGGTTACCCATGCACCGGCAGGCAGAGCCAGGCGTGCCAGCTGTGCCACTTCGGTCGCCTTGTCGCGATCATCAAGGAACAGTTCAATACCGGACACGGCATCACCCATACGGGTGAGACGCTGCACCGCCGACAACGGTGTGATAATCACGCCGATGTCGTATTCGTGAAAGCCGGAATCAAAGATGCCGACCAGTTCAAATGCCCGCATACGCGGTGAAGCACCGGACGGACTGATACCACCGCTTGGCGACATCAGGCGCACACTGTCACCGACATCCAGCCCCAGCTTTCTGGCCAGTGTTTTGCCCATCACCACTTCAAAGGGATTACCCGCATCACTGACAAAACGGCCTTTGATCACATGGGCTGCAATATCGTCACTGCGTGTGGCGTCAATGCCCTTGAGCAGCGCGCCGAATGCGCGTGAACCGAATGAAGCCAATACCTGAACCTGAATATAGGGCGCTGCTCTTTTGACGCCGGGCAACGCTTCGGACTGCTGCAACCATGGCTGCCAGCCGGTCAATATGTCACCCGGTCCCTGCACATCAACATGAGAGGAAAACCCGAGCAGCTTATCCCTGATTTCAACCGCTGCGCCGTTCATCACGGAGAGCACCACGATCAGCGTCATCACACCAATGGCAATACCGATACCGGAGCTCCAGCTGATCAGCGAAACAAACTTCTCACTGCGCCGCGAGCGCAGGTAACGGCGTGCAAGCATCCATTCAAATGAGCGAAAAAACATCCTGACTACGCCCCTTGTGCCACTGTAATAAGTGAATATGAATACATCTGCCCTCTCATGGATGAGCGATCAGCTAAGATAACGAAAATACAGATAGAGATGCGAAATGACGATAGAAAGCAGCATCAATCCAAAGGCATGTTTCATGAACACCAGAAACATGATTGGATGGCCTGCCCGTTGCGCAAACCCGGCTACAATCAGATTGGCTGATGCGCCAATCAGGGAGCCGTTACCGCCAAGGCAGGCACCCAGTGCCAGCGCCCACCACAGCGGCACCAGCGCTTCCGGTCCGCCAAATGTCGGCGCCATACTGTGAATCAGCGGGATCATGGTCGCCACGAAGGGAATATTATCAATCAGGGCTGATGCAATGGCGGAAACCCACAGGATTGCTGCAGCCGTGGCATTAAAATCACCACCGGTCAGCTCCAGCGTTTTGTTTGCCAGCATTTCAATCACACCGGTATGTTCCACACCCGTTACGACAATAAACAGACCGACAAAGAAGAAGATCGTGGTCCACTCCACTTCGGCCATGATGCCTTCATAGGCGTGATCCTTCTCGTGCAGCGGTTGCCCGAGCGTTTGCAACAACAACAGCACTGCCGCACCGAACATGGCAATCGAAGCCGGCTCCAGATGGAAACTGTGGGCAACCGTAAAGCCGGCAATCACCAGAAATAGTACGGATAGGCATTTCTTCAACAGCGGCACATTCTTGATCGCCTCATTTTCATCAAAGCGCATCACCAGCGCCTTATGCTCATCGCTGGCGTGCAGGTCGCGACCGAACATAAACCAGATGGCCAGCAGTATGACGGCAAAAATTACCGGCGTGATGGGCGTCAGGTTAACGAGGAAATCATAAAAGCTGAGATTGGCTGCCGAGCCGATCATGATATTCGGCGGATCGCCGATCAGGGTGGCAGTGCCGCCGATATTGGAGGCGAGAATCTGGGCAAACAGGTAGGGGTAAGGTCGCACACCGAGCGCATCGGTAATCAGCAGGGTAACCGGTGCAATCAACAGCACTGTGGTGACATTATCCAGAAAAGCGGAAAAGACGGCTGTCACAACCGATAGCATCACCAGAATGCCCCACGGACTGCCCTTCACACTTTTGGCAGCTTTGATGGCCACATACTGGAACATACCTGTTTTCTGGCTGATGGCCACAATCACCATCATACCGGTCAGCAGACCAATGGTATTGAAATCAACACCGGCCAGAGCCTGCTGCTGGGTCAGCACACCACAGAGGATCATCAGCCCTGCACCGAGCAGGGAAAGGACAGCGCGGTTAAAACGTTCCATCATAATTAAAGCGTAAACCACCAGCAGAATGGAGACTGCAAGCCAGGTTGGGTCCAGACCAAAAATTACCGATGTGATATGTTCTCCGCCGTTATGCATCATCACCGCCCTGAGCCTTACGCTTTAACCGGTCAAGAATATCACCTGCCGACACAATACCGAGCAGATGATGCTGTTCGTCAATCACCACCGCATATTCATGTTTGGTATAGGTGATCATGGCCGCAGTGACAGAGAGCAGTGACTCATCTTGATGCACTGTCAGCGGCTTTTCATCCATGATTTCTGACGCTTTGATACCGGCAATCTCGTCATAATTACGCCTGAGGATACCCATATCCGGCGCATAGGAGATCTGATGCAGATCGCCACTGACAATATAACTGGGTACCACCTTTTCCAGCACCGTATAGGTTGAAATCACGCCAACCACATTGCGGTCAGCATTGATCACCGGAATCATGCGCAATCCGGACTCCCGCATACGGTCAAGCACAACGGCAACGGGCTCATCTTGATGAGCCGTCACTGCTTTGGTGACCATAACAGTTTTCACTAACATAACAGTTCTCCCTGTGAGGGAGTTACTCCGGCCTCATGTGAGGAAACAGCAACACATCACGAATAGTCTGGCTGCCTGTCAGCATCATGACCAGTCGATCCACCCCGATTCCGACCCCTGCAGCAGGAGGCATGCCGAATTCAAGCGCACGCAGAAAATCTTCGTCCACACCGGCAGCCTCCGGGTCACCGGCAGCCTTGGCCAGCGCCTGGGCAACCAGACGACCGCGCTGATCGTCCGGATCATTCAACTCGGAGAAACCATTAGCCATTTCACGGCCTGCGACAAACAGTTCGAAACGGTCGGTCACGGTCGGCTCATCGTTGTTACGGCGCGCCAGCGGTGAAACATCAACCGGATAATGGGTAATAAATGTCGGATGATCCAATCCGGACTCAACCAGCTCCTCAAACAGCGCCACCAGATAATGGCCCGCTTTCCAGGTAATCAACGGTTTGAAGTCAGGAATCACCTGCAGACAGACCGTGGCCAGCAGCGCCTTGTCATGGACATGCCCACGCACATCCGGTCGCTTCTCGAATACCGCCTCATCCAGCCTGATACGTTTAAACGGCCGGCTCAAATCAAGTTGCACGCCGCCCCACTCCACGGTGGTAATACCGAGCGTATCGGCAATGCTGCGAATCAAGCCTTCAGTGGTATCCATGGCATCGTTGAAATCGGCATAGGCCTGATAAAACTCGACCATGGTAAACTCAGGGTTATGCGTCGCATCAAGGCCTTCGTTACGGAAGTTGCGGTTGATTTCAAACACGCGCTCAAAACCGCCCACCAACAAGCGCTTCAGATACAGTTCAGGCGCTATACGCAGGAACAGATCCATATCCAGTGCATTGTGATGCGTGACAAAAGGACGTGCTGCCGCACCACCGGCCTGTGTCTGCAGCATCGGTGTTTCCACCTCGATGAAATCGCGAGCTTCCAGCCCCTGACGCAGCAGTGAAACCACTTTCGAGCGTGTCTTGAAGGTTTCGCGCGATTCAGGCGTCACCATCAAATCGACATAACGCTGGCGGTAACGCGTTTCAACATCAGACAGGCCATGCCATTTCTCAGGCAACGGACGCAGACACTTGGCAACCATTTCAATATGCGACACTTTCACTGTCAACTCACCGGCATTGGTGCGGAACAGCGTACCTTTGACACCGATAATATCGCCAAGATCCCACTTTTTGGTCGGGTTATACACTTCGGCACCACCGACAGCATCACGACTGACAAACAGCTGAATTTGTCCAGTACCATCCTGAAGCTTGATAAAGCTGGATTTACCCATCACACGATGGGCAAGCATACGTCCTGCTATCGCTACTTCATGGCAGAGCTCTTCCAGCTTCTCAGTTTCGACAGCTTCAAAGCGGCTACAGATATCGGCAGTCGTATGGTCGGTACGCCAGGTGTTGCGGTAAGCTTCACCCTGTGCGCGCATGGCCTCAAGCTTGCCCCGACGAACGAGGATCTGCTCAGAAGGCTGTGCTTTTGGCTGTTGCTGTCCGGTGGTTTCCGAAATGTTATCACTCATATATATGATCGATTAACGACTGTGCAGGTCCAGCTCGGAGAAGAAAAAGGCAATTTCGATGGCGGCATTTTCTGCGGAGTCGGAACCATGAACAGCATTGGCATCGATGGAATCAGCATGGTCGGCACGGATGGTACCGGCTTCAGCTTCTTTCGGATTGGTTGCGCCCATCAACTGACGATTCAGTGTGACGGCATTTTTGCCTTCCAGGCACATAGCCAGAATCGGGCCGGAGCTCATGAATGAGCAGAGATCAGCGTAGAATGGGCGGGCTGCATGTACTGCATAAAAACGACCGGCTTCTGAACCACTGAGATGTGTCATTTTGGTAGCAATGACCGAAAGACCGTTTTCTTCAAAGCGACGAATAATGTCACCGATAACGTTTTTAGCGACGGCGTCCGGTTTAATAATTGATAGTGTACGTTGAATTGCCATTTTGATCCCCCTGAATAACTGCGCAGCCTGTTGCTGCGGCGGGGCACTCTAGATGAGAGCTCCCCAACTTCCAAGGTCAGAAGTCCACTCACATGTCCGCATATACCAGCGGGTCTTTTTGTCCCAGTTTTTCAAAACCCTGGCGCCGGTAAAAACAGGAGTCGCAATGACCACAGGGAGTGCCATCCGCGTGCGGGTCATAACATGAACTGGTCAGGCCGTAGTCCAGACCAAGCTCCAGCCCGAGGCTGATAATTTCATCTTTGCCAAGCGTGATCAGTGGCGCGGAGACCTCGAGCTTTTTACCCTCGCAACCGGCCTTGGTTCCGATGCGGGCCGCCTGCACAAAGGCCTCGAGAAACTCAGGCCGACAATCCGGATAGCCGGAGTAATCAACCACATTGGCCCCTATCACCAGATAAGAGGCGGCAATCGTTTCGGCAAGCCCTGCCGCGAGCGAGAGGAAAATAAGATTTCTGGCCGGCACATAAGTGGTGGGAACACCGGCTTGTTCCGCCTCGTCTTTAGGAACCGGCATATCGGAGGTCAGAGATGAATGGCCGATGGTGCGCATATCGACGCGAATAACGCGATGATCCGTCACCCCCAGAGAAGCTGCCACACGTGCGGAGGATTCCAGCTCCACCCTGTGGCGTTGTCCATAATCGAAGGCGACGGTATGACAATCCCAGCCCTGCCTTTTGATGGCCCAGGCCAGTGCTGTACTGGAATCAAGACCGCCGGATAAAAGCACTACTGCCCTGCTTTGCTCTGCCATGACTTTACACTCCTGTTGCTTCAGCGCCCCAGATCACCTTATGCAACTGCAGTTGCATTCGTACCGGCAGCCTGTCAGCCAGCAGCCAGGCACACAGATCACCGGCCGCAACCGCTCCGAAGGCGGGAGACATCAACAGGGTCGCTTTAGAATTTTCAAGTTTATACTGACTGATAAAATGCCGTGACCATTCGTAATCACTGCGACTGGTAATGACAAATTTCAGTTCATCATTGGCACTCAACAGCTCCAGGTTTTCCAGACGATTGCGCTCAACTTCGAGGCTGCCGGGTGTTTTAATATCAACAATACGATGCACAGCATCCGGCACCTGATCAATCAGGTATGCACCTGAGGTTTCCAGCTGCACTGCGCAGTCGAGCTCAGCGAGTCGCTTGAGCAACGTTATACACTGCTTCTGGGCCAGCGGTTCGCCACCGGTCACCAGAACCAAGGGTCGCCCCCGCTGCTTCACCTCTGCAATGATGGCATCCATATCCATCCACTCACCGCTATCGGTCGGGATTGCCTGCGTGGTGTCACAATAGACACAGCGCAACGGGCAACCGGCCAGCCGGATAAACGTGCACGGTGTACCGGCCAGTGTGCTTTCACCCTGGATACTGTCATAAATTTCATGAATACGAAGACGAAGCCTTAAAACAGAGATTACTGATTCTCCACGTCTGGCTTGTCACCAGGATCAACTTCCGGCCTGGCATTCATTTCTGCAAGCCGGCCACGGGCCTGCTCGGCCGGTGTAGAGTCAGCATATTCTTTAATCAAACGATTATAATATGTGGTGGCACTGTCAGGATTGTTCAGAACTTCGGAAATCTGGGCCATTTTCAACAGCGCGGCTGCCCGTTTTACACTGTTCGCATAGTGATCAGCCACATATTTAAACGCATGCAGCGCACTCTCGTAATCATGTTGTGCATACCGGGTTTCACCAAGCCAGTACCAGGCCTGATCCGCATGTTCACCTGCGGGGTATTTATCCAGCAGCGTATTAAAGGCTGTTGACGCCTCATCAAAGCGGCCGCTTTTGAGTGCCAGATAAGCAGCGGTATAGGCATTCTTCTCAGCCTCCACTTCTGCTGCAGAGTCAACCGGCGGTGGTACGGGCACAGATTCTGCAGTCGGTGCTTTTACCTGCGTAGTGCGCGATTGCGCATGCGTTGCTTTTGCCACCGCAACCGGTGCAGCCTTAAGAGCAACTGGCTTCCTGACCGCCTGCATAGCTTTAATCTGGGCCATTAATGAATCAATCTGTTGCTGCTGATTCTGATTTTCTTCAGAAAGTTGTTTGAGTTGCGCATCCAGGGCTGTCGCTGTTTCAAGCAAAGCAGCTTCTGACTTCTGCTGGTTTTTCTTAACATCGTGAACCGAGCGGATCACCGTATCCTTGTCCTGTTCCCAGGTGACTTTCTTGTCATTGTTGACGCAACCGCCCAACAGACTGCCGCACAACAAAAGAACGGCCATTGGAAATACCAATGGCCGTCCCTTAGCGTTCAGACTGAACTGTTTAGCGGGCGACAATGTCACCACGGCGATTCTGAGCCCAGCAAGCTTCGCCGGAACCCTTGCATACAGGACGCTCTTCACCGAAAGATACGGTATCGATACGGCCATTGCTCACGCCTGCAGTAGTCAGGTAATCACGTACGCTGTCAGCACGACGCTGGCCGAGCGCCAGATTATACTCACGGCTGCCGCGTTCATCACAGTTGCCTTCTACAGTAACATTTTCCATATCATTGGCATTCAGCCATGCAGCATAGCCGTCCAGTGTTGCACGTGCAGCTGCATCCAGGTCGGACTGGTCGAATGCAAAGTAAACTGCATTGCTGGATGGCTTCATCACAGTCGGAGCCTCTACCGGTGCTACAGTTTCCACAGTAGCAGGCTCTGCAGGCTTGGCTGTCTCAGTTGTAACCTCGGTTTTCTTGGCACAGCCAGCAACCATCAGTGCTGCTGCCGCCATGGCAACCAGGATCATTTGTTTTTTCGAACGTGTAGTTTCCATTTAACTTCTCCCTTAAAACATCCGGTTTAGTCGTATAGTGGCATTCACATCTCCACAGTCAACCTTGATGTCGATATTATCGTCTATTATCAGACATTTTCCAGCTTTTGTTCATGCATTCTTAAAAACTGGTCAGTTGCGTGACCATGCCGCGTCCGAAGCATCGATAGAAGGTGGCGTGATCGGCTCCACCCTGCCTCCCCAGCTCGGCACACGATACAGACGCCTGGAGCCCTGCGGCTCGGCTGAAAACAACAGCATCTGGCCATTGGGGGACCATGAAGGCGACTCCACGCGTTTTCCCGTGGCCAGATAGCGAATATCCTGACCGTCTGGGCGCACCGTTGCCACAGCATAGGACCATTGTTTCAGTGAAATCATGGCGATCCTGTCACCCATGGGAGACCAGGCCGGTGACGTGTTGTAACTGCCGCTGGTGCTGACCAGCTCAACCTTGCCGCCGGAAACTTTTTTACGGTAAATCTGGGGCTGACCGGAACGGTTGCTGACAAAGGCAATCCATTTGCCATCCGGTGACCATGTCGGCGTGGTATCAATCCCTGCATGATCGGTAAAACGGCTCCATGCACCTGTTTTGATATCATAGATATGAATATCGGTATTGCCGGTATGCGAGAGTGTCGCAGCCACATAACGCCCGTCAGGTGAAAATTCAGGTGTACTGTTTAACCCCTTGAAGTTGCTGAACGCTGTTCTGGCACCACTGCGCAGATTAAAAAACTCAAGCCGGGGATGATTTCCCACATAAGTATTCAGCGCCACCTGCTGACTATCCGGTGACCAGTCCGGCGAAAGCAGCAGGGTGAAATTCTTGCCCACGCTCTGATTATTGGCCCCATCCTGATCCATATAAACGAGATCGGAAAAATCACCGCGTTTCTCAACGTAGAGTATATGACTGGTAAAGTAACCCGGAATTCCCAACGCCGCCGTGTAAATCTGGTCAGCTATACGATGGGCAAGCATACGCAGGGCGTCCGGACTGCCTTCCACAACCACACTGACCAGCAGCTTGGAGCGAAACGGATCAAGCACCTTGATTTCAGCCCGCCAACCGGTGGCGGTTTCACTTAATTTACACAGCGCAAGAATATCTGCGCCTATAATACGCCAGTCGCCGTATTCGGTCTTATCCCAGCTATCCTGCATGGACGAGAGAAATGCCATCGGATCAATCGTTGTAAATGACTGGCTGGATGTCAGATCATTTTTAATCACACCATAAACCAGACTCTTCTTCACTGCCGGGGCCTCACCAGCCTCCAGCACAAGAGCGACCTGCAGCGGTTTATAGGTAGATTGATAAATATCAAACTCTGCTGCCTGTAAGGAAAATGAAATGAAAAGTGTCAGTAAGAAAACAGATAATGCGCGCATGGCGTGGAGTTCTAGCCTTTGGACAATTTTAACACAAGGTGCAATAAAGCAGCGGGGCCGAACATCTGTCGGCCCCGCCCGCTTCCGGTTATTTAATGATTCGCCATATCCTGTTCAGGATTTGCACTGATGCTATGAATGGCAAGGTCAGCGCCCATGTATTCATGCTCTTCAGACAAACGGATCCCCATGGTTGCCTTGACAATGCCATAAACAATAAATCCTCCGGCAACCGCAATTGCCACGCCGGTCAGGGTGCCTACCAACTGCGCCATCAAGGTTACACCACCGGCACCGCCCATCGCAGTTGTTCCGAAGATTCCTGCAGCAATGCCGCCCCAGGCACCACAGACACCATGCAGTGGTATCACACCGAGCACGTCATCCACCTTAAGCTTCATCTGGACAAACTCAAACCCGAAGACAAACACAACACCGGCTACAGCACCGATTGTCAGCGCACCGATCGGATGCACGATATCCGAACCGGCACAGATCGCCACCAGGCCTGCAAGCGCACCGTTATGCACGAAACCCGGATCATTTTTGCCGGCAATCAGGGCTGCGACCAGCCCCCCCACCATGGCCAGCAACGAATTGATCGCGACAAGCCCGGATGCACCCGCCACCGTACCGGCACTCATCACGTTAAAACCAAACCAGCCGACACAGAGGATCCATGATCCGAGGGCCAGATACGGGATGTTTGATGGCAGGATGGCAAGCATGCGGCCATCACGTGAATAACGTCCCTTGCGTGCGCCCAACAGCACCACGGCCCCGATTGCCAGAAAACCGCCCATAGCATGCACCACCACAGAACCTGCAAAATCATGGAAGGATGCACCGAATGAAGCTTCAAGCCATGCCTGATAACCGAAGTTGCCATTCCAGATCATGCCTTCGAAAAGCGGGTAAACCAAAGCCACCAGCAGCGTACTCGCCAGCGCATTGGGCCAGAATTTTACACGTTCGGTAATACCGCCGGATATAATGGCCGGAATCGCTGCAGCAAAGGTCAACAAAAAGAAGAAGTGCACCATTTTGTAGCCATTGGATATATCCGCAAGGTGATTCAACTCCGCGACCGGCGCAAAAAAGTTAATCCCGTAAGCCACCGAAAACCCGACAAAGAAATAGGCAATGGTTGAAAAACCGAAGTCGGTAATGACTCGCACCAGTGCATTCACCTGATTCTTTTTGCGCACTGTCCCCGCTTCCAGAAAAGCGAAGCCTGCATGCATCGCCAACACCATAGCTGCACCCATGGTGAGAAAAAAAACATCAAATCCTGCTGTATTCATTTTACAAATCTCCCTGATTAGTTGTTGTTATTTAAATTCATAAGGCTTCTTCATCTAATTCGCCGGTACGGATACGCACGACACGTTCTATCGGCGTGATAAATATCTTTCCATCACCGATTTTTTTTTCCGTGCAGGCTGCAATTCGGATCGTTTCAACCACTTCATCAATCCGATCATGACACACAACAACCTTTATCTGTGTTCTGGACAAGAAGTCTACACTGTACTCGGCTCCACGGTAGATCTCAGCCTGCCCCTTCTGGCGTATGTCCCCTGACCGCAGCAACAGTCATGCCGGAGACCCCCACCTTCAGCAAGGCGTCTTTGACATCATCAAGCTTAAACGGCTTGATAATCGCCGTGATTATTTTCATATACAGTCTCCTTTATCAGTCCGGCTTAAAAGCAGTTTTTCCAGCAACACCTGCTGCCCCGCAAGCATGCGCGAATGCATCAATGGCTGCAGAATACGGGTCTGTTTTTCAGAACGTTCAATCATATAAAACCTGTCGGTGAAAATATCCGTAATCAGGTCGAAAGGCACCTGCATGCGCGCGATCAAGGCGGGCAACCCCTGCATCTCACTGACTCCCAGTTCAGTCACAATGGCATCAAACAAGCGGCGAAGTCCCTGTACTTCATTTTCCACATGACTACAGGACATCATCTCAGAAGCCAGTTCAAACGAGATGCGGCCATTTTCACGCACCAAGGCATCCCAGTCGGCAACTGCAATGTGCGACTGATCCATCTTCTCCATCACCCCCATCAACTGGACATACATACGGCTGACCGAATCGTTTGCAGCCATGCGATCATAAATATGCATCACGCATGCCATCAAGCCCATCAGATTGCGCAATGAATAGAGCACATGGCGAACTTCCTGACGCGAGTGATTTGAAGCGTGGCTTGCCGGACAGATCACAAATGCCCCGGAAGGCAATGGGTAAGCCTCGGTAAAACCACACAGATAAAATGAGCCATCATACAGGCGCTGGGCAAACAGCTCTCCGCCAACAGCTTCTTTCATAACCGGCAACTGCAGCGGCTCTGCTGCAACGCTGACAGAATAATTCATGGAAGGCTTGAGCAACCCCTCATCTTCCCAGATAGACGCCTCCGCCAAATCCCGGTCAAACAGGCGCGCGGACACGGAACGCACCCAAATACCGAGGAAATAGAAATACTCGGATGCCAGCGAATCATCCTGCAATGAAATAATGACCGTAACCGGTTGACCACGGCGACTGACATCAAAAGCCATGATATCGTCTTCCCAACTGATCTCGGCGTCCTGAATCTCCAGCAGGGAGAGCATACTCATGCAGTTACCGACAAACTCTTCACGACTGACATCCGTTTTATCATATGCCCACACATGGCCTGACACAGGTAACTGGTTGGGCTCCAATATCCGATCATTCAGAGACAAGGCATGCAACAACACAGATGAACGCTTCATATAAACTCCTTTATAAAAAAATAAAAGTTGGGAGCGGATAAACCGCCCCCAACCTATTTGCAGAAAGTGTATTGTACATACCGGGTGATACTTTAGTCACACCCTCTACAAATCCATCAGCTCCTGCTCTGGGTGAATTCCGGATACGCTTCCAGACCACATTCGCCCACATCCAGGCCTTCATATTCCTCTTCTTCCGACACACGGATTCCGACGATAGCCTTAATGATGAACCAAACCACAAAGCTGGTAGCAAATACCCAGGCAAAGATCATACCGATACCGAGCAACTGAGCCGTCAGCGTTGAATCAGGGTTAGACAGACACACGGCCAGCAGACCCCAGATTCCGACCACACCATGCACTGAAATTGCACCCACCGGATCATCAATCTTGAATTTAGTATCAAGTGTAATGATAGAAGCAACCACCAGCGCACCACCAATAGCACCGATCAGTGTAGCCAGTTCAGGCGAAGGCGTCAGTGGCTCAGCTGTAATAGATACCAGACCGGCCAGTGCACCATTGAGTGCCATGGTCAGATCAGCCTTGCCGAACCAGAGACGAGCAATCAGCAGCGCTGCAATACAACCACCGGCTGCAGCCATGTTGGTGTTCACAAACACCATCGCGGTTGCATTGGCTTCGGCAATATCGGATACCTTCAACTCGGAACCGCCGTTAAATCCGAACCAGCCCATCCACAGAATGAAGGTACCGAGCGTTGCCATGGGCAGATTTGCACCCGGAATAGCGTTGATCGAGCCATCCTTGCCATACTTACCCTGACGGGCACCGAGCAACAGCACACCGGCAAGAGCCGCAGCCGCACCAGCCATATGAACTACACCGGAACCGGCAAAGTCGAGGAATCCAGCCTGATCCAGGAAACCGCCACCCCATTTCCACATACCCTCGACAGGATAGATAATACCGGTAAACACGATAGCAAAGGCAAAGAAAGCCCACAGCTTCATACGTTCGGCAACAGCACCGGATACGATGGACATGGCCGTAGCTACAAACACTACCTGGAAGAAGAAGTCCGACAGGTTGGAGTAGTAAGGTGCATCTTCACCACCGGCCAATACTGCAGCCGCATCATTGTCACCGCCGAGCCCGAAACTAAGACCCGGAATCAGTGATGAGATTGCATCGCCATACATGATGTTGTAACCAACCAGCATGTACATGATACAGGCAATTGAATAGAGCACGATATTCTTGGTAAGAATTTCGGCTGTATTCTTGGAGCGGACAAGACCGGCCTCGAGCATCGAGAAGCCGGCGGCCATCCACATGACGAAAGCGCCCATCACCAGAAAATAGAAGGTGTCGAGTGCGTATTTGGTTTGCAGGATATCTCCTGATAACTGTTCCATTTTAAATATCCTCCTTAGCTCAGTGCATCGACATCGGTTTCACCGGTGCGGATACGAATTACTTTCGAAACGTCGGTAATGAAGATTTTACCGTCGCCCACTTTCCCGGAACGTGCCGCCGCTACTATGGCCTCCACAACCGTATCGACCTGTTCAGCAGTCACCACAACAGTAATTTCAGTTTTAGGTACGAAATCAACATTGTATTCCGCGCCCCTGTACAGCTCGGTATGGCCTTTCTGGCGACCATGCCCGCGTACTTCAGTAACCGTTAAACCGGTCACACCGATCTCAATCAGTTTGTCTTTCACATCATCCAGCCTGAACGGCTTGATAATGGCTCGAATCATTTTCATAGTGCATCTCCTTAGGTTTCTCTCAGGTAGTTGGCTTTGAGGTCGGGAGACGGTTGCAGCCGTCTCCCTTTCCTCTTCTAATCAGGGAGATTAGAAACCATTATCAATAAGCGACATTTACTGAAGCGATGAATTCATTCTTCACTGCTCCGCCATAGATGTACCTTTCGCCATCACTTGATTTGCCGATAACCGGAATACTTGCGCCTATAGATGGTGTAATCGTTACTGAGCCAGCTTCGATATCCTTGCTAATGCCAAGCTGAACCAGGCTGATACCGTCTTTATACATATCCAGCCCACCAACCGCCGCACGTGATGCAAGATTTTTCCAGTTCACATAAGATGCTGTAGCTGACAGGTCAAAGCCTGCTACAGATGTGGAAAGGCCCAGATCAACCCAGACATCACCCTTGGCATAGAAACCGCTGTTCACGCCCTTGGCTGTATAATAAACAGTCAGTGAAGGTGAAACGACCGCGTCATAAGAGACACCAGCGTATGCTTCAATGAAGTTGGAATGAGCATCGTAAAGATAGGTATAGTAGATACCGCCTACTGAATAACCCAAACCGGTGTCACCAACGCTTCCGGAATAATCAGCCGTGAAATCGAACTCAACCACATCCTTGCCGGCAAACTGAGGTTCCGTCGACACGTATGAGTTTGAGAACCACGATGAAGCAGAAAAACCTTCATAAGAGACGCCAAGATCACCTTGAACTGCTGGCTGCCCCTTCTGGACAGAACCGCGCCATACGTACTGGCTAGCCACACCGATATCACCGGATACACTGACATCTTCTGCCTGAGCTGTCGTGACAGCCATACCCGTTGTCATTAAACTTGCCATCATCATGGACAAATACTTTTTCTTCATCTCCATATTACTCTCCTTTGTTGTTATAAAAATGCAGACTTAATCCGCTCATGCCAAGTACATAGCAGCTGCTGTGCCAAAGATGAAAATCATGTATATTTGTTGTATATAAAGGGATTAAGCAAAACTTATAGCTCGACAACCTCGGTGTATTGCCTAATAATTAGGCTCTACAGCCCATTTATAAGGCAGGATGGCGTTTGACAGTATCCCTAAGCAGATGCAGGTGATTTAATTGATCAGAGCCGTTAGGATTTGCTGACTAACGAACAAAGGTAGGAATATGAATATTGATTTTACACTAGCCCCGTGGGGTATGGCGTTTGCCGGTTTTATGTATGTTATCGGCAATGGCGCCTGGATGAATCATCTGGCCAGAAAAAACGCATGGATGGGCTGGCTGTTCTGGACGACATCAGCTGTAACTGTACTGATACTGGGGGCAGCCATTGAGCAGAGCCTGTCAGGAGAGTCCTCCGGCATCTGGACAGCCCTCAGTAGTGTCAACAAGGAAAACCACTGGATTGTAGTCACCCTGTTTGCCCTGATGTCCATTCCGGGAGCGGCCAGTGTACTGTTCAGACAGCCGGCCTCCTGGACCCAGCTTGCAGTCGTCGGAACCAGTTTGATTGTATTTATCCCGCTTGGCATGCAGCTGCATGACCCTGATAATGACCACCTGCTGCTCAGTCTCGGCATCACCCTGGCTGTCGGTGGATTGATGTGGCTCTGGTCAGTTTTACTGGACTGCGACCCTAACCACCAGAGAAAAACCGTACCCGTTGAGGAGATGAGTCAATGATGAAACACAGCGAAGCCCGTGCCGCAACGCTTGTCGAGGCCCTGCCCTACCTGCAGCGCTTTGCCGACCAGACCATCGTGATTAAATACGGCGGCAATGCCATGGTTGAAGAGGATCTGAAAGCAAGTTTCGCCTCGGATATCACCCTGCTCAAACAGGTCGGCATCAATCCTGTCGTGGTACATGGCGGCGGCCCGCAAATCGGTCAGTTGCTGAAAAAAATCGGCAAGGAAGCGAAGTTTATCGATGGCATGCGCGTCACCGACAGTGAAACCATGGATATCGTCGAAATGGTACTGGCCGGGCTGGTGAATAAAGAGATTGTCGGCAACATCAACCGAGCCGGCGGCAAAGCCATTGGCCTCTCCGGCAAGGACGGCGGCCTGATCTGTGCACGCAAGATGAAATTTGAAAGAAATGCTCCCGAGCTGGATGTGCCTGAAATTATCGATCTCGGTCATGTCGGCCAGGTCCACGCCATCAATCCCGAGATCCTGAAACTGCTGGACACCGACCGCTTCGTGCCGGTCATTGCACCTGTCGGTTACAACAAGGATGAAGGCCAGAGCTACAATATCAATGCTGATCTGGTTGCCGGTGCAATTGCGCAGGCACTGGGAGCAGCCAAGCTGATTCTGCTGACCGACGTTGCCGGTGTACTGGATAAGGATAAACAGCTCTGCTCCAAGTTGACCGCTTCGGAAACCAGAGCCCTGATTGCCGACGGCACCATTGCCGGCGGCATGATTCCCAAGGTCACCTGCTGCCTCGATGCCGTGGCCGGCGGCGTACAGAAAGCCCACATCATTGACGGGCGCGTGCCGCATGCCCTGCTGCTGGAAATATTTACCGATGAAGGTGTCGGCAGCGTTTTCAGTCAGGATTAAATCACCAGCTACTCAACACAGAAGAACACACATTCAGATTCCTCTGTGTTCCCGGTGACAAACCAGACGGCATTAACAGGTGAATTTTGTCAGGGATGCGTATATGCTGCGCCGCCTTTAATTTTTAGAACATACGTACAGGAGAAAACCCCATGGCTTTGAACGTCTATTATGATAAAGACGCTGATCTTTCGATCATCAAGAGTAAAAAAGTAGCGATTATTGGTTACGGTTCACAGGGCCATGCGCATGCTACCAATCTGAAGGATTCCGGCGTAGATGTAACTGTCGGCCTGCGCGCAGGTTCTTCCTCTATTGCAAAAGCTGAAGCTCATGGGCTGAAAGTAAGCGGTGTTGCTGATGCTGTTGCCGGCGCAGATGTCGTCATGGTACTGACTCCTGATGAGTTCCAGTCTGTATTGTACCGTGATGAGCTGCTACCGAACCTGAAACAGGGTGCAACGCTTGCATTCGCTCACGGTTTTGCCATCCACTACAACCAGGTTGTGCCACGTGCCGATCTGAACGTTGTTATGATTGCACCGAAAGCACCGGGCCACACAGTTCGCTCTGAATTTGTACGCGGCGGCGGCATCCCTGATCTGATCGCTATCCATCAGGATGCAACCGGCGATGCAAAAGCACTCTGCCTCTCTTACGCATCTGCAATCGGTGGCGGCCGTACCGGCATCATCGAGACCACATTCAAGGACGAGACCGAAACCGATCTGTTCGGTGAACAGGCTGTTCTTTGCGGTGGCGCGGTTGAACTGGTTAAAGCCGGTTTCGAAACCCTGACTGAAGCGGGATATGCACCTGAAATGGCATACTTCGAATGCCTGCACGAACTGAAGCTGATTGTTGACCTGATGTATGAAGGCGGCATCGCCAACATGAACTACTCTATCTCCAACAACGCGGAGTATGGCGAGTATGTAACCGGCCCACGCGTGATCAATGCTGAATCCCGCAAAGCGATGAAAGAGTGCCTGCACAACATCCAGACCGGTGAATATGCCAAACAGTTCATCCTGGAAGGCGCAACCAACTACGCATCCATGACTGCAGCACGTCGTAACAACGCAGCTCATCCGATCGAAGTAACCGGTGAAAAACTGCGTGCGATGATGCCATGGATCAACAAGATCGTGGACAAGTCCAAGAACTAAGCTTCTCCAATCCCGTGAAAAAGGAGGCCATTCGGCCTCCTTTTTTTTCACCCGGAAAGGCTGGGCAGACAAAGCCGGCAGAAAAATCGAACAACAGAAGGAGAGCCGGTCATGAAGATTGGTATCATGGGGGCAATGACCGAGGAGGTATCACAACTTCTTCAGCATATGTCGTGCACACAGAGCGAAACCCGGGGCATGCGCGAGTACATAAGCGGTGAACTGCGTGGCAAAAAGGTGACGGTCGTGTTTTCCCGCTGGGGTAAAGTGGCTGCATCGTCGACCGCCACCACCCTTATCGAGCGCTATGGTGTCAACTGTCTGGTGTTCACCGGTGTCGCCGGAGCACTGGATACCAGCCTTAATATCGGAGACATTGTTGTTGCCGACACACTTCTCCAACACGATATGAATGCAAGCGCACTTCCCGGCATAGAGCGGCACGAGATCCCACTGCTCGGCATCTCCCGCTTCACGGCAGAACCGCGCCATGCAGATGCTGCGCTGCGTGCAGCAGAAACCTACCTGACTGAAGACCTGCAAGCTGATGTCGATGCGGACACACTTCATGAGTTCCAAATCACCAAACCTCGGGTGGTCACAGGCACTATCGCAAGTGGCGATCAGTTTATTGCTGACGACAGCATCGCTCTGGCTCTCCGCGAGCAGATACCCGATCTTAAGTGCGTGGAGATGGAGGGGGCAGCCGTCGCTCAGGTTGCATACGAGTACAAAATCCCGTGTATTGTATTGCGAACCATCTCCGACAAGGCCGACAACAGCGCCGTCGTGAACTTCCCACGCTTCGTCAACAGAGTTGCATCACACTTCACTTGCGGCTCTGTTCTCAGGTTGCTTGATGTGATTCAGAAGTGAAACACCCGACAAACAGATGGGGTCAAGCCTTGTCCGTTGTCAGCCAGGGCAGACGATCCCACTCCCGGGAGGCTGTCGCCGGCACTGCGTTCAGACACTTTCCGCTCCACCACTACTCCGGACGCTGATTTTTCAGTCGCCTGGCTCAGGCCGCGACCAGCAACAGCAGAGCAAGAAGATAAGCAAGCAATTCCCCATGTAAACCGGTTAATAACCGGCTGAAAAAGCGGTACTGAGCCGGAGCTCGCATCGCCTGCCTTCGCTCAGTACCGGAGACGCATAAACAACTGCGTTGAATGGTGCTCCCGGATCTATTCGTGAAAGCGGCCGGCCCCCTCATTTATTCCTCACCCGGCCTGAGGAAATCATTCGCAGCAGGGTTTGCAGAA
The DNA here is from genome assembly GCA_001871925.1 of Zetaproteobacteria bacterium CG1_02_53_45. GTDB lineage: Bacteria > Pseudomonadota > Zetaproteobacteria > Mariprofundales > Mariprofundaceae > Mariprofundus. The sequence continues at coordinate 29,573 of MNWZ01000016.1, forward strand.
TAATGTATACTAATCACACATGGGCATTGATATGATAAAAACGTCAGAGAATGGAGCCTCTTGCAAAAGTCTTCAATCCTGCTGAATTGAGCCTCTGAGAAGAGGCGAAAAAACTCCCTTCTGGTAGGGTAAGTCATCGACGACAACCAAACCAGAAAGGAGATCAAAGATGAATCATCTTCGAGAGGGATTATCACAGAGCTGGCTAATAATTCAAGGATCGCTGTTTCCCTGGCTACAGGAAGAGCTTGGACCGCTGACTGAGAAGCAGCAGCAGTTTGTGATGATTCTTGAGCTTATCCGGATTGAAGAGCATCTGAATGATTACTATGGC
>MNWZ01000063.1 GCA_001871925.1 Zetaproteobacteria bacterium CG1_02_53_45
ATCCCTCACGACTTGGTTACATCGTTCGGGCGCATTGGGGTATTGAAAACAATCTGCATTGGGTGCTGGATTATGCTTTTGATGAAGATTCCAACCGTGCACGAAAAGGAAATAGCGCGGCAAATATGGCAGTGGTTCGGCATATTGCTTTGAATCTGATCAAAGCCGATACATCATCCAAAATCGGCATTAAGAATCGAAGGCTTAAAGCTGGATGGGATAATGATTATTTGGAAAAACTGCTAATGGGAAAGTAACAGTTTTAATGCGATTGCCCTGCCACCACGGTGGCAATAATATTGTAACGCAGGTTATTGGTGATCATAGCGGTCTGCACATAGGAGATATGACCGTTGCCGGTAATACTCCATTTCACCCCCAGCGGGTCGAAATATTTAGCCGCCAGCTCATGCAGGTCCTTCTCGATTTTATGATAGTTTGAATAGACACCGTTGGTCATAAACAGACGTACATTGGCCGTGCGATACTGGCTGTCAACCACATCGGCAAAATCATCCGGTGCGCCCGAGAAAGAGTAGAGCAGCAGATACTGGGCAATCAGATCGGCGGAATCGGGTATGGCAGCCATCTCCGGCCGGTTCTCATGCATCACCTGATTCATGCGGCGGATATAATCGACAATACTGATTGTGCCCCCGACTATGGGATTGGTCTCCATCTGCTGCTGCAGAGCCCAGACTGCCCGCAGCAGCTCAGGATTGTAAAAGGCATCCTGCTCTTTGGCCTCGAGCATCACATTAAACTGATAGGAGCCGATAAAGTGTTTATTGATCTCCCGATCCGCCGCCACAATGGCCGAATCCTTGCGGAAATTGGAGACATAGGAGTCATCGACATAGACATTTAATGCAGCCCAGGCCGAAAGAAAAATCAAGCCACTGGTCAGAAACAGGGTTGAAGTGACATGAGCACCGACCCACTCGCCCAGACTTGCCATCGTTGCCGCAATCAGACCGCTGCGCTCAACCCCGTGACCACGACTTACCCGCTCGGCCAGAGCTTTCGGGGTACGTACTTTCATCAACACCAGCATCGCCGGCACCAGTGTCAGTGAAACAATCATCGCATAAATAATGCCTACAGCAGCAAAAACACCCATCATCTGCAACGGCACCATCTCCATGGTTAAAAAAGAGAGAAAACCGACTGCCGTAGTCACCGAAGTGAGCACCACAGGCCGCCACATCTCACCCATGGTTTCAGATACCAGCTGCCTGCGCTCCTTATCCGGATACAGCAGAGCCAGCTCATAATATTTGCCGAGTATATGAATGGCATCGGCCACACCGATGGCCATCAGCGTCACCGGCACCGTTGTAGTGGTTGGATACATCGGTACACCGAGTGCTGCCATCAACCCCATCGCCCCCAGCACGGAAAATGACACCACCGACAGTGGAAGGACAACACCACGAAAGGAACGGTAGGTGAAAAAAAGCAGGATCGAGAGCACGATAAAGACCAGCGGCATCATCAGCCCGAGATCCTCGGTGATATAGAGGCCGAGGGTGGACTCCAGCACCGGCTTGCCGGCGACATGAAACTGCTCCGGGCGCCCCCTGGCAGTGTCATCCACCAGCTTCTGCACACTGCTATAAACCTTGAACTTATCCAGCCCGCGCCCGGCAAGCAGCGCCCTGGGCTCCAGCTCGACAAGGATCGCGGCAGCCGTTCCGTCTTTGGCCATAATAAAACCGTCAAACAGGTCGAAATCATGGATCTGTTGCTGCAACGAGGCCAACTGTTCGGCACTCTGCGGCACCTCTGCCATAAATGGCTCGACTTCCATGCCATCGGCCGTGCCGCGGATATTATCCTCAGTGGCAATCGAAACGACATCCTGATCCACGACACCGGGCAACAGGCGTATTTTCTCAGTCAGTTCGCGAATCATGCTCAGGGTACTCGCCTGATAAACCGTGCCGCCGTTATTGAAGACACCGATCCAGAGCAGGTCGGGGGTACCGAAAATCGATTTCATGCGCTCATTATCCAGTGTCGCCTGATGACCGGGCGGAATAAATGATGCGGTGTCCGTTTCGATTTTCATATTGGCCATTTGCGAGCCAATCAACAGTGTCGTGCCCACCACCAGCGTAATCACCAGCTTCGGCCAGGCCGTTACAGCACGCATCCAGGATCCCATCACTTCTCCCCGCTCATCAGCCCACAGGACACACTGCCCAAGCAACACCCATCCGGAGCGCAGATGAAAACGGGCGGCATAAGCCACCCGAATCCACGCTGAACAAACTCAACCGGCACAGCCCGGAATATCAATGGACCTTGGCTTTGGCCTGAGCCAGCTTGGCCGCAGCTTCAGCCTTGCGCCCCTGTGAATAGAGCGGACGATCAGCTACATCCGGCAGGCTTGCCACCTTCTCCAGATAGGGAATCGCCTGTTTATACTTTTTCATCTCCAGCCAGTAATCACCGGTGAAATAGTTGGCATCCATGTCTTCCGGTGCCAGCTCAATGGCCTTGCTCAGATAAACTGCCGCCTTCCCCTTATCACCGAAACCGATAAAACCACCGGGCACCATGTAGTAGAAGCTGCCCAGCGTGGTATACACGGAGCCGTTCATGGCTTTGGCATCAATTTTTTCCGCTTCCAGCAGCAGGTCACGCCCCTTCTCCATCTGCGGCATGGCATTAAACAGGGAGGATACGCCACCCATCGCACCGGCATAACCGGCACGGATAATCGCCTCCCAGATTTTCGGCTCCGCACGCTGCGGGTGCGCAGCAGTCAGAGCCGCAGCTTTATCCACCAGTGCCTTGAACACGGCCTCTTTCTGCTTCTCTGCTGTTTTGTAGTTGGCTACACCCCATTCGGTCTGCAACCCGTGCACGGCATCAGCAACTTCATCAGCCGAGGCAGTGCCGACTGGCACAACCATCATAAACGCAGCAATAGCCGCAGCCATAAAACGTCCTTTCACTTTATAACCCATGATTATTTCTCTCCTTTGGCAAAGGCTCTGGCAATGCGGTTCTGTGCGGCCAGTGAACCATCCACCAGACGCGGCAACAAACCGTTGATACGCACAAACAGTGACTCAGGGAAGCCGAAATAGGCATCCTTTTTATCCGTTTCAATAGCCGCAATAATCTTTGCAACCACGGCATCGGGCTCATCCATATTCATTTTGGTTGCTTCGCCCATGCGCATCACTGCATCATTGTTCATCGGCGTTTTCACGGCCCTCGGTGCGATATAAGTCACCTTGATACCGGTATCGGCCAGTTCGCGACGCAGCGCTTCGGAAAAGCCGCGCAGGCCGAACTTGCTGGCTGAATAGGTCGTGAAATAGGCAAAGCCGATCGATCCGAAAATAGAACCGATATTGACAATCTGGCCGCTATTCTGGGCCTGCATGGCAGGCAGCAGTGCACGGCTCAACCACATCGGGGCCAGCAGATTCACATGCATCATCAACTCGATTTTTTCTACCGGCTCATCCTCAAACGCGGCAAAGCTGTTGATTCCGGCAAGGTTGATCAGCAGATCCACGCCGCCGAGCAAGCTCTGGCACTGGGCTGCAACGACCTTGCACTCCCCCGCCGATGAAAGATCGCCCGGAGCTGCATGCGCCCCGTCAAGCTCGGCAACCATGGCCCCCAGTGCATCCGCATTGGCATCAACGAGGGCCAGCACAGCACCGCGTTTATGCAGTTCTCTGGCAATAATTTTTCCCATTCCGCCGGCGGCGCCGGTCAATACAACACGTTTGTCCTTGAGGTTCATGCTGGTTTCTCCTGTCCGCGTTCAATTAACGGCAGGCTGCGAAAAATGTCACCATAGAGTTTATAAACCATCTTCGCACAGTGGATCACGGTCTGTTTATCATCTTCGCTTTCCAGTCTGTTCATCAATTTCTCATAGAAATCGACATGCGATATATCGAGGGAACCGTGTGAATTCAGGTAGGAAAAGGCTGATTTCGGCAGGCCCAGACTGGTTTCGATATTGGCGGCGGCATGGGTAGCCAGCGAAACACTGGTACCTTCCAACACCAGCACCATACCGAAAAATCCGACCGGATTTTTGCGATACACCGTATCGTAGGCGTAAGCCACCATCAGCTCTGTTGCCGGCAGCGGCACCCCTTTACGAACAGCTTCCTTATCACTGCCACAAGCCGCGATATCATTGAGGATCCACTCCTGATGCCCGAGCTCTTCCTCGATATACTCGGCAACTGCATCACGCAGCCATTCCAGCGATTCGGAGAGGCGGCCACCGGTTGCCATCAGCAGCGGCGTGGTATGTTTGACATGGTGGTAGGCCTGGGTAAGAAAAGCGACATAACTTTCCAGACTCAGTTTACCTGCCGCTCCCATCTGGATAAATGGAATCGAAAGCAGCTCATTGCGCTCGGTTTCGGTTGCTGCAACCAGTTCATCATAAAAACTCATTATTACTCCTGATATAAATCATTCAGTCGATCTTCATAGGCAGTCATGATCTGTGAGCGCCTTGAACGGCCAGTCCCGGTCCACAGGCCATTTTCTATACTAAAAGGCTCATCTGCAATCAGCCACTTCGACACTGCGGCATAATCGGGCAGTCGCGCATTGGCCAATGCTATCGCCAAACCAAGCCGGGTCTCATCCACTCCCGTTCCGGGCACAACCACCGCCACATTAAACGGCCTTGCTTCACCGAACACACAGCACTGGGCTATGGCAGGCTCAATGGATAGTTCCCGCTCCACCCACTCCGGCGACACATTGCGCCCGAATGCAGTGATAAAAATATGATTCTTACGACCGGAAAGGTAGAGGAAACCCTCTGCATCCATATGACCTATATCACCGGTTGGCCAGTATTCCGACTGCAACGGTGCGTCACCCAGGTAACCGGAAAACAGTCCGCCCTTGACCAGAATTTCACCATCATCAGCGAAAGCGATGCGCGCATGCGGTAACAGCTTGCCTACGCTGCCGGGTCTGTTGGCAGCAGGAGTGTTCACAGCCACCACACTGGAGGCCTCTGACAGGCCATAACCCTCAAACACGGGCAAGCCCAGTTTTGCCGCCCGCTCAAGCAGAGCCAGAGAAACCGGTGCCCCGCCAACAGCGATAAAACGTAGCCTTTCAGGCCTGGGAGCCCCGGCCTCAACAGCGGCCACCAGCGCATGCAACATCTGGGGAATCATGATACAGGTGGTTGCCAGTGACCCGATCAGTATGCCGACAAAGCGCTGCACATCCAGCCCGCTTGAGCCGCTCAAACCGACAGCGGCAAGCGATGGCGAGACTACAGTCGCACCGACCAGCAGCGGTGCATAAAGACCACCGATATTTTCCAGCAGTGTGGCATAAGGCAATAAAGAGAGATGTCGATCAGAGCTTCTGGCCCCGGTCACGCTAGCCAGAGATGCCGCCACCGTATCCATGACATGCCGACTCAGGCAAACGCCTTTCGGCTCGCCGGTGGAGCCGGAAGTGAAGGTGATTTTCGCACAATCAGCCGGCAGTGAGACTTGTGCTACAGTTAACTGGATCAGGCTCAGTGACTTGCCAGCCACATGCAGCTCTGCTGTTGTGCAGCCCTGCTGCAACTGCTCAAGCAGCGCCAGAATCTGTACCGGATGTTCGGTAAGAATGCCATCCACCCCGGCTGATCCAATCAGATGTTTCATCTGTGCCGGAGAGAAGAAATGCGGCACAGGCACCAGCGGCAGCTTCGCCTCTGCACAGGCCAGATCCGCCAGACACCATAACGGCCCATTATCCGCCAGCAATGCCACAGCACTGGTGACATGGCATTGAATAAAATCGGCAACAGTCGTGATATTTTGTCTGAGTTCGGCATAAGTCAGCGAGAGATCACTGCCTTCAATGGCTATCGCATGCGGTGTTGCCGCAGCGTGTTGTTTGAGAGATTCGAGTAGTTTACTCACAGCTGCGTCCATAGATCGCTCATGTATACTTTCTAATGCGCAACATCTTTTCACCAGCCGTCTCACCTGCAGCCCAGGTATCGCGCAGAGCTGCCCATAACTCCTGCAGGTTGTCATGTCCGTCCTGAATGGAGCCGAAACAGACGACCGGATCACCATCGTAATAACTGCCCCACTGCGCCACATCGCCGGCGGGCAATCTGCGCTCATCTGCCTCGATTAACTGTTGCGGTGACATGCCGAGCCGGACAAAGGCATTGCGTAAGCGCGTCACACCGGTAAATACCACCCAGCGATATCCGGCCGCGTGAAAAAAGGCTGTAGCACCGATAATCGCCATGCGCGCATCACCCGGTGCGGCCTCAGCCAGATTACCGACTTCAACGATCTCTGAACGATCGACTTTTTGACCGAGATAACGGGAGATGGCCACCTCGATCTTTTCATCCATATAATTTTCAAGGTAGAGCGGCCCGCTTTGAGCATCACGGTAACCCATGACGGCGCGAAGCTTACCGTCCCTGCTGCTTACGCGGGCAAAATTGGGCATAAAACTTCTGACATCGGCAGCATAGGCACGGCGAAAAACATCCCGCACAAATGTATGTACGGATTCTATATCCGGATGATCCTTATGCAGCACATCAAACACGGCAGGAACGCTCCGTTTTTCTATATGAAATGTTTCGGCACAGGGTCAGTCTATGCATCACTTGATTCTTCATCCATCTAATGCTCTCAACCCGTCATACAACAGGTCGAGCAGACTGTTCAGTTCAGCCTCCAGCGATTCAACCGGATCACTCATACAGATCGGCATATTATACTTGTTGCAGGCGTGAAAGAGATCAGCAGCCCGCTGCCTGGCATCAAACATACGAAATTCACCGGCAGCAATGCCGGCCAGCAGTATGGTTTCCAGCACTGCGATTGCGCGCTGTTCAAATTGAACCAGCAGATCAGCATGTTTGCCGGAAATCAACTGCACCAGTTCATACATATGCGGCGTTTCCAGAACGAAGGCATGCATATGCCTTAACCGTGTGATGAAATAGGCGCGCAATGCATCCATGCCTGCAGCTGCAACCGCAACCGCTTTTTCACTGACTTCAGCCTTTAAAATCAGACAGCCTCTGGCACCTTCGACTGCAATTTCTTCCTTGTTATCGTAAAAGCGGTAGAGATTACCGACACTCATCCGGCAGTCAGCAGCAATCTCAGCCATCGTGGTCTTGCTGTAGCCATAGTGCGAAAAACGCTGCCTGGCAGCGGCAACAATGCGTTCCTTTCCAGATTGACTCATGCAAGGATTATGCGAGCAGTGAATAATGAACGTCAAGCAATATTATTCATTATTCATTATTCATTATTCACTATCGCGCATCGAGTAGGGGGCGGGATCGCTCCCGCCGCCCTCTCACACCACCGGACGTACTCATCGTATCCGGCGGTTGCTATGTTTGTTGGTACCGCAACCATCTTTCCGCAAGCGATTGCAATCCATTGTCCTTAAACCATTCCAGATTCATGGCGCGATGTGCCGCAGGGGTTTTCGACAATCGCCACCACCCCTTACCGCTCAACGCCGTACACCATGCGCCAGTTTGACTGACGCCATTTCGGTACAACAGACGAAACACCGCATACACACGTTTACACTGATGCAA
>MNWZ01000133.1 GCA_001871925.1 Zetaproteobacteria bacterium CG1_02_53_45
AAGTTCGCGGGCCTGTTGAATCGATTGCTCAATCTCTATGTTACTCATGGGGGAATCATAACACAGCTTTTCAACCCCGATTTTTTCGCCACATAATGGCAGCAGATCAATCTGAATATTTTACCGGTAGCCAATCGGGAAAAACCACATGAAAACAAGGTGGCGGCCATTGCAATGCCTTATGGCAGCACTCCCGGAGAAATAACTGCCGGAACCAAAAACAACAACTTTCCCCCGAAAAACCTGTCAAGATTTATTTTGCTGAATAGTTACAGAAAATATTGAGCCAACAGTTTAGATCTGGCACCTCCCACTTCCCACACTTCCCCCACAGGGTGTCGGATCTAAAAAAAGGCCCTGCATAGCAGGGCCTTTTTTCATGACCGGTTTTCAGTGATGCCCGCCCTCTTCCTCAAGCTCACGCGCAAATACCTGCCTGTTCTGACCGATAATCGCCAGCAGGACAAAGGAATAGATAAAGGTCGATAACATGATGACGCCGACAACAATCGCCTTGAACATTTCAAGGTGTTCAAAGGAGGCTGGAATCATCATCAGCATGACGATGGATAAGCCACCCTTGATGCCGGCAAAGGTCAATACACCCCACCAGCGGAAGTTCACATTGACCATCTTGTCGGTCTGCTTGGTAATCAGGGCAAACTTGGCCATCATGACAGCACGAATCAGCGTCGTAGCCAGGAACATGGCCATGATCTCGGTTTTATAGCGCCACAACAGGTCCAGATCGATCATTTCAGCCATTGCCACAAACAGCATGGTATTGGCTACGATGGAGAGCAGCTGCACATCCTCTTTGGTACGCATATGGCGGTCGCGTTCTTCAACAGTCGCCTTGATTTTGTCGATTGCATGCTGAATCAGATTGCGTGATGTTTTCCCGGATGCCGACTCGCGCTTCAGGTCCGCCTCTTCCTTCTCGATACGCATATCATCATAGGCAATGGCACGGCTCATCACATGGTGCACGGTCACCGTAGCAAAAATACAGGAGAGAATGCCGGACAGATGCATATGCGAGTGGCCGCCGAAGATATTAAGCAGGGTGTAGAAGTGCTCCGATAACTCAAAGGCCCCGTAACCGGTCAGAATCAGCACAAGCAACTCGGCAATACGATTTTCGGTCGTCTTCATCGCTGCCAGTCCGATATAACCGACAACCACACCCAACAGCGCTGAACCGAGCACCACGACCAGACTTGTCTGGGCCACATAAGTGGCTGTAATTTCGCCACCATCGAGTGCATACAGGCCGACAAACACGAATACGATCAGCGCCGTGGCATCATTAAACAGGCTTTCGCCCTCGCAAAGAATCTTCAGCCGGTGCGGCAATTCGAATTTGGAGAAGATACTCACTACAGAAACCGGGTCGGTAGCCAGCACCATGGCAAAGAGCACGATAATGGCCGCAGTAGAGAGATGGTACTGGCCAAACAGCGTATCACCGATCAACAGCGCAACCACAACAGAGAGTGCTACTGCGACAACGGCCAGATAAAACAGGCTCAAGCCATGCTCCTTGAGATCCGCCACTTTCAGCTCAAGTGAGTCGCCAATCAGCAGGATTGGCAACAGCAAAATCACCAGCAAGGCAAAGTGTTCAGGGTCTCCGGTGAGAATAAACAGATCACCAAAGAGCATATGAAAACCGAAAGAGAGTCCTATAAGCCCTACCGGCGACGGGATTTTCAGTTTATCTTCGAACATAAGCGCCAGATATAAAATAGCGCAAATCGACAATACGGTAATAATCATATCAACAGGTCCCTCTTTTGATTGAATTAAGTGTTTTTCCAGCAATATACAGGCCATATCGCCTGCATGCCGGTCACATCAACAATACATAAAATATAAAGCATGCATACAGCAGCATGCTAGCAGATAACAAGCCGGTAGTGAGTCGGCCCGTTCGATGCAGCAACCAGAGCCAGCCATTACCGCTTATTGCCAGTAAAACAGCCATACCGGCGTAGCTGTCCATCATATTCCAGGGGATCAACAACATGCCCGCTGCGGGAATCACAGTACCCTGAAACACCATCGCACCGGTAATATTGCCGAAGGCCAGCGTATCTTTCCCCTTTCTTATCCACAGTATGGAGTTCACCTTCTCAGGCAACTCGGTTGCAACTGGAATGATAAGCAGGGAAACCACCAGGGCGGATACTCCGATCAGGCTGCTCAAGCCTTCCACACCATGCACAAACTGCTTGGCCCCGACAATAATCAGCGCAAGCCCGGTCAACAGCTGGAGTGCAGCCACGGCTGTTGAATCGCCCAATAGACGTGAAAAGTAGAGCGCACCATCGGCCTCTGTACCATGTCCGTTCTGCACCAGCTCCCGACTGGCTTTAATCGTGAGCAACAGATACATGAAATAGGTAAGGAACAGGGCGAAGGCGAGAAGCACTTTGATCTGACTCCATGAGTCGGGAATAAAGGCTGCGGCAATCACAATGCTATAACCGAAAAAGAATACGGAGAGATCGCGTTTCAGACCTGTCGATTCAGGCTTCAATTTTGCACTCCACCCCCGCTGTCTGCCGGCAAACCATGCCATCATGCCCATACTCAGCGTCGCCAGCATAAACGGCGCGCCAAGAATGGCGCCCAGCCCCACTTCATGATTGACTGATTCGGCAGCGCCGCCAGCCAGAATGGCAACCAGAGGTACAATAGTCTCAGGCATGGCAGTTCCGACTGCTGCAAAAATGGAACCCGTCACCCCCTCCGAGACACCAATGCGTTCTCCCAGATGCTCCAGCGCATTGGTAAATATCTCCGCAGCCAGAAAAATAATGACCAGCGCGAGCAACAAAATAGAAACAGACTCAAACATTTAACAACCCCAAGCAACAAATTTACACATAACCGCTTATCCGGCCTAATCGGCTAATGAGCAATTCAAATGCCACTCTGCTCCGGCACTGGCGCAAATACGCTGATCCTGTTGCAATACGGCAATGGCCCCCGACTCGCATACCAATGGCAGCAGCAAATGGCTGCAGCATCTGACCCTGCAGCTGCCTGCAGCTCAACCCGGCTGCATCTGGCTGCATGCATGTTCTGTCGGAGAGGTTGCCTCAGTGGCACCACTGTATCACGCACTGACCAGACAAGGCTACAAGGTGCATCTGACTGTAGTCACCGCCACCGGTTTTGCCCATGCCAAACGCGTGCTGGGAAAAGAGCTTACTGTCTCCTATCTGCCCTGGGATATTCCGGGCTGTATGGCCCGTCTGGTCAAACGACTCCAGCCAGCCCTGTTGCTGCTGGCCGAAACCGAATTCTGGCCGGGCATGCTCATGGCATGCAAAAAAAACCGTATTCCTGTCATCGGCATCAACACACGCATTTCTGATCGCTCGTTTCCGCGTTACCAGGCCACTGCTTTTTATTGGCGCCGTTGTCTTAAACCGGTGGTTATGTTTCTGGCCCAGAGTCAGCTCGATGCAGAGCGACTGATTGCCATGGGGGTTGCAGCTGACCGCGTCAACGTTGTCGGCAATCTGAAATATGCGATTTCAGCCCCCGGTGTGGATGCACAAAGCCTGCGCCTGAAACTAGACAGCAGCGGCACCCGCCCTATCCTGCTTGTTGCCAGTACCCATGAAGGCGAAGATCGGGCTATTCTGAATATGTACCCCACATGGCATGGTCTTTGCCGGAATCTGCTGGCTGTGATTGTACCGCGTCATCCGGAACGTTTTGATCAGGTGGCTGAACTGGTCCGCTCGCACGGCCACCGGCTGTCGCGCTGGTCAGAGCAGAAGCAGTATGACAGCGACTTCATTCTTGTTGATGCCATGGGTGTGCTGGGTGAACTCTATAGCGTTGCCGATATTGTCATTATTGCCGGCAGCCTGAAAAACATTGGCGGCCATAATCCGCTGGAAGCGGCAGTCTGTGGTCGCGGCGTGGTGACCGGCCCCTTTGTGCAGAATTTTCGTGAGATCATGAACGATATGCAGCGGCAAAATGCCGCCATTATTGCAAACGATGCGCAGGAACTGGAAACAGCCGTCGGGCGACTGTTACAGCATCCGGATGAACTGAAACAACTGCATGCGCATGCCGCCCTGTTTATGCAGGATAAAACAGGCGTACTTGAATCCACGCTGGATTGTATTGCGGCATATCTACCTGCTCCAGTCGATCAGTAGTGTCCAGCCTGTATAGTAAAATTGAGCAACTCTGGTGGTCGAAACGTGAACCACCGCTCTTGCTGCGCCTGATCGAACCGGTTTACAGTATCATCAGCAACCGTCACCTGGAGCAGCGCGCAGCCAATCCCGTCACGCCTCCCCTGCCGGTGATTTCGGTCGGCAACATCACTGCCGGCGGCAGTGGCAAAACACCGTTTGTTCTATGGCTGGCGAAAGAACTGCAGGCGAAAGGTTTCAGGCCGGTCATCATATGCCGTGGCGACGGCGGTAAAAAAAGCACGCCCCGCATCGTAGAAAGTCATATGGCTGCTCTGGACGTGGGCGATGAAGCGCGCATGCTGGCTGATCTGGCTACAACACCTGTGATTGTCGGATCCGACCGCATTGCAGCAGCATTTATGGCAAATGGACTGGGGGATATCATCATCCTTGATGATGGCTTCCAGTACCGCCACCTGGCCCGTGTTTGTGATATGGTACTGATCCCGACTGAAGGTGTCGGTAACGGCCATAGAATCCCTGCAGGGCCTTTACGCGAGCCTATCGAAGCATTGGGTCGTGCCGACCTGGTTGTGCGCACGGGCAGCCGCCATAGCGCCCGACAGTGCATCAAGCCAGGTCAGGCAAAGCAGTGGGACTGGTTCAGTGAAACAGCTGATCTGATTGATGCCATGAACAGTGGCAGCGCTTTGCCAACTGACATTTTTGCCGCAACGGCGATTGCCCGTCCCGAGCGCTTTATCAACAGCCTGACTGCGTACGGACTTATCGTGAGCGGACACGCATTTTTCCCCGATCATCACCGCTTCACCCTTCAGGAAGTGGACAAACTGCTTGCCGAAGAAAATGTCACCGTTACCGACAAGGATGCCGTTAAGCTGAAACCGTTCTGGCCCAAAGACAGACCCTTATGGGTATTAACACTGCGAGGCAGCGGTGAACCGGGGTTACTTGAAGCTATTGTTGAGAAACTTTCCCGATCATAAAAAAAGCCGCCCCATTCGGAGCGGCTTTTTTCATACTGAACCAGACGATCAGAAGCGGGAAAGCGCCTGTTCATTGGTGGTAATCTCATAACCTTCACGTACTGAAGATAACCAGCGGGCAAAACGCACTGCGCCCTTGGCCCTGACTGCCTCTTTGGCAATAACCTCTTTCTGGGCGTTGAATTCGTCTTCTGATGGTGTAATCACCTGCTCAACATGCACCACGGCAAATCCCTGCGGCACAGCCATGGATTGATTAACCCAACTGCCCTGAGGCGTTTTAAAAGCTTCATCGAGCACGGCATTGGTCAGCCAGATCGCATCATCGCCAACCCCGTTGCTGCGTAGCGGTTTGGAGATGAATTTTGCCTGGCCGAACTGCTGTGCCAGCTCATCCATTGATTTACCGCTTACATTGCGAATCTCGTCAGCCACTTCGCGGGCTTTTTTATTGGCTGCTTCCTGTTTGGCATCCGAATATACACGACGGGTCACCTGGGCAAACGGCAGCACATCCGGCTCAATACGTTCAGCCACTTCAATCGCCACAAAACGCCCATCACTGGTTTCAATAATTTCAACAGCCTGACCCGGCAGTGTGGCAAACGCTTTCTGGCCAACCTGCGGGTTAGACAGTACAGGTTCCACCATGGCTTCATCCATACTGACCGATTTTGAGCTGATCACTTTCAGATTCACCGCTGCAGCTGCAGCCTTCAGTGAATCCTCCATGCCCAGCGCTTCATCCAGATCCTGCGACAGCTTATATGCCTCTTCAGTTGCGTGCGCGACCAGAATCTCATTCCTGAGTTTGTCCTTCACCTGCTCATAAGGTGTCTGGTGCGCCTGACGAATATCATCAAGGCTGATCAGGTGATAACCGAACTCACTTTCAACGATATCACTGATCGAAGCCTTATCCATTGAGAATACGGCACCGTCAAATGCTGCGACCATCATACCCTGCTTGAACCAGCCCAGATCACCGCCATTTTTTGCAGTCCCGGCATCATCGGACACCTCTTTGGCCACTGCAGAAAAATCTTCGCCGGCCTTGATACGCGCCTGTGCCGCTTCAATTTTTTGACGTGCAGCAACGCGCGTTGCTTCAGAGTCCGAGGCACTGACACGCACCAGAATATGGCGGGCTTTGCGCTGCTCTTCTTCGGAGAACTCTGCCTTGCGTTTCTCATATGCAGCCTGAATTTCAGACTCTTCCACAGAGCCTTCTGCTGCCAGGTCCCGCGGATTGATTTCAACCATATTCACCTGAATACGCAGTGGTGACTGGTAACTGGACTTGTGATTTTCATACCAGGCTTTGGCTTGTTCATCACTGACTTCAACCTTGGACAGCTGCGTGCCTGCATCGACCACAATGGCTGAAAGCACGCGCTGCTCATTTTTTTGATTAAACAGATCGCGAATCTCCGCATCACTGACATGCGCGGAATCCATAAGCGCCTTTTCCAGCGCGTCTATCATGATGGTCACACGCAAATCATTCTCATAATCCTGAGCCGAGCTGAACCCCATGTTGCGGGTAAGAATACGGTAACGCTGTGCATCAAACTGGCCGGTAGACTGAAAAATCGGATCGGTATGCACACTGGCCAGCACCACCGCTTCCGGTGCAGCCAGCCCCAGTTTGGCAGCTACATCAAGCATAATTCTGCGGTTAATGATCGTTTGCAGGGTTGTCTCTTTCACATTAAGTGAATCCACCAGATCCTTGGAAAACTGTTTACCCAGCATGGAGCGATAGGCATTGAGCTGGCGCTCATAGGCCGTATAAAACTCACCGGCATCAACCGGTTTACCATTGATTTTGGCAATAGGCTCATTGCTGCCACCGAGGAAATAGTCTCCGACACCCCAGAGAACGAATGAAAGCGCGATTCCGCCGAGTAAAACTTTAGCCAGCCAGCCTTGCGCATGGTTACGCATCGATTCGAGCATGATAAACCTCAGTGTTTAGAGTCGGGGCAAGTAAAACTCTCTGTTACCTTACCCCACGATAGAAAGGATTCGCGACGCTACCGAAGCAAGCCTTTCAGAGCAATGGGATTGCTCTGAAAGGCGCGATAGTCCAAATCAACCAGAGCAATGGGATTGCTCTGAAAGGCGCGATAGTCCAAATCAACCAGAGCAATGGGATTGCTCTGAAAGGCGCGCTTCGGTAGCGTCGCGAATCCTTTCTATCGTGGGGTAAGGTAACAGAGAGTTTTACTTGCCCCGACTCTAAACACTGAGGTTTATCATGCTCGAATCGATGCGTAACCATGCGCAAGGCTGGCTGGCTAAAGTTTTACTCGGCGGAATCGCGCTTTCATTCGTTCTCTGGGGTGTCGGAGACTATTTCCTCGGTGGCAGCAATGAGCCTATTGCCAAAATCAATGGTAAACCGGTTGATGCCGGTGAGTTTTATACGGCCTATGAGCGCCAGCTCAATGCCTATCGCTCCATGCTGGGTAAACAGTTTTCCAAGGATCTGGTGGATTCACTTAATGTGAAAGAGACAACCCTGCAAACGATCATTAACCGCAGAATTATGCTTGATGTAGCTGCCAAACTGGGGCTGGCTGCACCGGAAGCGGTGGTGCTGGCCAGTG
>MNWZ01000137.1 GCA_001871925.1 Zetaproteobacteria bacterium CG1_02_53_45
TTGCATCAGTGTAAACGTGTGTATGCGGTGTTTCGTCTGTTGTACCGAAATGGCGTCAGTCAAACTGGCGCATGGTGTACGGCGTTGAGCGGTAAGGGGTGGTGGCGATTGTCGAAAACCCCTGCGGCACATCGCGCCATGAATCTGGAATGGTTTAAGGACAATGGATTGCAATCGCTTGCGGAAAGATGGTTGCGGTACCAACAAACATAGCAACCGCCGGATACGATGAGTACGTCCGGTGGTGTGAGAGGGCGGCGGGAGCGATCCCGCCCCCTACTCGATTCAACAGATCAGCCTAACTGCGGCTGGTGACTTCCAGCAGGTGATAACCGAACTGGGTTTTCACAGGCCCCTGTACGGTGCCGACTTCAGCAGAAAATACTACTTTGTCGAATTCAGGTACCATCATACCCGGTCCGAACTCACCCAGATCGCCGCCGTTGCGGCCGGACGGGCAACTTGAGTTATTGCGTGCTACGTCTGCGAAATCTTCGCCGCCTTCGATGGCTGCTTTCAGTTCCAGACATTTTTCTTCGCTGTTTACCAGAATATGGCGTGCTGTTGCCAGAGTCATAAGACACCTCTTAAATGAATTTCGTGCACACTAACAGCTTAGAAGCCACGTTCAAATTTGAGCAGTTTCTTTTTCCACTCTACGCCGCAGGCGAAACCGCCCAGGCCGTCGGCGGCAATCACACGGTGGCAGGGGATGAGAATCGGCAGCGGGTTGGCTCCGAGTGCCTGGCCCATGGCCCGCGGCGATGTATGCAAGAGCCTGGCAAGCTCACCATAGGTGCGCACTTCACCGGCAGGGATCTCCAGCAAGCCCTGACGCATGGTTGCCTGGAAACTTGTGGCAGGCTCTGCCAGCGCTGGCAGAGATGTGCATGAGCCGTTGAAATAGGCGTCCAGCCAGCGCGCTACGGGGTTATCATTGCTGATGTTTTCAGGCCCATGGATGTCCAGCCACACATGCCGGCAAACCTCACCATCCCACTCGTAGGAGAGCGGGCCGAGCGGGGAGTTGTAGCGGTAGATCATGCGCGAAATCTATCATGCCGCGTGCTGTTTTATGCCATGTTTATTAGTGTGGTCTGTATGGACTGGACTCTCTTTTTCTCGGCGCTCATCTCTTCAACCCTGTTTCCCGGCGGTTCAGAAGCGCTGTTGCTCTACCGTCTGAATGAGGGGGGTGAGGTTGTGGCTCTGGTGTTGATTGCTACCATCGGCAATGTGCTGGGCAGTCTGATTACCTACGCGATGGGCAGGCTGGGTAATGAGGTCCTGCACAGGAAATGGCTGCGGATTTCTGAGGCGCAGGCAGAGAAAGCTGAACAGTGGTTTGAAAAATACGGCAAGGCTTCCCTGTTGCTGGCCTGGCTGCCGATTGTCGGCGATCCGCTCTGCCTTGTCGCTGGCCTGCTACGTTGCGGCATCGTGCCATTCCTGATTCTGGTCAGCATAGGCAAACTGGCCCGCTACAGCGTGTTTGCGCTGCCGTATATTTAAATCCCTGCCTCGCGGCGAATTTCCCGGACATAGTCTGCAGGTAACCGGTGCTCAATCAGGCCGTCGATAATAAAACTCAGGTATATTTCTGTAGGGGCATGGTTGGTGAGCAGTTCAGACTGATAGGTAAAAACAGACTTGCTTTCACCCTGAAAATCAACATCTACCGTGATGCGTCGATAACCGTTTTCAATATGATCCAACTGTTTCAACGCTTTGGACTTGATTGAGAACAGTACCCCATAGACAGCGGCGCCGTCCTCGCGCATGAGGTTGGCTTTGGCTGTGCCATCCCTGCCCAGTTTGTTACAGCACCAGATGTAATTATTGAGTTTTGCCTGCCCCATTATTTTGGCCGAAGGGATACGCTCAAGCAGATGTTTGCTCGACATGTTCGAACCATAGGCAAAATAGAGTTCACGCGCTGAAAAAAACATCGGGCTCCACTCAGGAAACAGCCTGCAGCCATAGTGGCAGCGAAATCAGGGACAAGGCTGTCGTCAGCGTGACTGCCTCTGCATACAGTGCGACATCGAGCTTGAATCGATCACAGATGACCAGTCCCAGCACCATGGTCGGCATCGCCCCCTCAATCACGACCGGCGGCAGATAATCGGCCGGCATGCCGACACCGATAGCGGCACCCCATGCAATCAGCGGCATCAAGGCCAGTTGAATGACAATCACCGGCAGCAGGACCGGAATGCGCGCCACCCAGCCCGACTGCCAGCGCAAGGCCATACCTACCGACAGCAGCATCAGCGGCACTACGGCTGCAGCCAGTGTGGCCAGCGTTTCGTCCAGCCATGCGGGCATCGGCGTGTTGAAGGCGCTCAATAACAGACCGGCGATAGCCGCCCAGATAGCAGGTACCCGGAACAGGGTGACCTGCGGATGCATGGCATCATTGCCGGTTGCACCGGAACTGCCGTAAAAACGGGCCAGGATGATGCCAATGGTGAACAGCAACGGCGTAGAGGCCAGCAGGTCGAAATGGATCGCCACGACCTGCGCCCAGGAGCCGAAGGTCTGGGAGAGTACGGGCAGGCCCAGGTAAGAGAAGTTGCCGAAGGCGCTCGCCAGCAGCAGTGCGCCAACTGCTTTATTGCTGTTACCGGGCATAAATGCGCGCACCAGTTTGCCGTTGCCATAGAGCAGGAATGCCGCCAGCAGCGCCAGTGAAACGCTCAGTACTGCGACCACCGGAATGCGTACAGTGTTCAGGCCGACCGGGAACTGCCACAACACATGCAGGACCAGTGCAGGCAGTAAAATATGGTAAACCGCCTGTGCCAGATGACTACGAATCGTTTCCGCAGATTTTAGTCCGAGTACCACTTTCCAGATGATGCCGACAACAATGATTGCGGCCATGCCGAGCAATACGTTAAACATGGGTGATTGCTATAGGGTTCAGTGGATAAGTCACAATGCTCGCGACCAGGTCAAAAGCGTCATTAAGCAAAAAAACTCAGACCTTGTACTGACGTTGCAAATCGCGTTTGATGTCGCGCTCTTTCACATCGGCACGTTTATCATGCATCTTTTTACCCCTGCACAGGCCGATTTCCAGTTTGGCAAAGCTGCGTTCATTGAAGTAGAGCTTGAGCGGTACCAGCGTTAAACCCTTCTCCTTAAGCTTGCCGATCAGCTTTTGCAGCTCCTTTTTGTGCAGCAGCAGTTGACGTGAGCGGGTCGGGTCGGCGTTGTTCAAGGCGGCAGGCTTGTAGGGGCTGATATGACAGCCGATCAGCAACAGACGCTCATTTTTGATGATGCAGTGCGCTTCGGCCAGGTTGGCCTGTCCGTTCCTGATCGATTTCACTTCAGGGCCGGTCAGAATCATACCTGCATCATAGGTTTCGAGAATATGGTATTCGTGGCGGGCACGACGGTTCAAAATGGCCATGCGCGGATGTTAACAGGCCGCAGTTTCCTTGCCAGTTAAACTACATGGAAAAAGCTAGTAGCCGCCCCAGCGGCGTTTGCGGCGCGCTCCCATAAAGGGCAGCAGAAGGCCCAGAACGATACCTGCCACAATCGCACCACCGCCCATCAGGAACCAGCGCTGCTGGGCGCCGCTGCGGATATCGACGGTCTGCTGTTCCAGCTCAAACAGCGCCTGTTTGGCAGATGCCGCCTCTTCCTGCAGGGCACGGTTCTGCTCTGCCACTTCAACGGCATTGGCTGCTGTCGTGCGGATATACTGTATTTCATCCTGCAGTTTTTTATTTTCATTCTGCAAGCGGCGGTTCTCTTTGCCGGCGGCTTCATTTTCCTGCTTCATCTGCGCCAACTGGCTGAGCTCTTTCTCAAAGGCTTGCAGACGATCCCGTGCAGCAGGTGTTTTCATCAGGTAGCGGCTTAAAATCCAGCCATCTTTACCGTCCTGGGTGCGGATCCGGGAATAACCGCTTTGCGACTGGCCCAGCACCTCAACAGCCATGCCGCTGGGTAACATTTTGGTGATTTTAAAGCCGGTTCCTTCGCCTGAGCGCATGGGCATTTTGGCCTGATCAACAATGTAGCCGGTTTCTGCCTGGGCAACTGTGACAAAAGCAAACAAGGCAACAATAGCAAAAAACAGTTTCATGAATTCTCCTGAGGCGGCAAAGGTTAAACCATAAACTGGTTTTGTCTGCAGAAAAAGTCAGATCAAAATGAACAGCGACAGCAAAACAGCAGCGAAGCTCCCGCCTGAGCCCTGCGGCAATAAATGAAAAAGCAGATTAAGAAGTGCTTGCCGTCAAATATGAGCCTGTCTAAACTCGACCAGCTGTTGGGATCGGGGAGCTTAATTTATGGTTAAAAAACGCTATTTGTTGCTGGTCATGCTGCTGACACTCTCATCATGCAGCTCCATTGAGGCCATTTTTGGTTCCACTGATGAGACGACCATGCAAGACAACAGCTCCCTGGAAACAGAAAACCAGCAGTTGGGTGTCGAGATCGCAGCATTGCGTCAGACTCTGGCAGAGTTGGAGGGTGATATTGCTGAAAAGAAAGCTCAGCAGTTAAGCCGGCTGGATGCCGAAGCAAAGGCTGATATGCAGGCAGAAGAGAGTATTCCTAAAGACAGGTTGTGGGTTACGGTGTCATTCCGTTCCGGTTACATGGAGCTGTCCAGAGCATCACGTCAGGCACTGAAACGCCTGGCTGCAAGGTTTATTTCCAAGCCGCGTCAGCAAGCTATTGCTGTGCGTGGCTACACCGATGATGAACCCATTGGCGGTTATGCAAATAACCCGCATCAATCACGTCATCCTTACAAGAGCAATGAGGCCCTGAGTAAAGCGCGCGCGGATAGTGTGGCTGCTGCCTTGATCAGCGCCGGCATACCTCAGGATATTGTGCATGCCGAGGGCTTTGGTGCGAGCAACTTTGTTGCGGATAACAGAACTGCAGCCGGCCGTGAAAGTAACCGCCGGGCAGAAGTGCACCTTGTAAAAAAATAAGCGATGTTCGCCAGATTCTGATAGCCCGGTATAGTTGCCGGGCTATTTTTTTATCAGCACTCTTGTGAGGCCCAATATGTCGGATGCACAAAAAAACGAATTCTACTTCCCTATGATCATCGCCATCACCGCTCTGGTGTTATCGCTTATCTCCGGTGTGGTGAACTATCGCCAGAATAACCTGGCCAATCTGGAAAGCAGCCTGCGTGACACCCGCGACCAACTGCAGCTGGCTAAAAGCGATATTGCCGATATCAGGATGAAAACAGTACAGAAAATGGTCGATGCAGAGATGGCCTACAAGGTTCAGGAGCGCCTTGAGGACGAGAAAAATGAGCTGCGTCTGGATCTTGCAGATGCTCGCGAACGCATTAATGAGCTGGAGACACAGGTGAAAAGTCTGGATCAGGCACTGGAGAAAAAGAAGACAACCGCACACAGGGCTGAAACGGCCAGCCTGAGTCGGGGCAGCAGCACAGGGGTTGCGTCTGAAGCCAGGCCGGAGACAGCCGATGTGGATATTTATACTGTGAATATTGCCGAGTCTCAACAGCAGGGAATCACCGCTGAGTTGGGCAAAACAGGATTTGCCGCCAAATTCCCCGAGAAACGCAAGTCAATGGACATGGCCAACAGAACAACCGTATTTTATTACCATGACAGTTATAAACACGTCGCAGAGCGGCTGGTTAAGGCACTGGGTGATGTGAGCAGTGGCAAGGTTTTGCTCAGAAAGGGTGCCAGTCCGTTCGGTCGTAATAAAATCGTTGTTCATATTATCGGGGGTTGATCATTGCACGGCTCGTTATAGCAAAGAGTGCATATGCAATGCGCAGAGGAGGCATGTTATGAGCTGGAATAACCCGAGTGATGAGCAGATTGCTGCGTTGCTGTTTAAGGCTAAAACGATTGCTGTCTATGGTTGCTCTCCGAAACCTGATCGTACCAGCTATCAGATTACGCAATTTCTGATTGCGCAGGGTTACCGCGTTTATCCTGTACATCCGAAAGCTGAAACGATACTGGGGCAGAAAGTTTATGCCGATCTGGCTGCCATTCCTGAGCATGTGGATATCGTGAATGTGTTTCGCCGTGCGGAGTTTACGCCGGAGGTTGCCCGTCAAGCCGCTGACATCGGTGCGGGAACGCTCTGGTTGCAGCTGGGAATCATTAACGAGGAGAGTTGGGCTATCGCCAAACGTGGCGGTTTACATTGTGTTATGGATCGCTGTATTGCGATCATGTACAGGCTGTTGCGCTGATATTCTTTTTGCAAACGGGAACGCTGGCTGTTTGTCAATTGTATGACACTGGTCAGACGCAGGGGGCTGCCCAATGTATGAAATCCATGTATCATAGGCCAACTATGGATTGCACCATGCGCCACTCCGCTGCTTGTACGTGGTTCCTTGCGGCTTTGTTTGCCCTGTTCGGCAACATCGCATTGCTGCATGCTCAAGAGAGTCAGCAGCAGTACCCTGAAACCATCGCCGTTTTGCAGATGCTATATGGTGGAGAGGTACGGGCGCACTACCGCTATATGGAGTTCTCAAAAGTCGCCAAAGCGGATGGGCACACCAATATTGCCCACCTGTTTAAAGCCATTGCAGAGTCTGAAAAGGTGCATGAGCGAAACTTCAAACGCATTCTTAAAAGCATTGGGGCCGAGCCTGCAAACGTTGACCTGACATCGATCAAAATTCAAACAACAAAGGAAAATCTTAAATTCGCTACCGAAGTGGAGCTGGCGGAAATTGATACTGAATACCCGCGCTATATTCACCGTATCAGTCCGGAGCAGCATCATGAGGCCCTGGAATTCATCAATTATGCCTGGGAAGCCGAACGCCAGCATCGTGAATTAATCAAGGAGATCCAGAGCGGTACCGGCATGTTTTTCAACATATTACTCGAGCGATTCCGTACAAAGACCAGCACCTATTACGTCAACCAGAACTGTGGTGCGACTGTCACCGAACTGCCTTTGGGAAATTGTCCGATCTGTCATAAACCATTGGATACATACACGGTAGTTCCAGCGCCATGAAGGTTTGTGGACATGACGTTGCTACGGACAACATGCTTATCCATTATTCCATTCGTCTGTTGTAATGCACTGGCGGTTCTCACCTCTGCAACTCGTCTTCATCGTTCTGTTTTTTCTGTTTCTGCTGACCTTTATACAGTTGGGCTGTTGTTCAGCGTCCAAAATTGACCCCCTAGAGGGGCAAAACAGCGTCCAAAATTGACCCCCCTGTATGATCCCCGTCCATTGACTTGGCCGGAGGTAAAAACAGGAGTGACTACAGTGGAAACGAAAGCAAAAGTGAGGCGAGATTTTTTCGTCGAAAAGAAGAGCATCAAGCAGATTGTTCGAGAGCGTCAACTATCGAGAAATACAGTACGCAAGATATTGCGCGATGAGGATACAAGCTCGAAGTATCAGCGCACGGTTCAGCCGCGCCCTATGTTGATTGAGCATAAAG
>MNWZ01000122.1 GCA_001871925.1 Zetaproteobacteria bacterium CG1_02_53_45
CAGCAGCGCCAGCAACATCTTTGGATGATACGGCGCACTGCCACCGCCTCCATACGAACGTTCCAGCTCTCCTGTATCAAGTCCGTCTACAATCTCCACTACAAAACGTGCCAGATGATCTTCCGGCAACCATTCATCCAGTGAAGGAGGCAATAAATACGACGTACCGCGATCCGCATCACGAAATCTTCTGCTCATTCGATACTGGCCTCCTCATCACTTGCTCTATGCATATCCTATCATGCTTTGGGTAAAGTCCGACAGGCTGCTAGCCTGCCATATTGCCTGTGTGTTTGTGCCGGGCAGTGAGGGAGAGCCGTACATTCATGCCACTGGTTGAACATACATCCTTACCTGCATTCGAGAAGCTGCGCCAGCGCGGTGAAAAGGTACTGACGCTGAATCAGGCGCTGAAACAGGATATTCGCGAATTGCATGTGGGGCTGTTGAATATGATGCCGGATGCGGCATTGATCGCTACCGAAATCCAGTTTATGCGACTGGTCGGCAGCTGCAACCAGATTGCCCAGTTTTTTGTCCACCCGTTCACTGTTGAAGGCTTGCCGCGCGGTGATGAAACACAGTCCTATATTGATCGCTACTACAGCAGCTTTGAGGAGATCAAGGCAATGGGGCTGGATGCGCTGATTGTTACCGGCGCCAATGTCTCCAACCCGTCGCTGGATCAGGAACCGTTCTGGGAGCCGCTTAAAGAGGTGATCGGCTGGGCGCAGGAACATGTGACCTCTGTACTCTGTTCGTGCCTGGCTACGCACGCGCTGGTTAAACAGCTCTACCATATCGAGCGCGAACCCATGCCGGCCAAGTTGTGGGGCGTTTATTCGCACCGCGTGATCCATAATGAACATCCGCTGCTGCGCGATATCAATACCCGCTTTGATGTGCCGCACTCGCGTTTTAATGCTGTGCATCGCGAAGCGCTGGAGTGTGCAGGGCTCACCATCCTGATCGAGAGCGAGGTGGCCGGCATGCATATGGCGGTCAGTCCCGATCAGTACAGCATCGTCTATTTTCAGGGGCACCCCGAATACGATACCAACAGCCTGCTCAAGGAGTATAAACGCGAGGTGAGCCGCTTTATCAACGGTGAGCGGGTTGATTATCCGCCTGCACCGGAGAACTATTTCTGTGACGATGCTGCCGGCATTGCCGATCATCACCGGATGGCCGTACTCGCAGCGCTGGAGCAGGGAGCTGTTGCACCGCCATTCCCGGATGCACATATCGAACCGTTGCTGGATAACACCTGGCGCGACACGGCCAAATCCATTGTGAATAACTGGCTGGGGCTGGTGTATGAAAAAACTGATTTTGAGCGACCCCGCTCGCAAAATAATTCCGCCTGATTCAGGCCCAATCCAAGGAGACACGATGAAAACAGAAACCATTGCCATCCATGCCGGTTACGAAACCGACCCGACCACCAAATCGGTCGCTGTACCGATCTATCAGACCGTGGCCTACGAATTCGATAATGCCCAGCATGGTGCCGACCTGTTCAATCTGGCCGTACCCGGCAATATCTATACACGTATTATGAATCCGACTTCCGATGTGCTGGAAAAACGCTGTGCCGCACTCGATGGCGGTATTGCAGGGCTTGCCGTCAGTTCCGGCAGTGCGGCGATTACCTATGCCATTCAAACCATTGCTCAAATGGGCAATAATATCGTCACCATTCCCATGCTTTATGGCGGCACCTACACCCTGTTTGCCCATATGCTGCCAAGCCAGGGCGTTGATGTGCGCTTTGCCGCCGACGACACTCCGGCCGCTCTCGAAGCGCTGATTGATGACAAGACGTCAGCTATCTACTGCGAGTCCATTGGTAATCCGGCCGGCAACATTGTTGATCTCGATGGCATCTGTGCCATGGCCGCGCGCCACGGCATTCCGGTGATTGTCGATAATACCGTGGCACCGTCACTGATCCGGCCGATTGATCATGGTGCCGCCATTGTGGTCTACTCGCTGACCAAATATATGGGGGGCCACGGCAACTCTCTGGGCGGCATGATAGTCGATTCCGGCAAGTTTCCGTGGGCTGAACATGCCGATCGATTCCCTATGCTCAATCAGCCTGAAGCAGCCTATCACGGCGTTGTGTATACCGAGGCACTGGGCGAGGCTGCATTTATCGGCCGTGCGCGTACGGTGCCGCTGCGCAATACCGGTTCGGCGATCAGTCCGTTTAACTCTTTCCTGATTCTGCAGGGCATTGAGACGCTGACGTTGCGCATGGAGCGCCACTGCGACAACGCCATTGCCGTTGCCAGGCATCTGCAGGCTCATGCGGATGTGGCATGGGTGCAGTACGGTGGTTTGCCGGATTCGCCCTACTATGAGCTGGCGAAAAAATACTGTAACGGTCGCCCGTCAGGGCTGCTGACCTTCGGCGTGAAGGGCGGATTCGAGGTGGCAGAGAAATTCTACGATGCGCTCGGACTGTTCAAACGACTGGTGAATATCGGCGACACCAAATCACTGGCTGCACACCCGGCTTCAACCACGCACCGCCAGCTGAGTGAAGAAGAGCTGGTCACGGCAGGCGTCACGCCGGATATGCTCCGCCTGTGCATCGGTATTGAACATATCGACGATATCATTGCCGATATCGATCAGGCGCTGGCAGCAGCGACCGCATAAGCCGCAAGCCGATCAAACGGAGAGAAAACAGGGCGCGGGCTAAAAATCGCGGCCAGTTTTTTACAATATGGCTGTTGTTTCACAAACTGCTGATGTTACAGTGGCTATGGGGAATGCTGTAAGAAATAAGCCTGTGGGTGCGAACAATGAATAAAACGATATGTGTTAACCATGACGGGCCGCTGTATGCTTGCCGGCAGTTCTGCCTGTCGGCCGGTTAAAGGTTGTCGGCCCGATTTTGAATCTCGCTTTTGCACATGGCAGCCGGTTGCCCGATATCCTGTCTCTGGTCCGAAAGTTACCGCAGTTCAGCCAGTTTGCGCTGGTGATCCTGCTCGCATGGGTTGTGTCCGGCTGGATGTTGCCGTCAGATGAGATGCAAACCTCTGGGCACACCTATAACGGCGGACACAGTGACATGGGTTTACCTGAGCTGGCAGGCCTGGTGGCAGTACCGTTGTTCGGTGAGTTACCGGCGCTCACGCAGGTCGCCCCGCCAAAAGTGACAACACCTGTTCGCAGTCGCCTGACCCTCAGGCTGCTGGGCACATTCGTGGCTGGAGATGCATCTGCAGCTATTATCTCCATGACGGCAGGAGGCAGTCAGCGCAGCTACATGATTGGTGACACCATACAGCCGGGCGTGAAGCTCAAGCAGGTGGAAGCTGCGGCCATAGTCGTGGAGCGGGATGGCGTACTGGAACGGGTGTTGCTCGAACAGGGGGAAAAGTTAGGCCTGGCTTCAGCGCCGGTGACTGCGCAAGCGGTGGTCGCACCGCGGCTTCAAAGGCAGATGAATCGTCAGTATGTGCAGCAGCAGTTGCAGAATTTCCCGGACCTGATGTCGCAGGCGAGAGCTTTGCCGTATATGAACAACGGCAAGCTCGATGGCTTCACTCTTTCCGAAATCGCGCCCGGCTCACTGTATCAGCAGGCAGGCATCCAGAATGGTGATGTGATTCGGAAGGTGAATGGTCAGCCCATTACAGATGCAGGGCAGGCGATGAAGATGTATGAATCGCTGAAGTCGGCCTCTGTCATTGATATCGAGCTGATGCGTGCCGGTCAGATTCAGCATGTACATTATAATATCCGCTGACATCAAGATGCTGATCATCGCTGAAAAGAACAGTCACCGTTGTGACCAAACAGCTCCAAGGCAGGCAATCCATGAGTGAATCAACGCTGACCTCCCCGAAGTTGCAGTCGGAGGTTTCGTGGCAGCAACTGCTGCTTGTTTTTGTGCTGGCACTGCTGCTCTTTATTACCGTGCGCTGGCAGCCGGATAGCTGGCTGCAGAGCCGGATCAGTGAACAGTGTCAGCAGAACGGCTTGATCCTTGATTATAAAGAATTGCATCTGGATGGTATTGGTGTGCGGCTGGAGACGGTGTCGGTACAAACCGCCGCTATGTCACAACCGCTGCAGCTTGAGACCCTGCGCCTGAGTCCTGCATGGACATCACTGTTCAATGGCAGTCCCGGCATTGACTTGCAGCTGAACTGGTTTGGTCAGCGGGTCGAAACCCGATTGATCCGGCAAGAGGCTTATGTCGACATAGAGGGGCTACATGCCGATATCGATGCGGCGCTACTACAGCCGTTGTTGCAATTGCCGGTCAAGTTGATCGGAAAGCTCAACCTGAGCGGTGATTTGCGTGTGGATATGCAGTCGGGCCGCCCGCTGCAGGGGGGATTGCAGGCCAGCTGGCAGTCAGCCGCTATTGAAATGAACGGCAGCATGCCGTTGGGTGATTATCAATTGATTGTTAAGTCGAAAGGTTCGTCAGGTGTTTGGCAATGGAGTCTGGGCGGCGGCACTGCTCTGTTGCTGCAGGGCGATGGCAAGCTTGAAATGGCAGCCGGAGTACCTGTGCAGGCATGGGCTATTGCCGGCAACGGGCGTCTGGAGGCTGGAAAGGATGCGATTAATATGGCGGCGATGCTGGGACAAAAACCGCTCATGTTTAAACTGTCCGGGCCTCTGCTGAAGCCTTTGCTGCAACGCATGTGACCGATTTATGGTGTAGTCAGCGGGTGAAGACAAATTCATCGGCTGATGAGAGATCGGCATTGAAAGCGTAATGATCCACATCGAATGATTTAAGCTCTTCGGGATTGCTCAGCCTGTTTTCGATGATGAATCGACTCATAAAGCCGCGCGCTTTCTTGGCATTGAAGCTGATGATGCGGTAAGTGCCGTTGCGCAACTCCTTGAATACCGGCGTGATAATGCGCCCCTTGATGCCGGCTGGCTGAATTGAACTGAAATACTCATTGGAGGCAAGGTTGATCAGGACATCGTCCCCCTGTTCTGCCAGTGCGCTGTTGATGCTGTCGGTGATGATCGTGCCCCAGAATGCGTAGAGGTTGCGGCCACGTGCTGTCGCCAGTTTTGTGCCCATCTCAAGCCGGTAGGACTGCATCAGATCCAGCGGGCGCAGAGTGCCGTAGAGGCCGGATAGAATGCGCAGGTGATGTTGCATAAAGCTGATCGATTGCGTGTCCAGCGAGCCTGCATCCAGTCCCTGATAGACATCACCTGAGAAAGCGAAGATCGCCTGTTTGGCATTCTCCGGCGTGAACGGGGTGTGCCACTGCTGAAAACGTTCCATGTTCAGGTCGGCCAGATTCATCGAGAGCTTCATCAGATCGGCAATCTGGAAGCTGTCTTTCTCCTGCATCACGGCAATCAGCTCTGCAGCATGATCCAGACGGTCCGGTTGGGTGAAGTCGGTGACAGGAGCGGCCGTATCGAAATCCAGTTTTTTGGCGGGTGATATCACTATTAGCATAGGGCGACTCTAGAGCTGAGCTGAAAAAGTTGCATCCCTGTCTGTCGAGAAGGTTTTTTCCGACTTGCTTTGGAAAAAAGAAAGCGTCATTCTGATCGAATGTTTAGTGAACTTGAGCGGGCACATCACGAGATATTTATGCGGCAGGCCATCAAGCTGGCCAAACGCGGTATCGGCTCCACGCACCCGAATCCGCGGGTCGGTGCCGTGGTGGTCAAAAACGGAATGATTGTCGGCGAGGGGTGGCACGAATATCCCGGTGGCCCGCATGCCGAGGCGATGGCGATTGAAAAGGCCGGCGACAAGGCGAAAGGGGCGACGCTTTATGTGACCCTGGAGCCGTGCGCGGCCCATGGCCGCACACCGGCCTGCACCGATGCCGTGCGCAACGCCGGTATAACGCGTGTGCTTTTTGCATCCTCCGATCCGAATCCGAAAATGGCCGGTGGCGGCAAGGTGTTAACGGCTTCCCATATCGAAGTGACCGGCGGCTTTATGGCCGAAGAGGCCGATGGGTTGAACCGGCCATTTTTCCATTATATGCGCACCGGCCGCCCCTATGTGACAGCCAAGGCGGCGATCTCTCTGGATGGAAAACTGGCCACGCGCACCCATAACTCGCAGTGGATCAGTGGTGAAGCCTCCCGCCTGCATGCGCAGGGCATCCGGGCCCAGGTTGATGCGATTGTGGTTGGAGCAGGTACGCTGCAGTTTGATAACCCGTCACTGACGGTGCGCGATGTTGAGGTGAAGGGAAATCTCCCGCTCAGGGTGGTACTCTGTTTCGAAACGCCGCGTTTTAATCCCGACAGCAAGCTACTGACCGGCGATGCGCCGACCCGTTTTTATGTGCGCAGCACCAACGAACATGCCGGGAAGTGGCGCGAGGCGGGTGTTCAGATCGAGCAGCTGAGCAGCCTTGATGCTATTCTCAAACATCTGGCCGAAGATGGTTATCTGCACCTGCTTCTGGAGGGTGGCGGTTATCTGCACGGCTCATTCTTCGAAGGTCGTTTCACCGATGAACTGGTGCTCTATCAGGCGCCGATCCTGATCGGTGGCCGCGATGCAATCTCGCTCTGGAACGGTTTAGGCGTGGAGCGCATCGATCACGCCCTGCATCTGGCCGATATCAAACGCCGCGTACTCGGTGATGACGTCATGATTCGTGGTCGGGTGGTTTACCCCGAAGATTGAATGTTTCCAAAAACTTCACTGGCTAAGTTCGGCCAAAAACGGTCCTTCGGGCAAGTGCCTAGGAAGCTCCACAATCGGACACTCAAAATAGAATCAGTTACGCACCCCAAAGAATGTTAATGGCCATGGCGATGGTGAGAGTCTGGATAATGTGAATGGGTATGGGTTAGTGAGTCGTGACTATGTGGGTGGCTGTGCTTGGTGCCTGAAGCAACAGGCGGCTCATGCTTATGGAGATGGTGCTCGTCATGCACATGTTCGTGATCATGTGTCATATCTTGGTGCGCATGCTCATGCTCATGATGCTCGGTAAGGTGGAGCCATACTCCTAAGGCCATTAAGGTGCCAGCAGCCAAAAGTTGGATTGTAACTGTGTCCCCCATAATCACGGCTACCAGCGCCCCGAAGAAAGGAGCGACAGAAAAATAGGCCCCAGTCCTAGGGAGATGCTGATTTATTCTCTGGATATGCGATAATCGTTGGATCAAACATCCGAGGTTCATCCATGAGTAAACAGTCGAGTTTTGCAGAACTTGAGTATCAATCGAAGAAGCGTCTGACTCGCCGAGAGTTATTTCTGAATGAAATGGAAGCAGTAATGCCAGGGCAATCGCATTAAAATCATGAGCAGCCCTTGGTTGCAAAAATGGTTGTTTCGACAATAA
>MNWZ01000020.1 GCA_001871925.1 Zetaproteobacteria bacterium CG1_02_53_45
TCGGCATTAAGAATCGAAGGCTTAAAGCTGGATGGGATAATGATTATTTGGAAAAACTGCTAATGGGAAAGTAACAGTTTTAATGCGATTGCCCTGTGTCCTCGGCAGCATCACGTATCATTTCTATAAATCCGGAAAAGTCTGCTTCATGCAGGCGACCGCTGCGTCCAAAGATGGCCTTGACCAGATCATCGCCCATTTCGATCAACCAGTGAGCAGCAGCAAAAATGACGGCCAGAATGCCGGTCCACTTATGCAGGCGATACATCTGGTCGAGTCCCCCCCAGAGGCGTTTCCAGCCATGCCGGACGTATTGCCAGCAGCATGGTCAGTGACATCAGACTAATGGAAAGGAAACCGGACAGGTACAGACTCTGATCATAAACTGCCCAGGGCAGGGATGCCCCGGAGCTGCTACTCATGGCAATGCCCGAGGCCCAGACCACAATCAGGGTGGTAAGGATAATTCCGATGGTGCTGGCCAGTCGCATGTTGTGCATGGCGGAACTCCTGTGCTCTGTTTTTCAGCACTATATCCGACGTTCCTGAAGTCGACCTGAAAGCCGGGGGAGATTCCGGCGTCACTATATTTATATAGGAAAGGCAGCCGAGAGGCCTGCGACATTAAGAGAAACAAAAAAGGCCTGCCAGTGCGAAGGGAGGAGGGAGTCTGGCAGGCCCTTTCGTTGAAACCTTGTCCGTTGCACCGGCGTTGTGACCTACGTGAACTGAACCCTTGCGAAAAAGGTGGGCACCGCATCCTGGGTATCAGGTATCCCGTGGGGGGATTCACACAACCCGGATAGACAAGCTCCCGATCAGTATTCATCGGCCCGACGCATAAGCCACAACGCCGGTGCAACGAACTGTTGTGATAATCATACAGCATGTTCAATGCCAAAGTTGTAAAAAAAAGTGCAATGAATGATTTTTTCTATATATAGACACATTTTCCGGCGCGGGGTGGAGTATGTCGCCGCAACAGTTGACGGGGAATGGCTGCCACATTGATGTGCAATGTTGCCTATATAACAGACATGATCTGCTTTTATGCAGTGTGTTTTGAGAGCAAAACCCAGCAATGTGCTTGCGGTTAAAAGAATGCGGGTAAGGCCTCTTGTCGATGGAGCTCTGCTGTGTAAGCTAAAGCGACCGTGGGAGGTGACTATGAAACGATTTATTTTTATTGCTGCGACACTGTTTCTGGCCAGTTGCGCGACTGCGCATCAGGAGCAATCAGCCGGACATGAGAGGCCAGCCAAGAAGGGGGCTGTGACGAATACGGCCAACAGTCATGGCGACACGAGTGACCATATTGTGCGCGGCCAGATTTTCGGTGGCGTGCTCGGTGCCTTGGCCGGGGCGGTTCTGGACAAGGAGAGGGACGATCGAATCAACCCCTCCGAGGAGCGTTTCCACCGCAGTTCCTGTAGCAACGGAGATGAGTATTTTGGCAGGGCAAGGTATGAGAACGATCTGGACGTTAGAATCACCTTGATGGAGGAGGGGATCGATTATTGTCCCGATAACCCTGCGGCCCACAACGATCTTGGTCTGGCCCTGATGCTCTGGGGCGATATGGATGCAGCGCGTATGCACTTTAATGATGCACTCAGGCTTGATCCTGATTACAACCCGGCCCGGATCAATCTCTCCCGAATGGGTTATGATGGGGCTTTGGAGCAGCGTGATGAACAAGCCGGTGATGAGCAGGGGGGATCAGGAAGTGGCGCGGCTCGCCCGAGTCAGCAGCGGCTGATCGAGCATGAAAGAAGTCGCAAGGAGCATATCGAGAGACGCGAAAAGTGGGACTATCATCAGAACAAGCTCAGGGAAAAGAATTCGGCATACAATTGATCAGCCGTTGAGAGGAAACAGAAAGGCCTGCCCGGGAGGGGAGTGGTGGCAGGCCTTTCGTTAAATCCTTGTCGTTGCACTGGCATGATGGCCTATGAACTGAACCTTTTATGAAAAGGTGGGCGCAGCATCCTGACATCAGGTATCCCTGTTATCCCTATAGGGGAGGCACACAGCCAGAATAGATAAGCTCCCGTTCGTGGGTGTCGGCTCAAGTTATAAGCCACGCAGCCATTGCAACGAACTTGTGTTAAGCATACAGCATTGCTCTTCTGAGGTCAAAGGTTGTCATGCCCGGTAAGTCAGTTAAGACAGTTGTCCTTTTGCGCCAGGTAATCAGCAGCCTGACTATTTTGCTTATCCGATAACGTACTGTTTCAGTGGCGGGAAACCGTTGAATTCGACGGCGCTGTAGCTGGTCGTGTAAGCACCGGTTGAGAACCAGTAGAGCCTGTCGCCGATTTCCAGGCTGTTGGGCAGCCCGTATTTGTGGTCTTCATACATGATGTCAGCACTGTCACAGGTTGGACCTGCAATGACACACTCCTCGCGCTCTCCACTGCGTTCGGTGTAGATCGGATATTTAATGGCTTCACCCAGCGTTTCGATCAGGCCGGAGAACATGCCGACGTCGGTATAAACCCAGCGATGCAGCGATGTAGTGGTTTTTCGTGAGATCAGCACCACTTCACTGACCAGCACACCGGCGTTGGAGCAGAGTGAGCGGCCCGGTTCGAGAATGATCTCAGGCATATCATCGCCAAAGTCATCCTTGAGGTAATGGGTGATCTCCTTGGCATATGTGGCGAGGTCGTTGGTGCGGGTGAGGTAGTTGGCCGGGAATCCGCCGCCCATGTTGATCATTTTTAACTTGATATCGCACTCATCCCTGAGCCAGTCGAAGATGGCCTTGACCTTGTCGATGGCTGCATCCCAGGCACCGATATCACGCTGTTGTGAGCCGACATGAAAGGATACGCCATAGGGAATCAGCCCCAGTTCCTTAGCCAGTACCATCAGATTGACAGCCATGTCGGTCTGGCAACCGAATTTGCGCGACAGTGGCCAGTCGGCGGTATGACTGCCCTCGGTGAGCAGACGGACATACACTTTTGAGCCGGGAGCTTCCTGGGCGATATTGCGCAGGTCAGCTTCTGAATCGCTGACATACAGGCGAATGCCTTTTTCATAAAAGTAGCGAATATCTTTACGCTTTTTGATGGTGTTACCGTAACTGCAGCGCTCAGGTGATACCCCGAGGTTGAGAACCTTGTCCAGCTCATAGATGGAGGCCACATCAAAATTGGCACCGCGGTCGCGTAGCAGGCTCAGAATCTCATTGCCGGGATTGGCTTTGATCGCGTAGTAGATTTTGGCGAAAGGGAAATTTTCGACAAGGTCACTGTAATGGTCGTTGATGATACGTCGATCAATGACCACGAACGGTGTTTCCTTACTATCCGAAAATTCCTTGATTTCGGAAAAAATTTCCGGGTTGTAATAATCTTCGACACGAATGATATCTTCTTGCATGGGATGTATTATCTCCAATATTAGATAGTGACGGCGGCAAGGTGTTGCGGTCTTTCCGTGCGACAGAATAAATCCTGCGTGAGGAAATGACGAGCAGTTAGATTGATCGCAAGGGTAGAGGCCATGCTGCAACGGATTGTAGTTCGATACCTGTGGCGGATATTCTGCACCGTGAGGTCAGGGTAAGTGCCCTTGTCGGACTCATATTTCACAGTAGACTGTTGTTGCCGTGGAGGTGATTATGAACAGATATATTCTTGTTACTGCAACCATTCTGCTATCCAGCTGCGCAACTGCACATCAGGAGCGTTCCGCCACACAAGGGGCCGTGATTGGCGGGGCAGCCGGTGCCATTATCGGTGCCCAGAGTGACCAGATTGTCGAAGGTGCCATTATCGGCGGTGTGCTCGGTGGTCTGGCCGGTGCGATCCTGGCCCAGGACAGAGATGACCGCATTTATGCATCTGAGGAGCGTTATCACCGCAGCTCCTGCAGCAGAGGCGATATTTACTTCGACAGGGCAAGGCATACCCGTGACCTGGGCATGAGAGTGTCACTGCTGCGCCAGGGTATCCGTTATTGTCCGAATAACCCGGCCGCACACAATGATCTCGGTGTGGCGTTGATGCTCTGGGGGGATTCAGCCGGTGCGCGTATCCATTTCGGCCATGCCCTCAGGCTGGACCCGCAGTACTATCCTGCTCGGCGGAATATGGATTATCTGGGCCACTATCAGGTTCCCCGGCACAGGGCTGAACGGTACCGTGAACAGCGCCAGAACAGCCAACGCTATGAGCAGCGTGAGGATGATCGCGATGGATATCGCCAGAACAACAATCAGCGAGGCAGGCAGGAAATTCAGCGCGAAGGATACCGCCAGAACAGTAATCAGCGAGGCAGGCAGGATAACCGGAACATTGAGACACGTCAGAACCGCGATCAGCGCGACAGGCAGGGTAATCAACGCGAGGAGTCACGCCAGAACCGTGATCAGCAGGACGGCAAATACCGCGATCGGGGCGGAGATGACGAGGATGGGAAACGTCGAGAGCGCGATCGCCGCGACGATTGATTAACCTGGTCACAACGAGATGCTGAATACGGCTTCAGCATCTCTTCTGCCATTACATCAACGCTGTTTGCGCAGCAGGTCAATGCGCATCGGCATGGAAAAGTGGGCGCCGTCTGAACCCATGCGGTTTTCGAACTGCCGTTTTACCTCTGCATAGAGTTCATCGGAGAGTTGGTGGTCGGTATGGGTGACCCTGAGGACTTTCTGCTCGAAGTCGGCAAAGTCGGTAAAAAACATCGGGGCGTTGAAAAAGTATTGCTGCTGCAGTGCGAACAGCCCTGAGTCGACGGCCTGACTGATCGCTGCGAAGGCGACAAGGCGTACGTTCTCCTCGTTGTGGAACAGCTTGAGCAGATCATTGAAGTCGCCGGCAAATACCGGTTCGGAGATATAGGCCAAGCCTTCCTGTTTAAGCACGCGGCGGATTTCCAGCAGTGCCTGCCCCATCAAATCCAGCGGTACATGGTGCAGTGATTTGAACATGAACACGATATCGAAGGTGTTGTCCGGGCAGGGGATGTTTTCAGCACCGGCTTTGATGAATGCGACATTGGCCAGATCATCGATGGCCAGATGTTTGACATGCTGGATTTCATCCACCTCCAGAGCGGTGATATGTCGGTTTTGTCCTTCGGTGGCAATGGCGCGGGTGATCTCGGCCCTGCCGCAACCCAATTCCAGTATGTTTTTTCCATCCAGTTGCAGCAGCGCGTTATAGACATCTCGCTCGGGACAGTGGCGGGTAATATCGGGGTCTGAAAGTTTCATCATGGCTGTGAGCTTAAAGGCTGCTCTGTCGGGGGACAATTATTCCTGTTCAGTATCACTGTTATATGATGCGAAAAATGCATAGTTCGATTTGCCCGACTGTTTGACATGGTACATCGCCTGATCCGCCTGCTGCAGCAGAACATGCGCATCTTTGTTGTCAGAGGAGAAAAAGTCGACACCGATACTGACCGAGACACAGGCTTCGTTGCTGCCGAGCCTTACCGGTTTTTCGACCTCTTTGAGAATGCGCTCCAGCAGAGGGCGACAGTCTTCCGGATGATTAAGTTCTTCGATGAGCAGTACAAACTCATCGCCGCCGAGTCTGGCGATGGTATCCTGAGCCCTTAACACACCTTTTATCCTCGCCGATATTTCCTGTAGCAGTTCATCGCCTGCGGCATGGCCGTAGGAGTCATTGACCGCCTTGAAGTGATCCAGATCCAGATAACAGACGGCAAAGTATTTATCATCGCGTCGGGCCTTGGAGATGGCCTGATCCAGACGATCGCTGAGCAGTAACCGGTTCGGCAGCCCTGTCAGGCTATCATAATGGGCGAAACGCTCCAGTTGCCGCTGTCGCTGCACCAGTTGCGTGATATTGCTGAACAGGCCGACATAGTTGACGATGTCCCCCTGCTCATCAGTAATGGAGGAGATGGTCAGCCATTCCGGATTCAGTTCACCGTCCTTGTTGCGGTTATGAATCTCGCCGCTCCAGTGGCCGGTTTTGGCAATTGCCTGCCAGATCTGTTGCCCGTCATCGCCCTCCAGGCCGGTTCTCAGGGCTTGCAGGTTTTTTCCGACCACCTCTTCGCGGGGGTACCCGGTGTACTGACTGAATGCCGGATTGATCTCAATAATCACCGTCCGGGCATCTGTGATGAAAATCGCCTCCAGTGTGTTTTCGTAAACACTGGCTGCCAGACGCAGTTTTTCCTCGGCTTTTTTACGTTCGTTGATTTCGCGCATCAGCTGCAGCGTGCGTGAAGAGAGCGTGTCATACATCGACAGGATGGTTTCGATCATAACCTTCATCCAGTCGCTCATCTGTTCCCGGGCAATGGCTTTGGCCTGGTCGAGCGTGGATCCGGCCTGAACGGACATGGCGACTTTGGCCATGTGTTTGTCGGACTCCAGAATGTGGAACGCCAGCCATTGGCTGAGATAGGAGAGAATATCTCCAAACACCGCTTCCACAGGTTTACCGGCATCATTGTTTTTCATGCGTGTCAGCTCAGTTTCGAAGCTGCGATGCGACGACTCATGCTCCCGGGACATGGCATCATTGCCAAGATAGCTGCGCATCAGTTTTTCTTCAGCGTTGAAATGGTAGGCGGCATAATCAGCCAGCTCACTAAATACCACATCTAGTGTTATCTCATTTGACTGAAAGGCCAGATGTTTGGCCAGCCCATTAATCAAGCTGACCAGTTTTTTATGCTGTTCATCAATAACGACAATGCCTGTTTCGAAGTTGGCATTCCACGGGAAAATTTCATGACTCTCTATCATCCTCTAATACTGCATGAATTGCAGGGTGATAGACAAGAGCAGTTACAATGTGCACCTGTTGCCCTGAGCTGTGAAGCAGGGGAGCAGGGGAGCAGGGGAGCAGGGGAGCAGGGGAGCAGGGGAGCAGGGGAGCAGGGGAGCAGGGGAGCAGGGGAGCAGGGGAGCAGGGGAGCAGGGGAGCAGGGGAGCAGGGGAGCAGGGGAGC
>MNWZ01000132.1 GCA_001871925.1 Zetaproteobacteria bacterium CG1_02_53_45
CATATACATCCCCATCTTGCCCGAAAAATATGCCGGATTGGTTTGATGTATGACTGAATCCAACAACGACGTGAATCAAGTCCGACGGACTGCTAGGGGATTGTTTGATTCGCCAAAGGCCTTCCATGGCCTTTGGCTTGAACGGCAGCAGAAAAGTGTGATTTTCTTCTGCCTCACGAATCAGCGGGGCTGATTCGCCACCCATCCCGGGTGGTAAGTGGGGCTTTGTTGACGAAGTTTGAGAAGTGTTAAGAGGGTTTGTGATGACTAAATTAAATATTGCGATGACCAAGGAAATAGAACTGCTGCGGCTGGTGACGGTGGGTAGCGTGGACGATGGCAAATCGACCCTTATCGGCCGCCTGCTGGTGGATACCAAGGGTGCGTTTGAAGATCAGTTGCTGGCTGTGCGCAAAAAGAAGGGCACCGAGCATATTGCTTCGGCCTCAGAGATCGATCTTGCCATGCTTACCGATGGTCTGTCGGCCGAACGCGAGCAGGGCATCACCATTGATGTGGCCTACCGCTATTTCGCTACGCCGAAACGCAAGTTCATTATGGCTGACTGTCCGGGCCATGAGCAGTACACGCGTAATATGGTGACCGGTGCCTCTACGGCCAGTGCTGCGATTATCCTGATTGATGCGCGCAGCGGTGTGATGCCGCAGACCAAACGCCATACCCATATTCTGGGACTGCTGGCTATTCCGCACCTGATTGTGGCGGTGAACAAGATGGATCTGGTCGGTTTTGATCAGGCTGTGTTCGAGAAGATTCGTGAAGATATGCAGGCCTACTGCGAAAAGCAGGGGGTGCGTGATCTGATCTGTATCCCGATGTCCGCTCTCGATGGTGATATGGTGGCCGTGCGCGGCAATAATCTGGACTGGTATGAAGGCAAAACGCTGCTCGATACGCTGGAAACGCTGCCTGCGCTCGACGAAATCGATAACAAACCATTCCGCCTGCCGGTGCAGCTGGTCAATCGTCCGCAAACTGCCGAGCTGCCGGATTATCGCGGTTTTATGGGGACGATCGCATCGGGTACGGTGAAGGTCGGTGACAAAATCATTGCAGTGCCGAGCGGCAATACCTCGACGGTCAAAGAGATCGTTGCCTTTGACGGCAATTTGCAGGAGGCCTTTGCGCCCCAGAGCATCACGCTGACCCTGAATGATGAAATTGATATTTCACGCGGCGATATGATTACCCATGTCGGTGACAAGGCGAAGGATTCCAAAGAGCTGACCGCCAATGTCTGCTGGATTGGTGATGAGCCGCTGAATGTGCGTAATAAATATCTGTTGAAACATACCACCAACACCGTGAAAGCGATGGTGGCCAGTATCGATTTCCGCCGTGATATTCATACGCTGAGCAAGGATGCTGCCGATGAGCTGGCCATGAACGAAATCGGCCAGATCACCTTCAAACTGATGAAACCGCTGCATTACGACACCTATGCGGAGTGCCGTTCTACCGGCAGTTTCATCCTGATCGACACCTTTACCAACAATACTGTTGGTGCAGGTATGATTGTTTAAACACTGTTGCAGTTGAGTGAATCATGAAAGAGGAGGCCGATGCCTCCTCTTTTTATTGGCTACCAAAAAACCGGCCATTGACCGATTCGCGCACTGTCACAGAATGACCGGCCCATTTGCCAGTGCCATGGCGGGATAGCAGGAGAGAATCATGTTCAGTCGTTTAAGTGAAAAGCTCGGCGATATTGCCCATAAACTGCGCGGAGCTGCGCGCGTTTCCGAGACCGACCTGGATGCCACGCTGCGCGAAATGCGCCTGGCGCTGCTGGAAGCCGATGTGGCATTGCCGGTTACGCGTCACCTGATGAGCGAAGTGCGCGAACGTGCGCTCGGCACGGAAGTCGCCAGGAGCCTGCAGCCTGGTCAGGTTATTATTAAGATTCTCAACGATGTGCTGGCTGATGTGCTCGGCGGCCAGCGTCGTGATCTTGAACTATCCAAAATCCCCTCGGTGATTCTGCTCTGCGGTTTGCAGGGTGCCGGTAAAACCACTACGGCCGGTAAGCTGGCGCGCCTGCTGCTTGCGCAGGGCAAGAAAGTGGCACTGACATCGGTGGATGCAACGCGTCCTGCGGCACGCGAACAGCTGCAGGTGCTGGCCGGCCAGGTCGGTGTATCCTATATCGCAGGAGAGGGCTCTACGGCCGCAAGGATGGCCAAGTCTGCCGTGCAACAAGCCGGCCGTGATGGCCATCATGTCCTGATTCTCGATACCGCCGGTCGTCAGGTGGTCGATGCCGGACTGATGGCCGAAATCAGGGATGTGGCCGATACAGTGGCTGCCAGTGAACGACTGCTGGTACTCGACTCGATGACCGGTCAGACAGCCCTGCAGATTGCCGAACAGTTCCATGCTGCGGTGAAGATGAGCGGCTGTATCCTGACCAAGACCGATGCGGATGTGCGCGGTGGTGCTGCACTCTCTGTTGCCTTCAGCACCGGTGTGCCGATCCGTTATGTCGGTACAGGCGAAAAGATCGATGCTTTTGAAGCCTTTGATCCGCAGCGTATGGCCGGCCGTATTCTCGGCCAGGGTGACGTGGTCGGTCTGGTTGAGAAGATCCAGTCATCAGTCAATGAAGAGCAGGCCAGAAAAGCCGCATCCAAGATTAACAAGGGGCAGTTCGATCTCGAGGATTTCGCCGAGCAGTTGGGCCAGATGCAGAACATGGGCGGCATGGCCAGTATGCTGAAGATGATGCCCGGCATGAAGCTGCCGCAGGATGCGCTCGACAAGATGGATGACAAGCCGATGAAACGCATGCAGGCGATGGTCTATTCGATGACGCCGAAAGAGCGTAAATATCCCAAACTGATTAACGGCAGTCGTAAACGCCGCATTTCCATGGGTTCGGGAACCAATGTGCCTGAGCTTAACCGTATGCTGAAACAGTTTGCCCAGATGCAGCGTATGATGAAGAAGATGAAGGGTGGTAAAGGTAAGCGCATGCTGGCGCAGGTGCTGGGTAAATTCGGTGGTGGCATGGGTGGTGGTATGCCGCCGATGCCGAAGATGTAGAACTCAAACCCCTCACCGCAGAGTACGCAGAGGTACGCAAAGGAAAACCTGGACGATTCCGGGGCTGCAAAAGGTTGATCCTTTCTCCGAATTGGCGTGCCGAACAGATACTCAAATGCCGCTAACATTTGGCAGCTCAAGCGCGGCCGCGCTTTGCTGAATGGTTTTGGGGGACTGCGGAATTTAATTGTACCTGATTCCTTGCTCCTTACCCATTACCCTACTATAGTGCGCCGCCTGTTTTTTGGAGGTTTTACATAATGGCAACTGTTATCCGTTTGAGCCGTGGTGGACGTAAGAAGCGTCCGTTTTATTCTGTAGTCGTCATGGACGAGCGCAAGCGTCGCGATGGAGCATTCATCGAGAAGCTTGGCTACTTTGACCCTTGCACTGATCCTGAAGTGATCAAGCTGGATCTGGACCGTGTAAAAGCATGGACCGACCAGGGTGCTCAGGTATCTGACCGCGTGGCCAGCCTGATCGCCAAAGCATCTGCATAATTGTTTGATCGACGAAGCCTGAAAAAGAAGAGGGCTTTGTTTGATGCCGTCTAAGGCATTATTGCATATCGGCGATATCCTCGGGGCCCATGGCCTCAAGGGTACGCTGACGATCTACTCCCATACCCGGCCTGCGCAAGCAATCGCCGGGTATTCTTGTTGGTGGCTCGGTAACACAGCCGAGACGGCCAGGCCGTATCCGGTGAAACGCTGCTGGCTGCATGGCGGCAAACGCACGCTGGCCGAACTTGACGGCATCAGCGACTGCAACAGCGCCCAGACCTTTAAAGGTCAGAAGGTCTGGGTACCGGCTGCCGAAGTGGACGTTGATGAAGACGAGTTCCTCTGGGAAGACCTGATCGGCTGCGAAGTGATACGCGAAGGCAGTGAAGAACTGCTCGGGACGGTAACTGCGCTGGAAGAGTACGGTGCGCAGGATAATCTGTTGATCCGGACCGCTGACGATGCCGAACTGCAGGGCGAGTGGATGATCCCGTTCATCGAGGAGATCGTCATCGAGGTTGATCTTGATGAGGGTATTATCGTTGTCGATCTGCCGGACGGGATGGATGTATGTTTCACGCCCAGGTCCTGACCCTCTTTCCCGAATTCTTTGATTCACCACTGGCCTGTTCGATTCCGAAGCGGGCGATTGAAGCCGGTATAGTCGCTGTTGATGCGATCCAGATTCGTGATTTTGCCACGGACAGACACAGCAAGGTGGATGACTCTCCTTACGGTGGTGGTCCGGGCATGCTGATGAAACCCGGTCCCGTGGTGGCGGCCATTCGTGAAGCGCGCCAACGTCAGCCGGGTACGCATGTCGTCATGCTCACTCCGTCGGGCAGCCGTTTCACACAGGCCAAGGCACTGGAATACACTGAGAAATCTTCCATTACGCTGCTCTGCGGACGTTATGAAGGTTTTGACGAACGTATCTGTGACTATGTGGATGAAGAGATTTCACTGGGTGATTACGTGCTTTCCGGCGGTGAGCCGGCCGCTCTGTGCGTGCTCGATAGCGTCATCCGCCTGTTACCCGAAGTGCTTGGCAGCCCCGAATCGGCTGTACTCGACTCATTCAGTGAAGAAGGCATACTGGACTGGCCGCATTATACCCGCCCGGAAGAGTTTGAAGGTAAGCGCGTGCCGGATGTACTACTCTCCGGTAATCATGCAAAGATTGAACAGTGGCGCAAAAGTCAGGCTGCATCGCGCAGCAGGCAACGGGATGTGAAGGGGAAAGGCCATGACGAATAAAACCTGGTCGACAAAAGATGCGGCTGAGCTTTATCAGGTGAAAGGCTGGGGCAGCGGCTTTTTCGGTGTTAATCAGGCCGGCCACATGGTGGCGGTTCCTGATTGTGAACATGAGGTGGATCTCAAGCAGCTCTGCGATGAACTGGCCGAGCGGGGGCTCTATCCGCCACTGCTGCTGCGTTTTTCCGATATTCTCAAACAGCGCATGTCACAGATTCACCAGCGTTTTTCCATTGCCCGTGAAGAGGCGGAATATCAGGGCCGTTATTTCGGTGTTTATCCGATCAAGGTGAACCAGCAGCGGCAGGTGGTCGAAGAGATTGTCGAGTTCGGCGCCGAGTTCAACTGGGGACTGGAAGCCGGTTCCAAGCCAGAGCTGCATGCGACGCTGGCGATGCTCGAGGATGTTGAAGGGCTGATTGTTTGTAACGGTTACAAGGATCGCGAGTTTATCGAGCTGGCCATGATCGGCCGCAAGATGGGTAAACAGGTGTTCATTGTGGTCGAAAAATCCAATGAACTGGATATGATAATTGAGGCATCGAAACGGCTCGGTGTTGAACCATTGATTGGTTTGCGCTGCCGTCTGGCTGCGACCAGCCACGGCAAGTGGGAGGATTCCGGCGGTGACCGCTCCAAGTTCGGACTCTCCGCTTCCGAGCTGGTCGAGGTGGTCAATAAACTCAGGGATGCAGGTATGCTCGGCGCCTTGCGCCTGCTGCATTTCCATATCGGTTCACAGGTGCCGCGCATTCGCCGCATCAAGCAGGCCATGCAGGAAGCTGCACGTTTTTATGTTGAGCTGCGCAAGCTCGGCGCTCCGATCGAGTATATGGACGTTGGCGGTGGTCTGGGGGTGAACTATGACGGTTCTGTTTCCGGCACCCAGACCTCTGTGGATTATTCGCTGCAGGAGTATGCCAACGATATTGTCTGGACGCTGAAGTCAGTCTGCGACGAAGAGGATCTGCCGCATCCGCATATCATTTCCGAATCGGGGCGGGCACTGGTTGCCCATCATGCCGTGATGGTCATTGATGTGCTGGGCGTGACCAAACGGACCAGCGATGTGCCGGTTGGCGAACCTGATGAAGATGCACCGTTGCAGTTGCGTGAACTGTGGGACACCTATGTCGATCTTGATGATATCGAGCCGCGCGAGGCGCTGCACGATGTGGTTTCATTTCGTGAGGATATGAACAAGTTGTTTGTGCTCGGGCACTGCAGTCTGGCCGACCGCGCGCTGGCTGATGAGCTCTACTGGCATATGCTGGCTGTGCTGACCACCAAGCTGAACGAGGAAGAAGTCGCCGAATTGATCCAGGGTGTTGGCACGCAGATGGCCGACCGTTATTTCTGCAACTTTTCACTGTTCCAGTCGCTGCCCGACTCTTGGGCAATTGACCAGCTGTTTCCGGTAGTGCCGATTCACAGGCTGGATGAAGAGCCCGTACGTCAGGGTATTCTGGTGGATATTACCTGCGATTCCGACGGCAAAATCCAGAATTTCGCGCTTGAGGGCGGGCATTCCGAAACATTGCCGTTGCATCCGATGAAAAATGGCGAGGACTACCTGATCGGTGTGTTCCTTACCGGCGCTTATCAGGAGATTCTCGGTGATCTGCATAATCTGTTTGGTGATACACATGCGGTGCATGTGCGCATGGACGGCGATCACTATGAACTGGAGCAGATCGTAGAGGGCGAAAGTGTTGCCGAAGTGCTCGATTATGTGCAGTTCAACGAGAAGGTATTGATAGACCGCATGCGCCGTCAGTTGACCCAGGCCAGGGCCGAAGGGCGCCTGACTCCGGCCGAGTCGAGTATATTCCTGCGCTT
The DNA here is from genome assembly GCA_001871925.1 of Zetaproteobacteria bacterium CG1_02_53_45. Taxonomy (GTDB): domain Bacteria; phylum Pseudomonadota; class Zetaproteobacteria; order Mariprofundales; family Mariprofundaceae; genus Mariprofundus. The sequence goes on from MNWZ01000132.1 coordinate 6,663, forward strand.
CTACAAAGAAGGGCTGGCCGGCTACACCTATCTGGAAGAGCAGTTGCCGCCTTCGATTCCTTCGCGCTGATATCTCCTTATCACGGGCGTCCGGAGGCTTCGGACGTCCGCAGTCCAGGGTAGTTGAACCGGGCCTAATTATCAGGGCAATCGCATTAAAACTGTTACTTTCCCATTAGCAGTTTTTCCAAATAATCATTATCCCATCCAGCTTTAAGCCTTCGATTCTTAATGCCGATTTTGGATGATGTATCGGCTTTGATCAGATTCAAAGCAATATGCCGAACCACTGCCATATTTGCCGCGCTATTTCCTTTTCGTGCACGGTTGGAATCTTCATCAAAAGCATAATCCAGCACCCAATGCAGATTGTTTTCAATACCCCAATGTGCCCGAACGATGTAACCAAG
>MNWZ01000022.1 GCA_001871925.1 Zetaproteobacteria bacterium CG1_02_53_45
TTGCATCAGTGTAAACGTGTGTATGCGGTGTTTCGTCTGTTGTACCGAAATGGCGTCAGTCAAACTGGCGCATGGTGTACGGCGTTGAGCGGTAAGGGGTGGTGGCGATTGTCGAAAACCCCTGCGGCACATCGCGCCATGAATCTGGAATGGTTTAAGGACAATGGATTGCAATCGCTTGCGGAAAGATGGTTGCGGTACCAACAAACATAGCAACCGCCGGATACGATGAGTACGTCCGGTGGTGTGAGAGGGCGGCGGGAGCGATCCCGCCCCCTACTCGATGCTGGTTGCGAATCAGGCTACGCCGATGGCTTCGCGCCAGGCCAGGACCAGACGGAACTCCTCATTATCGAGATCGACTGTGAGATCGCGTTTGATTTCAGTCAAAGAGGCATACGGGTCGGCATCATTGAGCTGTAACATGATCGAATCGAAATCCTTGCCGATAAAGGCGGGGACATCGATATACTGACCGGCACGGATAATCGCGACATAATGCTTGAGAACAGTTGCTTCACTGACACCCTGTTGGGCTGCAATGTCGGAGACACTCATGCCTTTGCGCTGCAGGGAGAGGGTGTATGTCTGTGTTTCATTCAACCCCGGCCCTTTGGCAATCAGCTTCGGAATATCTTTGTTTCCGATCAGTTCGGCCTTATCACCTGTTTTCTTGGCATGTTCCGCAATAGCCTGGATAAACGCTTTGCCGTAGGCCTCCAGTTTGCGCTGGCCGACTCCGGAGATGGTGTTAAGCGTGGATTCATCTGTCGGTTTGCGCTGGGCAAGCTCGGTCAGCGTCACATCGCTGAATACGACATGCGGCGGCAGATCTTCCTTGTCGGCAATTTTTTCACGCAGCGTTACCAGCTTCTTGAACAGCGCTTCGTCACGCGGCGTACCGAGTCGTTTGAACTGACGGCGGATACCCGGTTGATACTTGGCCAGAAGGATGGGATCACCGAGGCCGATATGCTCCGCCTTTTTGGTGGCCAGCATGGCCGCACGTTTGGAAACATCCTGAATGAAATAGCCGTGATGCACGAGTTGGCGAAGAATCGAAGTCCACTCGTCCGCATTCAGGTCGGAACCTGCGCCATGGGTTTTGAGCTTGTCATGTTTGTTTTCGCGGATACGGGCATTGGTGGAGCCGCGTAGCACATCAACAATATAACCCATGCCGAAATGCCCCTTCACTTCGCGTACGCATTGCAGGGCAACCTGGGCAAATTCGGTGGCATCATAGGTGGCTGGCGGATCCAGGCAGATATCACAGTTGCCGCAAGCTTCATCCATGGCTTCGCCGAAATAGCCGAGCAGCACACGGCGGCGGCAGGTCAGGGCTTCCGAGAATGCCACCATACTGTTGAGCTTGTGTACCTCAACCCGGCGCTGATCGATGTTTTCAACATTCTCGATCAGGCGGCGTACCAGATTCACATCGCCTGAGCCGTACAGCATGAGTGCTTCCGACTCCAGTCCGTCACGGCCGGCACGGCCGGTTTCCTGATAATAGGATTCAATACTTTTCGGCAGATCGTGGTGAATTACAAAGCGTACATTCGGCTTGTCCACGCCCATGCCGAAGGCGATGGTGGCTACGATGACTTTAACACGGTCACGCAGAAAGTCGTCCTGAACCTTTTCACGCGAGCGACCGGGAATACCGGCGTGGTAGGCGGCAGCGCGAATGCCATGGCGCTGCAGGTTTACGGCCAGATCTTCCACGCGTTTGCGTGACAGGCAGTAGATAACGCCGGAGGCGTTGGGCCAGCCTTCCAGAAACTGCAGGATTTGTGTTAAGGGTTGACGTTTTTCGGCGACCAGGTAGCGAATGTTGGGGCGATCAAAGCTGGCTACAAAACGCGGGGCTTTTTCCAGCTTCAGTCGCTCACTGATATCTTCGCGGGTGTGCTCATCGGCGGTGGCAGTCAGGGCCAGCATCGGCACATCAGGGAAGATCTCACGCAACTCGCCAAGGCGAACATACTCAGGGCGGAAATCGTGTCCCCATTGTGAAACACAGTGCGCTTCATCAATAGCAAAGATGGACAGTTTTATCTTTTCCAGTTTCTGCAGAAAACTTTTCGACAACAGGCGTTCGGGTGCGACATAGAGCAGGTCAAGGAGCCCCCCTTCAAAACGTTCCAGCACATCCTTGGCATCAGCTGCCTTCAGGGATGAGTTGTAGTAAGCGGCTTTGACGCCGCAGGCGGTCAGTGCATCCACCTGATCTTTCATCAGTGAGATCAGCGGTGAGACGACAATGCCGGTACCTTCGCGCATCATACCCGGAATCTGGTAACAGATGGATTTGCCGCCGCCGGTCGGCATCAGTACAAAGGCATCCTTGCCGTCAATCAGTGAGGCGATGATTTCTTCCTGCATCGGGCGAAACTGATCGTAGCCGAATACGTCCTTGAGAACCTTGCGTGCCTGTTCTTTAACTTTTTTTGTTGCCATTTTTTTCCTCTAACAACCGGCAAGACCCGGTTGTGACATGATGACCGAAACCTAAGGGTTTACAGCCTCGATAAACCAAAATTTTCAGGTTGATTTACGAACCCTTCCATGGGTGTAATGACGATTAAACCCGCTTCTTATATTATTTCACCACGTATTTGCCGGTTTGGCAAGTATTTTGAATTCCGATGCATGTTTTTTGCATCCGATGCCGGGTTGATCGTGTGACACTGCTTATGCGGGGGATAGCCCTTGCGTTCAACTTGTAGCATGATTGCTGCATGAAGCGACTTGATGGGAAACACATCCTGCTTACCCGCACCGTTCACCAGAATGCAGAACTCGACGGGCTGGTGCGCCACTATGGCGCTGAGCCGGTCATGTTCCCGTGTCTGGAGATGCAGCCTATGGCTGATGCCGCCATTTCAGGTTTGTCGATGCTCGATGAATGCAGTGATGTGGTGTTCAGTAGCAGCAACGCGATTCATATCCTTGCGCAACTGTTCAAAGAGCAGGGGGTGACGCTGGCCGGGGTGCTGGCCGGCAAACGTGTCGCCGTGGTCGGCATCAAAACAGCTGCTGCTCTCAAACAGTATCATGTAGGCGTTGATCTGGTGCCCCGCACCTCTTCACAGGACGGTTTGGTTGAGGTCTATCTGAAACATGGCTTGCCGCGCTCCGGACTGATGTTTTTTCGGGCTGATGAGGGGCGTGAAGCCCTTGCCATGGCGTTGACCTCCCGAGGCGTGAAGGTGGTGATGGTGCCCGTCTACCGGATGACCCGGCCCACTGCAGACTGTGCTGCTATCAAGGCTGGACTGGCCAGTGGAGGCATTGATGCCGTGTTGCTCGGCAGTGCCAAGGCTGCGCACAACTACATTCGCCGAATCAATGATATAAAACTGGCCAGTCAGCCGGTGATCGCTGTGATCAGTGCAAAGCTTGCCACGGCTGCAAAAAATGAAGGGCTGGACGTGCAGGTTGTTGCACAAGACGCTAGTTTTGAGTCCATGCTCGATGCGCTCTCTGCGTATTACGAATCTATTTCTTCCTGAAGAGGAGTTCCGCCATGTCCCTGCCTGATCTGATTGTCCGCCCCCGTCGCTTGCGTAAAAGCGCCGCCATTCGGCAGATGGTGCGCGAGACAACGCTCTCTGCATCCGATTTTATCTACCCGATTTTTGTCGATGAGACGCTGGATGCGCCGCGTGAGATTGCCAGCATGCCCGGCGTTTCACGCATTCCGCTCTCCATGGTTGGCGAGGTGACGCAGCAGGTGGCAGCACTCGGTATTCCGGGTATTATCCTGTTCGGTATCCCTGCCGAGAAAGATGCGATCGGTTCCGGCGGCTGGGATGACAACGGCATTGTGCAGCAGGCCATTCGCGCTGCCAAAGTCGCAAGTCCTGAAACCTGCGTTATTGCCGACACCTGTTTCTGCGAATACACCGATCATGGTCATTGCGGTGTATTGCACGGTGAGGAAGTCGACAACGACGAAACACTGCTCAACCTGCAGAAAGAAGCGGTTTCCTATGCGAAAGCAGGCGTCGATATCGTGGCCCCTTCGGGCATGATGGACGGTATGATTGCCGCTATTCGCGAAGCTCTGGATCAGGCCGGTTTCAAGGATGTTCCCATCATGTCTTATGCCGTTAAATATGCATCCGGCTATTTCGGCCCGTTCCGTGATGCGGCCGACTCTGCCCCGGCCTTCGGCGATCGCTCCGGCTATCAGATGGATCCGGCCAATCGGCGCGAAGCGATCAGGGAAGCGTGGCTGGATGTAGAAGAGGGTGCGGATATGCTGATGGTGAAACCTGCGCTGGCTTATATGGATATTATACGTGAAGTGAAGGATGCCACCAATCTGCCGATGGCGGTGTACAATGTTTCCGGCGAGTATGCCATGGTCAAGGCGGCGGCCGAAAAGGGCTGGATTGATGAGAAACGCGTGGTTCTGGAAACCATGCTGAGCTTTAAACGGGCGGGTGCAGACCTGATTCTTTCCTATCATGCACTGGACGTGGCACGCTGGTTGCGTGAAGATAAGGGTTAAGATGAGCGAGAAAGAAGATAAACCTGAATTTCAGGCCGACACTCCGGATGAGGACAAGGTTGATAATGTGGTTTCAGCGTCCGCAGCGGATTTGTCTTCTCCGACTGCAAAAGAAAAGAAAAACTCATCCGGTGGTCTGTTTAAATTCTTTGCTTTCCTTGTGCTTGTCGCGGTCATTGTAACCGGCGGTCTTGCCGCTAATGGCCAGTTGGAGCCGCTGCTGGAGTCAGCCAGATCGGCGATGAACAATCTTAAGTCAGAACTTGATCCTGTCGCTGATTCAACTACTGCGGCAGACTTGCTTGCCACCACTATGCCTGATGACATGGAAACTGCCGTGCAGCCCTCCGGGCCTGAGGCGGAACCCGCCTTTGAAGATGCGCAGCCGCTGGCAGAGTCTGTTGCGGAGCAATCGCTTCCCGAGTCCGTTGAAGTGCTGCCGGAACCTGAGTCAGTCCAGACTGCGCCTGTAGTCGAGGCACCTGCTTCAGTCTCTTCAGAACAGGTGGATGGTTTGCTGGCAACGATAGGCAGCCTGCGTGGCGAGTTGCGCAGCATGGAAGACTCCCAGCGTACATTACAGGCTGGTTTGCTGGAGCAGCAGCAGGTCAACCTGCAGGCGCGTCTACGCTGGATTATCGACCCATCCGCACGCTTGCCTCAGATGCAGATGGCGTGGGAAGAAATATCCCTGATGCCGGGCCTGAGTGCCGGTCAGCGTGCGACTGCAGAGCAGATGCATAATCTGGCGCGAGATAGCGGCACAACACTGCGCAGTTGGCAGGAAGCACTGGAAAAGTGGGCAGATGCCCTCACCGTGCCTGCGCATGAAGATGTTTTACAGAAGCCTGAACACCCCTGGCTGGCGTGGCTGGTTGGTCAATTTCACCTGCGTCAGGCGCCATCGGTCGAGACAAGACAGTTGGCAGTATTGCGCCAGCGTTTGCTGACCGTTGCGAGTCAACTGGCGTTGGAAAGTTGGCCTGAGCCGGGTGACTGGCAGGCGCTGCGGGCTGAACTGCTGCTGCATGCAAAAAAGATGCAACCCCGGGAAAACAACGTACCGGTTGAGCTGGGGCTGCCGGATGACTTCAATGCCATTCAGGCCGATATTAAAAAAGTTCGTGAGACTGCACAACAGTGGGCTCAGAGCGGGCAGGGAGAGGTCTGATGCGTCTGGTTCTACTGCTGGTTTTATCCCTTCTCTTAACAATTTCCCTGGTCGTCTTTCCTGATATTGCTGATCAGGAATTGCGGGTGGAGGCATTCGGCTGGATTTTCGAAACGCGACAGGGTGCATTTATTGCTGCCCTGCTGGCCGTGCTGTTTGTGCTCTGGTTATTGCGCTTGCTTGTGCGCGCCCTGTTTGCAGGGCCGGGCACGGTCTGGCGTTCAGTCAGGGTGGGGAGCCGTAAGCGCAGGGAAGCCCGGCTTCGTCAGGGTTTGACGCAGTGGCTGGATATGCGGGGCGACTTCGGAGGCAAAGCGTTGGGCCGCTGCAAGGGCATTCTGCCTGACTGGGTCATGGAGATGCTAAAAATACTTGGCGTTCCTGCCAAGGATCAGCAAGTGTTGCCGGATCGGGATGATGCTCTGGTCATTGCCCTGTCGGCACGCATTGCGACTGATCCGAGTGCAAAGATGAAACCTGATCTGGCAACGCGCAAGGCTCATCTGGAGGCATGGTTGAATGTGCATCCGGGTGCACCGCTCGCACTCTCCCGTATGGCAGAAGTGGCTGAAGAGGAGGGTGATTGGGCCAGGGTGGTCGAGTTACTCGAAGCCGAGTGGAAGCAGGGCCATCGCTCGGCGCATTCGGTTAAACCGCGCCTGACAGCAGCCTATATCCAGCTTGCCGGGATTCAGCCTGAGCAGGCCATGGGATATTTGCGCAAGGCCTATCGTCTGTTGCCGCATGATCATGATGTACTGCTCGCATATGGGGAAGGTTTAATCACCCATGGCGAGCAGGCGACTGCCCAACGTTTGTGGACAGGTTGTCTTGAACAGCACAGTTATATTGATGTCGCACAGGCGTTGCTTGGGATTCAGAAGGTTGATGCGATGCGCGCCTATCGCAAACTCGAAGGCCTCAAAGAAACCGGGATGACTGTGGCGCAGCGCTGGCTGCGGGCTGAACTGGCTCATGCCGCCAAACTTGATGGTTTAGCTTTTGAACAGATGCAGGGACTGGCAGAAGGCGAATGCTGTTTTTCTGCATGGAAGAGTCTGGCTGGCTGGTATCATGAAAACGGCGATTATGAACAGGCTGCTGACTGCTATAAGCGTTCGCTCGATCTGGCGCTGGCCGTACTGCCGAAAAAACAGTTGGATGCCGTAGACAACAACTGATTGGTCGTCTATAAAATAAGTATAACAAGTATAGCGGTTCTCTTGAGCCGCTGGCGGTCACCGACGGGTGGCCGCCCTTGTTTGTGCGCCGGGCATGGCGCACGTTCAGGAGGGTGGAAGTCCCTCTTTGCGCCCAGTCGATGGGAAGCAACCGTCTATGCAAGGGTGTCCACCGTGAGGTGGAATCTGAAGGAAGCAAATGACGACAGTACGGACGCGACGTACAGAAACCGGATATAAGGCCGGACAGCGCCGGGTAAGCAGGCAATGGACTGCGATGCCCGATAATCGATCGGGGTGCTGTCTGGTAAATTCGGCGTGGCCCGTACGAAGAACGTGTGTCTTACCCCGGGAGATCTCC
>MNWZ01000041.1 GCA_001871925.1 Zetaproteobacteria bacterium CG1_02_53_45
CCTCAACAAAGGGGACGGATTTAAAGGAGAGCACCTGCGCACGTGAAAGCCGGGCAAAACCGACCCAGCCGACCACCACCAGCGCCATGACCAGATTATCGATGCCGGGGCCAAGCATCGCAGCCAGTGCAATGGCCAGAAGAATGCCGGGGAAGGAGAGCACAATATCAGCAATACGCATCAGCAGTGCATCGATCCAGCCACCCACCCAGCCGGCCAGCATTCCGATGCTTATACCAACGGCACCACCGAACAAGACAACGGTAATGCCGACACTCAGGGATAATCGTAAACCTTCGGAAAGCCGCGCCAGTACATCACGACCCAGCGCATCCGTACCCAACAGGTGGGAACCACTCATGCCGTGCAACACCGCATCCAGATTGATGGCGTGGCTCTCCATGCCGTTCACCGCTGCAAGCATCAGCACCAGCAGCGGAAAAGAGAGACAGAAAGCTGCCAGTCGCAGCGCAGATCTGGACATGATCAGCCTCCGTGTCTCTGGCGCGGATCGAGCCACAGACCGAGCAGATCGGCCAGCAGATTGGCCAGCACATAGAAACCGGCAATCAGCAGCACACAGCCCTGCACCAGCGGATAATCACGGCTCTGAATCGCTTCAATCGTCAGCAGCCCCAGACCGGGCCAGTCGAATACGGTTTCGGTAATCACCGCACCACCGAGCACCGCCCCCAGTTGCAGGGCGAACATGGTAATCACCGGAATAGCTGCCAGACGCGCGGCATGAGACCACCAGATTTTTCGCTCACTCACACCAAAGGCACGCGCGGTTCTTGTGGCATCCATACTCATCGCCTCCAGCCATGATGAACGGGCCATGCGTGACAACACGGCAGACAGGGCCGTACCCAGTGTCACAGCAGGCAGGATAATGGAGCCGGGCTGATCCATGCCGGAGACGGGTAGCCAGCCAAGGCCAACGGCAAACAGCAACATCAGCATCGGGCCCAGCCAGAAATTGGGAATGGAAACGCCGATCAGGGAAAAACCCATGGCTGCCACATCCTGCGTTTTACCGGCATGACGGGCCGCCCAGTACCCCAGCGGCAAAGCCAGAACCACGGCCAGCAACAGGCTGATCACTGCCAGCCTGGCTGTAGCAGGCACACGTTCGAGAATAAGCTCGAGCACCGGGCGATGATCCACCAGAGAAATGCCCCAGTCACCGCTGGCCAGACCAGTCAGATAGCCTGCATACTGATAGAGCACCGGCTGATCCAGATGCAAGGCCTGGCGCAGTGCTTCCCGGTCAGCAGGCATGGCTGTTTCACCCAGCAGCGCATCCACCGGATCACCCGGCACCAGATGCAGCAAAAAGAAAACAAGCGTAGCCACGCCCAGCAGTGTGGGTATGGCCTGCAACAGTCGGGTTAATAGGATGCGTCCGAACACCCGGGCAGACTACCCGGGTTTCCCACTGTGACCAGTCTTGCTGCAGCGCATCGATACTTGCCTTCAATGGCCTGTCGCGACAGCTTGTGGCTTATGCAGACACAGCACTTTGACAGCGATGAGATTGCCAAGTTTGAAGCGATGGCGGAAGAGTGGTGGGACCCCACCGGCAAGTTCAAGCCTTTGCACAAAATCAATCCGATTCGACTCGATTATATCGACCGGCAGGTAAAACTCGCTACAGCAACAGTGCTGGATGTCGGTTGCGGTGGCGGCCTGCTGGCTGAAAACATGGCATCGCGTGGCGCTACTGTCACCGGTATCGACCGCTCCCCCAAAGCTCTGGCTGTAGCACGCCTGCACAGTGAGCAGTCTGGCGTGAACGTTGAATATGTCGAAAACGATGCCGAAAGCTGGGCTGAGACACACAAAAACCATTATGACGCCGTAACCTGCCTTGAAGTGCTTGAACATGTGCCGGATGTGCCGCGCACCGTGGCCGCCTGCGCTGCCATGATCAAACCCGGCGGTCACTTCTTTTTTGCCACACTCAATCGCAACGCTGTATCCTACATCAAGGCGATTCTGGGTGCCGAATATATCCTCGGCTGGCTCCCCAAAGGTACGCACGAATACGCCAAATTCATCAAACCTTCTGAAATGAATATGGCGCTGCGTCAGGCAGGCCTTGAAATCAGGGATCTGCGCGGCATGAGCTATGCCATGTTGACCGACCACTTCACGCTTTCCGATGATCTGTCGGTGAATTACCTCGGCTTTGCCATCAAACCCGAGTAGTAACTTACAGGCGATCTCCCGATAAACCTCTGCTCAAAACGGCGCGGATCGACAATGGTGCCCATCGACGCAGTGAAATGCCTAACAGATGCATACTTCCTTAGTGGACGGGTGAGAATTGCAGGATAGCTTGTCTGCCCATGTTTCAACTGCCCCGTATATTTCTTATTGCAGCCCTCTTTGCCCTGTTTTCAGCGGCGCAGACAGCCCTTGCGATACCGGTTGATATTGCCGCCGATGAAATCACACGCTCTGCCGACGGTGTAGTTGTAGCCAAAGGCAATGTCGTTATCAAACGCACCAACGATACGCTGCGTGCCGATGAAGTCAGTTACCGTATGGAACAGCAGGTGCTCGAGGCACGCGGTCATGTTGTGATCGAATCGCCGCAGGCAACTATTCATGCCGACTCAGCTGTGATGAATACGGACAGCCAGACCGGCAACATTCAAAATGCCGTAATCACACTGCCCGGCGGCGAACGCCTGCAGGCAGCAAGCCTGAAACGCATTGACGATCAAACCTTTGAAGCTGAAGAAATTATCTTTTCCGCCTGTCCGATAGACGAAGAGTCATGGCGAGTCAGAGCCAGTCACGCGCTGCTGGACCAGGCCGATGGCAGCCTGACCACGACAAACAGCCGCTTTGAGCTCTGGCATGTACCGGTGCTCTACGCACCATGGTGGCAGCAGCCGCTCAGGCGCAAAACAGGTCTGCTGATGCCGTCAGTCGGAAGCGGCAACCGCAGAGGCACTGAAATCGGCCTGCCACTATACCTGGCTCCGGCTGAAAACTGGGATGCCACCCTGACCCCGCGCTGGATGAGCGCACGTGGTTTCATGGGCGAGGCGGAACTGCGCCATGCATCGCGCATCGGCACGGAACAGATCTCTGCCGCGGGCATCAACGACACCCTGACAGCCAGAACCCGCAGTCGCCTGCAGGGTGATATTCACTGGGATCTGCCCGCCGGCTTTAATTTCGATGCTGAAGCCGACCATGTCAGTGACAACGACTATCTGGCCGATTTCTCCACTGGCGAAGGGATCAGCACGCGTTACCTGCAAAGCTCGGCAACACTGTCGCAATCGGGTATTTACGGGAAATTTGAACAGGAGTGGGCACTTGGCAGCAGCCACCAGCAGGAGCTCCTGCTACCCAGCAACGCCGCCACACTGCAGATACTGCCGCGCCTGGAAGGCCGACTGTTATGGAATGCGAACCCCAACCTGATATTCGGTTTCGAGCATCAGACTACCCGCTTTGATCGCAGACTTGGCGTGGACGGCTGGCGCATGGACCTGCACCCCTTCATCGAAATCCCATGGGAACTGGCAGGCGGCGGCATTTCAGCAAAACTGCACGCGGGCAGCCACCACACCCGCTACCGACTTCAGCAGCAGCCTGTGAACACCATCGCCAATCCCCAGCGCACCACTGCCGAAGCCAGTCTGGAAGTGCGCAGTGATTTTGAGGCACTGGATGAATCCCGCACCTGGCGACATACCATTTCGCCTCTCCTGCGCTATGATTTTGTCGATGCGCCGATCCAGAGCAACCTGCCCAACTTTGATTCGACCTTCAGTCTGCTTTCCTGGAGTAACCTGATGTCGGGCAACCGCTTCGCCGGTTTCGACCGCATTGAAAAAGCCAACCGTTTCAGCATGATTCTGGAAAATCGCCTGCAACACAAAGCTGAGCCGGACGCTGCGGCCCGCGATTTCCTGGTAGTACGCGCCGGTGCCTCCTACAGCCTGCAGCAGCAAACAGTCGATACCGCCCTGAAACCTGTCCCCACACGTCCATTCTCAAACCTGCTGGGGGAGGTGATTTTTCAACCTGCCAACGGCATCTATCTGTACAGTTCGGGGCAATACAACAGCGCGGACCGCTACTGGGCAACGCTGACTTCAGCATTAAGTCTGAACAGTGAATCAGGCAATCGCCTGGTAGTATCCCACCAGTTAACCGATGCGCGCTACAGTACCGCATCGCAACTGCTCAATGTTTCGGCCAATCTGCGCCTGGCCAGTCGCTGGCTGGCCGGCGGCAGCTGGCAGTATGACTACCAGCTAAAACTCACCCAGCAAACCACACTGGGACTGCAATATCAGCATCCCTGCTGGACCTTGGGTGCAGAGGGTTACCGCATCAACCGCCGCACAGGCACTGCCAAAGCATCCAACCTGGGCTTCAGAATCTTGCTTGAATTCAAAGGGCTAGGTAGCGTCGGTTCCTGACATTTTGTTTTCCAATCGTCCACCGCACATCAATCCACAGGCCCGTGTGCGGCCCAGTTCATCCGGAGTTTACATGCGTTTCCTTATAATGCTGACAAGCCTGCTGATTTCCATCTCAGTTGCTAAAGCAGAAACATTTGATTCAATCGCAGTCATCGTCAATAACGAAGCCGTCAGCTGTTATGAAATCCAGCATGAAGCCGAAACCGCGATTGGGCAGATTCGCAGGTCCGGCCAGACCAGCCTGCCCGATTACAATGAGCTGGAATTCAGAGTGCTTGATGCAAAGATCACCAAGCTGCTGCAGCTTCAGGAGGCCCGCAAACTGGAGTTGGACGTCAGCGCTGAAGAGCTCGGCAATGCTATTCATGACACAGAATCCAGGAACAACCTGGTGCCCGGCCAGCTCGAAGAGGCGCTCAAACAGCAGGGCATGACTTTTGATGAATATAAAGAAAACCTGAAAGAGCAGATTCTCATCGGCAAACTCATCAATGTTGCCGTGCGCAGCAAGTTGCAGGTTTCCGAGGAAGCCGTGCGGGAGTATTACCGCAAATATCTGGCCGATCCGAAACCGCGCCGGGAAGTCCACCTTGCCCAGATCTTCCTGCCTGTTCCCAATGAACCGACACCTGAACAGCTCAGCAAGGTGCGCGATAAAATACGCTGGATCCATCAACAACTGATTGACGGCCAGGATTTCACCCAGATGGTCACCACCTACTCCCAGTCCAGTGAGCGTGAGCAACAGGGTGACATGGGCTGGTTCATGCTCGGCGGCATTGCTCAACGCTTCGCTCCGGCACTGGAGTTGCCGGTTAATGGCCTGACTGCCCCGATCCGCTCACCATCGGGCTTCCATATCATCAAAGTCCTGGGTGACCGCTGGCAGGATCCTGAGAAAACGGGCGATAGCTATGACGAAGTGCATGCCCGCCATATCCTTCTGCAAATCCCGGCTCAATCCGATGCCGCCACAGAGGCGAAAATCCGCCAGCGTGCAGCGTCCATTGCCAGGGACATGCAAGATGTTTCCGATGAAGATTTTGCTGCGCGGGCCCGCGAAGATTCACAAGGCCCGAGTGCCGGCAAGGGCGGCGATCTGGGCTGGTTCAAAAAAGGCATGATGATTCCTGCCTTCGAGGCAAAGGCTTTCAGCCTCAAAGCCGGTGAAACCAGTGGCGTGGTTGAAACAGATTTCGGCCTGCACATCATTCGCGTTGTTGCCAAACGTCACGTTGATCCCAACTCGTTCGAAGCCAAGAAAGAGCAGATTCAACAAATCCTGACCAGCATTGAAATGCAGGAACAGCACCCGCGCTGGCTGGCCGGCCTGAAAGCGGCCGCAAAAATTGAAAAATTCAGCTGTGATGAGCTGAATATAGAGCAGCCAGCAGCGGTTCAGCCCAAAGCCGCGGTGGCCGCACCTGAACTCACCACCCCTGAGTCTCTCATAGAAAACTGGCGACAGGCATGGATCAGCAAAAACCTGGATGCCTACTTTGCCAACTATTCGGCCCATTTTTATGTCGGCAAATCGCATGCATCTCTGGCGGAATGGAAAACATATCGCGCTGAGGCGATTCAAAACAAAGGGTTTATCCGCGTTACACTCAACGATTTGAAAGTCATCCCGGTGGATGAGAGTCATGTGCGCGGTGAGTTCGCCCAGGTTTATGAATCCGACGTTTATTCCAGCAGCGACAGAAAAGCGCTCATACTGGAAAAAGAGGGCAACAGCTGGAAAATCGTTCGCGAGTTAACCTTTCTCTAAGCGCCATGAACCCCTTACTGCTAACCATTGGCGAGCCTGCAGGCATCGGCCCTGATTGTCTGATTCGTGCCTACGAGGCTCACCCCGAGGTCTTTGACAACATCATCATCGTAGCGCCTCTGCTCTGGCTGCAACAACGGACAGAACGCATTGGTTTACGCACAGCCATGTTTGAGTTCTCCACGCTAACGGCGGCCAGTCAGGCTAAAGCCTCAGGCCTGAGATGCTGGAACCCGCTGGCATCCGATATAGCGATCGGCCCGGTCAGCATGGGTAAAACGTCCCCGCTGACAGCGCTGGCAGTCATCAACTGTATTCAAACAGCTGCAGAGAGCTGTCTGGCCAATCAGGCTGCCGGCCTCATCACCGGCCCGATTGAAAAGGCTGTGCTGCGCAGCGCAGGCTTCAAGTTCCCCGGCCACACCGAATTTCTGGCCCACCTGTCCAGACAGCCTGATGCGGAATCGGAAGCCGACTTTGTCATGATGCTGGCCTCTGCATCGCTGCGCGTAGCACTGCTGACCACGCACCTTGCCATCAGCGATGTACCCGCCGCTTTGTCCACGCAGGCCAGCATCAACTGCATTCGCATTGTTCATCATGACCTGCAACAGCGCTTTGGCATCGAACAGCCGAGACTGGCCCTGTGCGGTCTGAATCCGCATGCAGGAGAACAGGGGCACTTTGGTCGCGAAGAGATCGACATCCTGGCACCGGCAGTAGCTGCAGTGCGCCTGCAGGGTATCAACATTACCGATCCCATTCCTGCTGACACGGCCTTTTCGGCCAATAACCGTCATCACTTTGATGCCATTATCTGCTGTTATCACGATCAGGCCCTGATCCCGATTAAAGCCATCAGCTTTGGTGAGTCCGTCAATATTACTCTCGGCCTGCCATTTATCCGTACCAGCGTCGATCACGGTACCGCACTTGACCTGGCCGGGTCTGAAGACGTATCGTATTCCAGCCTGATTGAGGCCATCCATATGGCTATTCAGATGGCGCACAAAACAACGGCTTAATCTTTACGCCACAAGGAGGTTTCGTGCAGATCACTCAACTGACCGGACAACTGCTTCTGGCAACACCTTCCCTGCAGGACCCGAACTTCAAGGACTCCGTCGTACTGATCTGCCATCATGATGATGACGGCTGTATGGGGCTGATCATTAACCGCCCTCAGGATATATCCATGACTGATGTACTTATTGATCTCGGCATCGAGGGTGCAAAACTGTTACAGGGTCAAAGCGATGATGACATGCAACGCGTATTCGATGGCGGTCCTGTGGATGATTTTCGCGGTTTTGTGCTGCATGACGGCTGGCAGGTCTACGACTCAACCATGCAGATCACGCCGGAGTTGCACCTGACCGCATCGCGCGATGTGCTGGAGGATCTGGCACAGGGCGAAGGCCCTGAGCATTACATGCTGATACTGGGTTACGCAGGCTGGAAAACAGGACAACTGGAAAGCGAGCTGTCGCATAACGACTGGCTGATTGCACCGGCCAGTCAACATATAGTCTTTCAGGAACCGCCTGAAAAACGGTGGGATTTCGGTGCCCGCTGCATGGGCATCAAACGCTGCCAGTTATCGAATCAGATCGGGCACGCCTGACAATCGTTAAGCGTCAGCTGCAAAGAGCAAGACGCTGGCCTCTGACAACCTGACCTGTTCACCTTAGCAAACAATTTCCCGAATGGCCTGCGTTAACGGCTCACCCACACCGAGCATTAAATCTTCGTCTTCTGCTTCAACCATGATCCTGAGTTTCGGCTCGGTACCCGACATACGTACATTCACACGACCACTGCCGGCCAGTTTCACTTCTGCATCAGCAATCAGCTTCTGTACCTGCATATTCGCAAGCACATCCTTGCGCTCGGTCATCATGATATTCCACAGCTTCTGTGGAAACAGGTTCATTTCAGTCGCCATGTCAGCCAGCGGCTTAGCCTGCATCTGCATGGCTGAAAGCAGCTGCAGCCCGCTCATGACCCCGTCTCCGGTTGTATTATGATTGAGCAGGATCATATGGCCGGACTGCTCTCCACCGATATTGCAGCCTTTCTCGCGCATCATTTCAAGCACATAACGGTCGCCCACTGCCGCCCTGTGCATCGCAAGTCCGATGCCTTGCAGATAACGCTCCAGCCCCATATTGCTCATCAGTGTCGTGACAACCGCACCACCGGTCAGCAGTCCCTGCCGGTGCGCATCTTCTGCCAGAATGGCGATCACGCGGTCGCCATCGACCATGCAGCCCTGCGCATCGCAGGCAATGAGTCGATCGGCATCACCATCAAAGGCCAACCCGATGTCCGCCCCGACCTCAACCACCTTCTGCATCATGCTTTCAGGATGGGTTGAACCGCATTTATGGTTAATGTTATATCCATCAGGCTTGTCATGCAGGGCAACCACATCACAGCCCAGTTCACGCAGAATACGCGGTCCGACGTCATAGGCCGCACCGTTGGCACAGTCGACCACAACCTTTAAACCATCAAGGCGCAAGCCGCGTGGCAGAGAGCCTTTAAGAAACTCGATATAACGGCCTCGCGCATCATCAACGCGGGCGGCCTTGCCGATGGCCAGTGCGGCAGGCAACGGCGGCAGATTATCCAGACAATCCTCGATTTCCAGCTCGATCTCATCGGCCAGCTTGAAACCGTCGGCGGCGAAAAACTTGATGCCGTTATCACCGGCAGGGTTGTGTGAAGCCGACAGCACAACGCCGGCATCGGCCCGCAAACTGCGCGTAAGATAGGCTACTGCCGGTGTAGGCACCGGCCCCACCAGCAGCACATTCATGCCCTGCGCGGTTAATCCGGCGCACAGCGCCGACTCAATCATATAACCGGAAAGGCGTGTATCCTTGCCAATCAGAATGCGCGGTTGATGACCCAGATGCTGGGTCAATACATGACCGGCAGCGCGCCCAAGCGACAAGGCAAACTCTGCCGTCATCGGAAACTGATTGACTGTACCGCGCACACCGTCGGTGCCAAAATAACGTCTCATTGCTGTTCTCCTCCACCCAGACCGTCGGGCATGATCGGTGCAACAGTCTGTAACAGCACTGCACGCACACTGATTTTCACTCTGCCTTCCACCAGCCGGATGGCCTTGCCGGACGGGCTTTCAACACCGGATGATGCCGTAAAGGGGCCTGCTTTGAGCTGCGGCCGAATCGGTGTTGTTTCAACTTCCCTTAACGTATCCAGCCACACTTCCGGCCCGATCAGATGCACCTGCTGCGGATCAATGGTCACCGATGTGGCCTGCCAGCCTTCCGGCAGTTCAAAGTGAGCCTTGACCGGAATAGAGCGGGTCACCAGTCGATCCACCTGCAATTCAAGCCTGTCAGGCTGTACCTTCTCAATATGCAAACCGACCGGCAGAGAGACAGCGGAAACCTGCAATGCACGCTCCACCACACCCGGCGTGGTAATATCACTGACCTTGACCGGCAGCGACATATCCTGCTGATGCAGATCTTTTAAACGCGTCTGCAGACCGGTCACTGTGACGCGCACATGATCGGGCAGATCATTGACGATCACCATGCCGGCGGGCAGCCCCTGAATCTGTAGAGGCAGATCCATACTCAGTGAGCCCTCGCCCTGGCCGTGCACCTGCAACCACAGTGCAATAGCAATAATGATGGCCCAGAAATGCAGATTATATTTGCGTAACTGCTGTGTGAAACCGGTCATCAGGATTCACTCGCATCATCTGCAGGTTTGCTCTGCATATACAGCATGGATGATAAACTGGTTTCCAGCGCCCTGTGCAACTCGCGACGGTTCAGCGGTGCACCCATCTGCCCCTCTTCCACCAGATGCACGTCACCGCGCTCCTCTGATATGACAATCACCAGAGCGTCACTCTCTTCAGACAGACCGACAGCCGCACGATGGCGGGTACCGAAAGCACCGGGCAGTGCTGTAACCTGAGCCAGAGGCAATAACACACGCGCAGCCACCACACGCCCGCCACGTGCATCACGACAAACGATCACGGCACCGTCATGCATCGGTGCCTCGGGACAGAAAATAGCCTGAATGACATCCGGACGAATAGGCGCATTCATTTCAACGCCTGACTCAAACAGATGTCGCAGTCCCGTTTCCCGCTCAATCACGATCAGACCACCCCATCCACGATGCACCAGTGAAAAGGCCGACTCCACCAGATCGTCGAGCATGGCCATGGTCGGCGTAGAGCCGGATGCAAGCGGATTGACTGCCACGCGCACCAGCGCACGGCGGATCTCCTGTTGAAACAGCACCACCAGAATAACCATAAATGCAGAGAAAAAGTGGCCGAAAATCCACTCGACGGTGAACAGGCCGAACATCTGTGAGAGCTGATAAGCCACCACAACCATGGCAACGCCGATCAGCATCTGCACGGCCCGGGTGCCACGAATCAACCGTAAAAAGAAATAGACCACGATGGCAACCACCGTGATATCCAGCACATCTGTAAGACCAAACTGCCAGCCGCTCATGGGCATACCTTCCGCTTCATTCCTGTAAGGGTAGTTCGATTAAATATGCATGCAAGCTCCGGCATATTCAGGTGAGTGCCGAGGCCACTCGAATGGCTCTTTGCTGCACTTCCACATCATGCACACGCAGTATATCAGCCCCGTGCGCGATACCTATCGCTCCGGCAACCGCCGTTTCAATCTCGCGATCCTCAACCCCGCAACCGGTCAGCAGCCCCAGAAAAGACTTTCTCGAAACGCCGAGCAGCACAGGCATGCCAAAGCGGGTTTTAAAGACATCCAGTGAGCGAATCAGCGTCAGATTATCCTCAAGCCGCTTACCGAAACCGATACCCGGATCAAGCAGGATCGATGATTGTTTGATGCCGGCAGCCAGTGCCAGCTCGATGCGTTCAGTGAAGAAGGCAGCCACCTCATCAACGACATGATCGTATTGCGGCCGCTGCTGCATGGTTTGCGGGTTGCCCTGCATATGCATCAGGCAGACATCCACGCCCGATTGCGCAACCACAGCAAGGCTTTCCGGCTCATGATCCAGCGCACTGACGTCATTGACCATGACGGCACCTGCCGCAATCGCCTGGCGCATCACTTCAGCCTTCATGGTATCGATGGAGACCGCACAGCCCAGCCCGGTCAACTGCCGCACCACAGGAATCACACGCTCAAGCTCTTCGGCTAGCGGGACCTGTGCCGCGCCCGGGCGCGTCGACTCACCGCCCACATCAATCAGGCGGGCACCCTGCTTCCACATTGCGAGACCATGACTCACTGCCGCCTCGACATTGATAAAGCTGCCTCCGTCCGAAAACGAATCGGGGGTGCAATTAAGCACCCCCATGATCCAGACATCGCCCCGGTTATCTGCTGACCGGGGACGAAACCAGCGCGATCTCATCAGTGGGCCTGACCCGCCTCATCGCCGGCTGCTTTGCTTTCTTCAGAGGATGGTTTGCCCACATCCACTTTTGCAGAAGGTTCCTGCGGCGGCCGTTTGCCCGGAGAAGAGGGTTTCTTCTCCAGCTCTCTGGTCAGCAGCGGCTCCTTACCTTCCATCGCACGATCAATATCGGTGGTGTCCAGCGTCTCATACTTGATCAACGCCTTGGCCAGCAGATGCAACTGATCCATATGCTCAACCAGAATAGTCTTGGCACGCTCGTAGTTATCTTCAATCAACTGACGTACCACGATATCGATCTTGCGTGCAGTCTCTTCCGAAATATTGGTCTGACGGGTGATTTCACGACCCAGGAACGGCTCATGCTCGCGCTCGCCATAAACCATCGGGCCCATCTCATCGGACATGCCCCACTGGGTCACCATATTACGCGCCAGTTGCGTCGCACGTTCGAAATCGTTGGAAGCACCGGTGGTCATCTGACCGAGCACCAGCTCTTCACCGAGACGACCGCCCATCATGATGGAGATCTGATCACGCAGATATTCCCTGTCATGATTAAACCTATCCTCTGCCGGCATCTGCATGGTAATACCCAGCGCCTGACCGCGCGGGATAATACTCACCTTGTGCACCGGATCAGCATGTTTCAGGTATTTCGCCACCAGTGTATGACCGGCCTCATGATACGCCGTGGTCTCCTTCTGATCGTCGGAGATCAGCATGGAGCGGCGCTCCGTACCCATCATCACCTTGTCTTTGGCTGTTTCAAAGTCGGCACGGCCCACCTTGTCACGGTCAAAACGGGCCGCATTGAGCGCTGCTTCATTCACCAGATTGGCCAGATCAGCGCCCGAGAAACCGGGTGTGCCACGAGCCAGCTCTTTCGTATCCACATCGGATGCCAGCGGCACTTTACGCATATGCACTTTCAGAATCTGGTCACGACCGAGCAGATCCGGACGCGGCACCACTACCTGACGGTCGAAACGACCCGGACGCAGCAGAGCCGGATCCAGCACATCCGGACGGTTGGTGGCAGCCACCAGAATCACGCCTTCATTGGATTCGAAACCATCCATCTCTACCAGCATCTGGTTCAGTGTCTGTTCGCGCTCATCGTTACCGCCACCGATACCGGCGCCGCGATGGCGACCCATAGCATCAATTTCATCCACGAAGATAATGCACGGGGCATGTTTCTTGGCCTGCTCGAACATATCACGCACACGCGAAGCGCCGACACCGACAAACATCTCGACGAAGTCGGAACCGGAGATCGAGTAAAACGGCACTTCCGCCTCACCGGCAATCGCACGCGCCAGCAGCGTTTTACCTGTGCCCGGAGGGCCCACCAGCAGCACGCCCTTGGGGATTTTGCCGCCGAGCCGGGTAAACTTGGACGGGTCACGCAGGAACTCGATGACTTCGGTGACTTCCTGTTTCGCCTCGTCACAGCCGGCCACATCCTCGAAAGTCACTCGCGCAGTATTTTCATTGAGCAGCTTGGCCTTGCTCTTGCCAAAGCCCATGGCGCCGCCTTTGCCGCCGCCCTGCATCTGGCGCATAAAGAATACCCACACCGCGATCAGCAGCAGCATAGGAAACCAGGAGATCAGCACGGAAAGCAGGAACGGCACTTCATCCGGTTCTTTGACATTCACCATCACTTTATGATCGAGCAGACGCTGTGACATGGTCGGATCGTTCGGCACGTTGACGTCAAAATTCCTCAACTCGCCTGAATTATCGCGATACTGCCCGATAACCTGCTTGTCCTTGATGGTGGCCGACTCAACCAGACCGTTATCCACTTTTTCAATAAACGTCGAGTAAGCCATTTTATCCGCCTTCGACATCGGTGCCGAAAACATATTAAACAGGCTCATCATGGTCAGACCAATCACCAGCCACAGTACTAAATTCTTACCCATAAAAACGGTTCCTTATAGCCCTTGCAGGCGACTTTCAAATTTATTCGACGCAAGCGTGCCCACATCTGATGAACATTGCATTAAAAAATAACCCTGAAATTAGCAGGCAAATGCATGCGACGCGGGCTTCAGATACAACTCATCCTTTACTCTGTAGAGACGGCAGCGCGACAAATCAAGCCCCCCGCACCCTTTTTTCGAGGTCCAAACCTCTACCGCCTGAATATGACGCCGGCCCGGCGTAACGCCCTCGCCCAGCACAGAGCTCATCATCTTCTGCAGCGTACGCGCCCGCACAGCCGATGAACTTGAGCACCAGTCAGACCAGCTGATCGACAGCCTGCCCTCGTTATCTGCAACTTCATGCGCCAGCAGCTTTTCCGCCCCGGCATCCAGTGCGGCAGCTACCCTGTCGGCCTGAACTTTCCAGCGCAAAAACAGCTGCACCGGATCCGTGTCTGAGCCCGACATGGCCGGAAAACTGCGCTGTCTGATGCGATTGCGCCACAACCCCGTCTCATCGTTACTGGGATCTTCAAACCAATCCACTTCGGCCTGCCTTAAAGCCTGTTTTAACGCTACTCCCGGCACATGCAGCAGCGGGCGCAACAGCCGCAAGCCTTCCATTCTGCGTTCTCCATGCATGCCCCGGCATCCGCCGGGGCCCGCGCCTTGCAACAGTCGCATATATACCGTTTCGGCCTGATCCTCGCGATGATGACCCAGACAGATCGTGCCGACCGCGAGCTCCCGCCCCCAGCGCACAAACTGCGCGTAACGCCCGGCTCTGGCCTCGGCTTCGATATTTTTCCCCGACGGGACATCGAGTCGGGCTGTATAAAAGGGAATACCCCACGCGCCGGCTCTGATCGCCAACTGTTCTGCCTCAGCTTGCGACGACGGCCGCCATGCATGATCCACATGCCAGGCCTGTACCTGATAGCCGGCCGCCTTCAGCGCCAGCAGCAGCGCAGTTGAATCAGCCCCACCCGACCAGCCTACAGCCACGGCCTGCGTCAACGGCACGACGACCTGGCCCTCGAGCCAGCATGAAAACAGTTCGCACTGCAGATTCGGCATCAAACCCAGCAAACCATCCCGTGTTCAATAATAAATTCTGTAGCCGGCACAGCCTCGTCGAGCAATTCAAACAACTCCACATCCAAACCAGCCAGACACGCCCTGCCTGCCTTCATCAACACCCAGGGCTGCTCCTGTGTTTCATAACGCTGAATCACCAGCAACTCCAGACCGGCAAGTGGCAAGCGGTAACCGTCAAGTACCCCCGCAATGTCGCGCAGGCCGGGTCGCAACTCCCGCATAGCGGCTTTGCCGGACAATGCAGTGGTCAGCTCTTTCATTGCAGAAGCTGTCATGGCAAAGCCGGCATTATACAGCATCGGCACCTTCTGGCCTTCATAACCCGAAACCTGTTCAATATGCACACCGCCAATCGATTTAAGCCCCTGTCTGCCATCATGTGCAAGCATCATCCGTTCAAGATGCGTATCCCGGCAGACGCCCGCGGTGACCTGCGGTACGGCCAGCGAAAAAGCGATGCGCTGGTTACCCAGACGGGCATGCTGATGTTCGGAGAATGTCCACTCCCCGGTCATATCCATACAGATGGAAAGCTTCGGCAGCGTGCGCCCGACGCTATCGATGCCGCGCTGCTTGCAGGCTTCCCGATACAACCCATACAAAGATCGGCGCAGTGCAATGCCGGCTTCGGTCAGGGCCAGTACGGAGCCGCGCAGCAGGCAGCCTGAGGCAGAGCAGGCATCAAGAAACACCTGTTCCCTTGCACCCACGACAGACAACAGGTTGGGCAGGAACTGCTTGTCGACAAACTCCGCGGCAGCCGAGCCGCATAGCGCATGCATGCCGGCCAGATAATCTGACCACTCGACAGCCATGCAACCATGGCGCAGCGACAGGGACTTGCCACTATGCAGCGCCCTGGTGACATCCGGCTGAATAAACACCAGATCACCGCGCTGCCAGGCAGATTCCAGATCGAAAGCAGCCTGGGTCGTCACAGTACTGCGCAAGCCGCCCGCGCTGCGCGTGGCCGAAGCAACGCCCGGCGCCGGAGTCAGGCCGGCAGCAGCAACGGCAGCGCTTTTATCGACCCATGAGACCTCGGCCTCACGTCTGGCGATTTCAACGCGTACATCTTCATCAAACACCCTGAAAGCCAGCAGGGTAATATTATCACGCAGCCACGGCTCACCGGCGTTTTTTGCGGCATTGCCGCCGGCAAGATGGGCCAACAGCCATGTTGCCACCGGCTCGTCCCTATTGGCTTTCAGGCACTCGATGGAAGCAACATCGAGTTGAACCTGACCGGCCAGCAACTTGTCGAGCAGCTTGGCATCAAGCACCCAGCGCATCCATGTGCCGTGTCCTGATTTCATGGCCAGTTTCCACAATGACAATCGCGCCCAACTCCTGCGCAACAGGTGCTCACCGAGCTTGTCTTTGGCCAGCAAAGCCAGCATGCCGCCTTCATTTTTCATGCCGACTTTACTGCGCAGGTAACGCAGTTTCGGCACAATTTCCGGCTCCAGCCCGTAATAGCGGATCAGGCGACTGTCATCGGCCAGCAGATTGGATTCCGGCTGATGCTGCAGAAACACCATGGGTGTGACGGGCAGCATCATCGCTTCATAGGAGGCGATACGGGACACCTCGACCACTCCCTCCAGATAACGCTTAAGAAATTCCTGCAAGGCCCAGAGATAAAGGCCGCCAACCACGCTCAGCATGACATGGTTGCTGGTACCGCTCTCTTCATTCGACAGCGCGGCGATACCATTCCTGATCATTTTCAGCAGCAGCACATTCACCGCCGGCACCCAGGGTGCGGCATCCATCCGGTCCTGTTTCCAGCCCTGCTCCCACAGCACTTCACACACCTGCAGCAGCGCCACAGCCCCTTTCGGGTCGGCGCACCAGTGATGCAGCATATCACGCGACAGGTGCGGATTCTGTTTGCGCAGATAGGCCACCATGGCCCGGATGCGGTCATCCATGGCCGGCAGCATATGAGCGGAGACCTTCTCGCCTTTCACCATATAACGAATGGCATAATCCTGCAGTCTGTGCAGCGAGCCTGAAATCGCCTTTTTGATCTCGGGGTGAATCGCATAGGGAATATATTCACCGGCATCCTGCCCCGACTCGCGAATAGGCAGTCGCCTGACCTCAACCGCACAACGGTCAGCCGGCAACTCCTGGCGATTCAGAATCGGCCTGTACCAGCTCCAGCGAAACAAAAAATAGTCGGGTGAGATCATAGGCCTGCCAGTTTCCTTTCATTGCTTCGGATAATCAAGTCACGATAGCACATCCGGTGCCAAAGCAAATTTATAGATGGACTTTTCCGGTAACATGCTAGCATTGCCCGCATGTCTGCAATTTCACGCTCGGTCACCCCATTGTTATTATCCCTGATGCTGTCGCTGACAACGCCATTGCTGGCGATGGCTGCAGAGATTGCTGTCACACTGCCACCTCTGGCAGGTCTGGTAAAAATGCTCGATGCAGAGGCGGAAGTGATGTGTCTGCTGCCGGCGGGCGCCAACCCTCACCGCTTCCAGTTACAACCGCGCACCATTGAAAAGCTGGCCAGAAGCCGGCTGCTGATTCGCGCCTCCTTCGATGATGGTGGCTGGCCGCTGCCACCGAATCATGAAAACGTGTTCGATATCTGGCCGGCCATGGATCACGGCTGGGTCAGCCCGAAAGAGGTGCGCGCCATCCTGCCGGAGCTTGCCGGCGTGCTGATCAAACTACATCCTGAACAAGCTGATTCAATCAACAGCAATCTGGCCAAAGCCATCGCAACCACACACACCATTGAACAGCAGTGGCAGCAGGCTCTGGCCACGGCCAAAACATCGGGCGTAATCATGCAGCACCCTTCCTGGCGTCGACTGATGAACGATATGCAGGTACCGATTCTCAATGTGCTGGAATCCGGTCATCACGGGCACGAACATGGCCCTCATGCACTCGATGCATCCCTGCATGACCTCGAAGAGCATCCTCAAGCCTGGCTGATCAGCGATGCCGGACACAATAATCGTGCGCTGGAATGGCTACAGCAGCACAGCGCACATACTCCCCACCATGTCACGCTGGATGCACTGGCCAATTGCTCCACAAGCTGGGATCAACTGATGCTGCAAAACCTGCAACAGCTTCAGGGGCAGAGCCACTGATGGCGCAGAGCATCGTAAATATCAGTCACCTGAGCTTCGGACCGAGCAACAAGCCGATTCTGGATAACATCAGCCTGAACGTGGAGGCCGGCCACTTTATGGGCATAGTCGGCCCCAACGGGGCGGGCAAAAGTACACTGATCAATATCATCGCAGGCCTTGTTGCACCCGACGGCGGCCATATCGACCTGATGGGTGAATGCCTGACGCGTTTCAGCCGCCACCGCCTGCTCAAACAGATCGGTTTTTTGCATCAGCTGCATGATCACCAGCCTCGCCTGCCGATGCGTGTACGCGATGTGGTTGCCATGGGACTTGCCCAATACGCCACGCCCTGGAAACGGGCAAATGATCAGCAGGCGATTATGGACGCGCTGGCGCTGGTGGATATGGCTGAACTTGCCAACCGGGACTTCCGCCAGCTTTCCGGCGGCCAGCGCCAACGCGTGCGCCTGGCCCGCGCGCTGGTCAAAAAACCGAAGTTGCTGCTGCTCGATGAACCCTCAGCGGCACTGGACAGCGTCAGTCAGGACCGGCTGTTTCGCCTGCTCAGAAAGCTGTGTGATGACACCGGCATGTGCGCGATCATGGTCGAGCACGACATTGCCGCCATCAGCTCTCATGTCGACTCTGTCGCCTGCCTGAACCGCCAGATCCACCACCATGCCATGAAAGGCGAAAACATCCCCGATGATGTCTGGCGCGCCATGTACGGCGAGCATATCCAGATCGTTGCGCACGATGCCGGCTGCATCGGCTGCCAGCCCGGCACAGGAGCCCACAAACATGGTTGATCTGTTGGCGGAATTCCTGACCAGCCCCGTTATGCAGGCGAGCCTGCTGCCGGCACTGCTGATTGCCGTGGTGACCGCCTCCATGTCGGTCATGGTGATGGCGCACCGCCTCTCATTTCTCACCGTGGGTGTTTCACATGCCTCGCTGGCTGGTCTTGGCATCGCCGTATCGCTGTCACTGCCGCTATTGCCGGTAGCCACCGTGTTTGCCGTTGCCATTGCCCTGCTGCTGGCGCTGATGCCGAAACGGCAGGGCATCTCTGAAGATGCGGGCACCGGCATCCTGTTTGCAGGCTCCATGGCGCTCGGCATCGTGCTGATCTCCACGGCCACGACCACGCGTGTTGATCTGTTCGGACTGCTGTTCGGCAACATCCTGACTGTCTCTGGCGAAGAAAAAATATGGCTCTACTTTCTCGGCAGCCTGATTCTGGTTGCCATGCTGCTGGCCTCGCGCGCCTGGTGGAGCATCGCTTTCGACGCCGTCACCGCTGAAGCCTCCGGCCTGCCGGTCGGCTTCCTGCGCATGCTGCTTTACGGCCTGGTCGGGCTGACCGTGATCCTCTGCGTCAAACTGGCCGGCATCGTGTTAACCGCAGGGCTTCTGGTGCTGCCTGCAGCCTGCGCCTGGCTGTGGGGAAGATCACTGGCAGGACTGTGGTTATTATCAGTACTGTTTTCTATTACCGGCACACTGGCCGGACTGATCTGGTCCTATGCCTATGAATGGCCTTCCGGTGCTTCAGTTGTGCTGGCACTATGCGTCATCTTTACAATAAGCTGGGCATTCAACTGGGGGAGAACATGGGCCAAACAGAACGACAACAAGGGGTAAGAGCAGGCATTATCGTCCGTTTTTTCGCCAGCGCTTACGATCTCACCATTCTGTTCGGCGTCACCATGCTGCTGGTTGGCATTCCGATCACCATCAGTGTCGAAATGTTAGATCTGACGCCACCGAAATGGCTGCAGGGACTGCTGTTCCTCACTGTCATTTTCGCCTACTTTGTCGGCTTCTGGGCCAAGGGCGGCGCCACGACCGGCATGCGGCCCTGGAAACTGAGGCTCGCCATGCTGGAAACCGGCGACCCGCTAAGCTGGTTTACCGCCTGTGTACGTTTCGCCGGCCTGATGACCACATGGCTGGCACTGGCCATGACGCTCTGGTACATCGTCACCAAAGACACCGGCCACTTCCTCTTTTTTATCGCGGCAAGCATCCCTGCGTTGAGCATGCTGGTGATGGTGCTCAGCAAGGAGAAGCTGGCGCTGCATGATCTGATTTCCGGCTCCGCTGTTTACCGCCTCAAGCTAAAATAACCCGACTGAAACAACTGGCAATCCATACATGGCCGATGTGGCCAGTGGCGTAGCAAAGAAAACACCACAAACCGGGTTAAAAGCTTACTGCTTGATGCCTTTTTTCTCTCCCAGCTTGCGATCTGTCTGGTAGAGAAAAGCCAGCAGTTCGGCAACCAGCTGATAGGCCTGCTCAGGAATCTCAGTCCCCACCGGGACGCGGGCAAGCAGCTGCGTCAGATTATCATCCTTGTGAATATGAATGCCGTTTTCTCTGGCGAGTTCCATAATACGCCGGGCTATTTCGCCATAACCTGATGCAACAATCGTTGGTGCCGAAAGGCCGGCGGGATCGTAAGAGAGGGCAATTGCAGCACCTCTGTCGGCAGCCTTGTTTTTCATGCCACTGTTCTCACAGAACGTTCCGGCTTAATAATCGGCTCATCTCCTTCACTCAAGTGGCCATCAATGCCGCTATCTCGCTTCTTCTCTTCCAGCCAGCGACTGAAAGGTTCATACAGAGTGAGGAATGAGTTGTGCCCGGCAACCCTAAGTTTAAGCTGCATCGGAGCATCCGCTTTATTTTCAACAGAAAAATAGACAGTGCCCAGATGTTCGAGGTCAAGGCGCCCATGCAGAGCTGAGCGATCCTCTTTATCATCTTTCTGAACCATGCCTTTTGTGGATCTGTTGTGACGATCCTCAATCATCAGCATATTGCCAGCCGATGAGGAATGCAGGTGAAAGCCAGTCTGGGGATGCTGTGGCATTGGCCACTCTTGCTGTTGCTGGCGAAGCAGGTGCTGACCGGTCATTTTTTTTCCACCGTCGGCGGCTGCATCACCCAGCAACTCTGCCAGCACAGCCGTGACCCTCGCCTCTGAAAGAATCCTGAACTGGGGTGGATTGCCGCGCTCCATCAACTGAATCCAGATATTCCCCTGCGGTAGCGGCCCCGGTGTTTGCGCCTGATAACGACTATTTCCAATCAGCAGTGTCGCTGTACCGGCATCCTGCTTCAGCACCTGTGCAGAGAGTATGCTGCCGCTGGGCCAGGGCAGGGCAGCACCGGGAGCCTTCGCCGCCCCCTGCGGCAGACTCAATAACATACTACCTGGAACATTTATCATGATGATATGTTAGAGGCTGATAATATATAATGCGAGCGAAGCAATGTTTTGTTCGCAAATCCGGCAGGAAAACACTTTAAGGAACCTGCAACAGCACGACCCGCGCCAGCAGGCACGGGCCCCCTGCTGCCCTGACTTTTCAGAGTATGCTAAAACAACCAGGGGGCGCTTTGCTGCCTGTTTGCCTCGTAGGATTTGATGCTGTCGGCTTCCTGCAACGTCAGCCCGATATCATCCAGCCCGTTGATCAGGCAATGCTTGCGGAATGCTTCGATTTCAAAGCCGAAAGAGTGGCCTGACGGTGTGGTCACCGACTGGGTCTGCAAACCGATATCCAGCCTGTAACCTTCAACCGCAGCACACTCTTTAAACAACTGATCGACAATCGCATCATCGAGCACAATCGGCAGGATGCCGTTTTTAAAACAGTTGTTGTAAAAGATGTCAGCAAAGCTCGGCGCAATCACACAGGAGAAGCCGTAATCGAGAATGGCCCACGGCGCATGCTCGCGTGATGAGCCGCAACCGAAGTTTTCGCGCGCCAGCAGAATCTGCGCGCCCTGATAGCGTGGCTGATTAAGCACGAAATCGGCCCGTTTGGGGCGATGCGTGCAGTCCATTTCCGGCTCGCCGCGATCTTCATAACGCCATTCATCAAACAGAAACGGGCCGTAACCGGTACGTTTAATGGATTTGAGGAACTGCTTGGGAATAATCGCATCGGTATCGACATTGGCGCGATCCATCGGTGCCACCAGAGCGTTCAAATGAGTAAATGCCTGCATAATTAAAACTCCTTTTCTCACCGCAGAGGACGCAAAGGTACGCAAAGGAAAACCAACAGTATGGAATCCTTTGCGAAACCTTGCGTCCTTTGCGGCTCAATCATTACCGTCGTACCTTTACGACCAATCACGAATATCGACAAAATGACCGGCGATACCGGCTGCTGCTGCCATGGCCGGGCTAACCAGGTGGGTACGCCCACCCATGCCCTGACGGCCTTCGAAATTGCGGTTGGAGGTGGACGCGCAACGCTCACCCGGCTCCAGACGATCGGCATTCATGGCCAGACACATGGAACAACCCGGCTCACGCCACTCGAATCCGGCTTCGCGGAAGATAACGTCCAGCCCTTCCGCCTCCGCCTGCTGTTTGACCAGCCCGGAGCCCGGCACAGCCAGCGCCAGTTTCACATTGGCAGCCACCTTTTTACCCTTCACGATAGTAGCCGCAGCACGGAAATCTTCAATGCGCCCGTTGGTGCAGGAACCGATAAACACCTTGTCGATTGTAATGTCGACAATCGGCGTATTCGCTTCAAGCCCCATATACTGCAATGCCCGCTGCCAGCCTTCACGCTGTACTTCATCCTTTGCCGTTGCCAGATCAGGTACAGAAGCCGTTACCGGCAACACCATCTCAGGGCTCGTACCCCAGCTGACCTGCGGTACAATTTCCGATGTCTCATAGGCAAGCTCGGCATCAAATTCGGCATCGGCATCGGAATAGAGTTCGCGCCACATGGCCTCTGCCTTCTCCCAATCCTCAGCCTTCGGCGAGTAAGGACGCCCCTTCACATAAGCGAGGGTGACATCATCGACCGCCACCATGCCGCAACGCGCACCTGCTTCAATGGCCATGTTGCACAGACTCATGCGCCCTTCCATGGACAGTGAGCGGATCGCCTCACCGGCAAACTCCAGCGCGAAACCTGTACCGCCGGCAGTGCCGATTTTACCGATAATAAACAGCGCCACATCCTTGCCGGTAATGCCGGCAGGCAGGGCGCCATTGACACTGATGCGCATGACCTTCGGTTTTTTCTGGATCAGACACTGGGTAGCCAGCACATGTTCCACTTCAGAGGTACCGATACCCATGGCGATGGAACCGAATGCGCCATGCGTGGAAGTGTGCGAATCACCGCACACGACAGTCATACCGGGCAAGATCAACCCCTGCTCGGGCCCCATCACATGCACCACACCCTGACGGACATCATTCATGCCGAACTCGGTGATACCGAACTCGGCACAGTTGGCATCGAGCGCCTCCACCTGGGCACGCGATACGGCATCGGTAATGCCCATGGCGCGATCCGTGGTCGGCACATTGTGATCAGGTGTTGCCACCGCAGCACTGGCTTTCCACGGCTTGCGACCGGTCAGACGCAAGCCTTCAAAGGCTTGCGGACTGGTTACTTCATGAACCAGATGCCGATCAATATAGAGCAGTACAGAACCGTCATCATTCTGCTTGACGACGTGCTGCTGCCAGACTTTATCGAACAGTGTTTGACCCATATTCGACTCCCTTGCCACTCAAAAAAGAGTATTTCTCAATAAGCATGCAACCATAACGTTGACCAAACCATAATTAAAAGGAAATATTCTCTATATGCTGTTGAGTTTTTCTCATGCCTGAAAGAAAACTGCCCTCGCTGAACGGACTCCGTGCTTTTGCTGCAGTTGGCAAACACCTCAACCTGAAATCAGCCGCCGATGCCCTGTTTGTCACGCCTTCGGCTCTCAGCCATCAAATCCGGGGGGTGGAACAGCATCTTAACACTCAACTGTTCATACGTACAAAACAGGGCTTGAAGCTGACTTTGGCAGGAGCCCAACTGCTGCCCGGCATCCAGCAGGCCTTTGAACTGCTGGCCGACACGGTCGACAGTCTGCAGACAAGGTCCGAGCAGAAGACACTCACCGTAAGCATGTTATCCACCTTTGCCATGCGCTGGTTTATCCCGCGCCTGTCGCGCTTCCAGCAACAACATCCGGATATTGAGATTCGCATCTCCACCTCCATTGAGCCGGTTGACTTCAAACATGAGGATGTCGATTGCGCCATTCGCTCAGGTCACGGCAACTGGCCTGCCCTGCATGTAGACAAACTGTTTTCCGAACAGCTCACCCCCGTATGCAGCCCCGCCATACAACTGAAAACACCTGAAGATCTGCATCACCACACACTGTTACATGCCCGGCTCAGGCCGGATGACTGGCGCATGTGGCTGAACTCGGCCGGTGCAGGCGAACTGAAACCGGCCCATGAGCAGACCTATGAAACTCGCAATTTCGCCATTCAGGCGGCCATTGACGGGCTCGGCATCGCCATTGTTGATCCGGCACTGGTCAAGGATGAACTGCGGACAGGCCGCCTGATTCAACCCTTTGCCCGCTCTCTACCCAGTGAAAACGCCTATCATCTGGTCTACCCGCTGAACAAATCTGCAAACCCTACGTTGACAGCATTTCGCGACTGGTTGCTGGCTGAAACCAGCAAGTGACTGGCTGATTCGAACGACTCTCGCTATCCTCCGCCACCTGGGGAGATGCTGATTTATTGCCATCCCGGCAAAAATCAGCCCGCAAGGGCAAAAACGTCGTCCCTTACTCACAAAATCAAGCGCTTACGTGCATGATTTTGCAGGCCATCCAGGGCCTTGCACGGAAGCAGTGAACAAATCACCGCTTCCCTAATGTTTTCGGAGGGATGTGATGTCCATCAAATCGGATAAGTGGATTCGCCGTATGGCACAGGAACACGGCATGATTGAGCCGTTTGTCGACGGTCAGGTTAAACGCAACGAAAAAGGTGAGGGCATCGTCTCTTACGGCCTCTCGTCTTACGGCTACGATGTGCGCTGCGCTAACGAATTCAAGATATTCACCAACATCAACTCTGCCATTGTCGATCCCAAGGATTTCTGCCCGAGCTCGTTTGTCGATATCCAGTCAGATGTCTGCATTATCCCGCCCAACTCTTTCGCTTTGGCGCGCACGGTTGAATACATGCGTATTCCGCGCTCTGTGCTGACCATCTGCCTGGGTAAATCCACCTATGCACGTTGCGGTATCATTGTGAACGTGACCCCGCTGGAGCCTGAGTGGGAGGGGCACGTCACGCTGGAGTTCTCCAACACCACACCACTGCCTGCCAAGATTTATGCCAACGAAGGCGTGGCCCAGTTCCTCTTCCTCGAATCGGATGAGGTGTGCGAGACGTCATACAAAGACAAGGCCGGCAAATATCAGGGCCAGACCGGCGTCACAGTACCAAGACTCTGACATGAAACTTTCCCACATTCTCAACACAGCCAGCAAACCGCTCTTCTCCTGCGAATTTTTCCCGCCGCGAACCGACAAGGGCGAGGAAAACCTGTGGAGCTGTCTGAAAGAACTACAGACGATCAACCCGGCTTATATTTCGGTAACCTATGGTGCCGGCGGCACCACGCAGGATCGCACCAAAGGCATTGTCACCCGCATCAAGGATGAGACCGGCCTCTCGCCTGTCGCACACCTGACCTGTGTCGGCGCAAACAAGGATGAACTGGCAGCACTGCTGGCCGATTACCGTGGGGCAGGCATCGAGAATATTCTGGCGCTCAGGGGCGATGCGCCGGAAGGCATGGATCGCTTCGAGGCGGCTACCGGAGGCTTCTCCTACGCCACCGATCTGATCAGTTTTCTGCGCGAGCAGGGTGACTTTTCCATTGCCTGCGCCACATATCCAGAGGGCCACCCTGAATCAAAGGGCGGTGTTGCCGATGATATCCGTTACCTGAAAATGAAGCAGGACAACGGAGCCGATTGCGCTATCACGCAATATTTCTTTGAGAATGAAACCTTCTTCCGCTTCCGTGATGCATGTGACAAGGCCGGCATTACGCTGCCGATCATTCCGGGCATTATGCCTGTCGGCAACTTTGAGCAGATTGTGCGCTTCTCATCCATGTGCGGCGCGGAGATTCCTGCCTGGATGCATGAAAAAATGACGCCGATTCAGCACGATCCGGATGCAGTCAAAGCGCTGGGCATTGAACTTGCTGCCAGACAGTGCCGCGAACTGCTGCAGTCCGACGCTCCGGGACTGCATATGTACACGCTGAACAAAGCAGAAGCGACCATTGCCATTCACCGCCAGATCAAAGACCTGCTTTAGGCGCTGACACGATGGCTTTGTGGCGCTACTTATCGGACAAGATGGCACTGTTAACCATCATTTTCGCCTTCATTGCCTATCTCTTTCCGATGGTTTTCCTTGTTTTCAAGGATTTGTTCCTCTGGTGCTTTGCCGCCACCATGTTTGCCCTCGGTGTCGTACTGCACCCTGAAGATGCGCGCGCCGCCCTGAAAAGACCGAAAACCATAGCGCTTGGCGTCACTATGCAGTTCTGGATTATGCCCATGCTGGGCTTTACCGCCGCCTCCATCTGCACATGGCAGGGCGTATCACCTGCCGTTGCACTGGGTTTTATTATTGTCGGCTGCGCGCCTGGAGCCATGGCCAGCAATGTGATCACCTATCTGGCCGGCGGCGCAGTCGCATTCTCCATCGCCATGACCATGGCTGCCACCATGCTCTCACCCCTGCTGACACCGACACTGGTTGAACTGCTCGGCAGCGCCTATATGGATATTCCATTCTGGCCGATGATGCAGACCATCATCCTGACTGTTGTCACACCCCTGACCCTGGGCATGCTGGTACGCACGCGCCTTGGTCACCGCAACACCAGACTGGCAGAAGTAATTGCGCCGGGCTTTGCCTCAATCGCCATCATCATTATCTGCGGTTATGCGGTAGCCAGCAATCATGAGCGCATTGCCGACACCCCCGCCACAGTCATTATTCTGGTTATTCTGCTCAATGCGCTGGGCTACCTGCTGGGCTGGTTTGCCGGCAAGCTGTTTCAGTTTGAGCGCAGCTACCGTATCACCCTTGCCATCGAAATCGGCATGCAGAATGCAGGTTTAGGGGTCGCACTGGCACTGAAGCATTTTGAGCCGGCGACTGCGCTGCCGGGCGCGCTGTTTGCCGTCTGGTGCATTATTACTGCGGCTGCCATGACACGTTACCTGCACAGGGGAAAAACCGACGTCGCAGCCGCGATTTAAGCCAAGAGAGATATATGCTGATATTCATTCACGGTTTCAATAGCTCCGGCAACAGCGATAAGGCAGTGCATCTAAAGACTGTATTTTCCGAACTGGCGGTATTAACCCCGACCTGTCCGCACACACCGGATGATGCGATAGCACTGTTGAGTCAACTGATTGAAGACGGCAGGAGAGCCGGCAAAAACATCGCGGTTATTGGCTCATCGCTGGGCGGATTTTATGCCGTATGGCTGGCGCACCGGTACAAACTGGCGTCCGTATTAATAAACCCGCTGGTTGAACAGACCCTCTTACGCCATGAGATCGGCCCGCAGCAGAACTATTACACCAACGAACCATACGAATGGACGAGCGAGCAGTGCGACCAACTGGACCGCATGGCGGTTAATCCCGGCGCACTGGCTATCAGACCACTGCTGCTACTCGATGAAGGTGATGAATTGCTCGACAGCCGGATGGCCGCAGCCCATTTCGACGGCCTGGCCGAAACCCATCTGTTCCCCGGCGGCTCACATCGCTTCGAGCACATGGATCAGGCGCTGCCACTCATACGCGCCTATATCTCAAAACACCGGTAGATCACCAGGACTCACATGATAGCGGTCCGAAAAGGAGCAGATCATCCGGAAAATACTCATATTTGGCATAATAAATGCTGCCTGAATACAGCACATGCCAGCATGATTTATCTGTTTGATATCGGGTTGCGGACAGTGCCGGTGAGCCAGGCTCAAGCTGATCACGCTCAAATCATGCAAGGAGATGTACTTTGAACCAGCAAAATGCAGCAGTACTCACTCATGCGATCAAAGATCAACAGGTCCGCTTTGAACAACTGAAACTGCTGTATAAACCGACCATTCTGGTTGCTGCTTCATATGCAGTCACTGCACTTATACTACTGCTATCACAATGGGACGTTGCAAATCACCACAGCCTGCTCCTGTGGCTGGCGATCATGGTTGCTATCATTGCATATCGAGTTATTACTTTCCTGTTATTTAAAAAAGAGGCAGCAGACTGTCGTGACACGCAAAAGTGGGACAGAATTTTTCTCACCGGCACGCTGTTGTCCGGCCTGGCATGGGGAGCTTCGGGGACACTGTTCTTCCCCATCGGTGATAGCCTGCATCAGATATTTCTGGTATTCATCATGACCGGCATGGCTGCCGGCAGCACCACCACTCTCTCCCCCCGACGAGAAACAGTCATTCCATTTCTTTTGCTGCTGTTAACGCCGGTTGCCTATCGGTTACTCACTGAAGGGCACCTGTCAACACAACTGATCGGTGGCATCAGGGCAATCGCATTAAAATCATGAGCAGCCATTGGTTGCAAAAATGGTTATTTCGACAATAACAGATTAAATTTGGTTAAGACGGAGTGAGTGTTTCTTAGTCAAAATTTGTCTTCACGAATATAACAATTATCATTATAAAACAATGCTTTATACATCATTTTGTGGTAGCCTGACAACATGAAAACACTCACTATTCCAACCACATCCATCATCTCACATTTCTCATCTATTGAAGACCCACGCATTGAAAGACGGAAACGACACGAGCTCAAGGACATCTTTTTTATC
>MNWZ01000011.1 GCA_001871925.1 Zetaproteobacteria bacterium CG1_02_53_45
TCACATTGAGCTTGTCTTGTAAATCTTCATCGTTTTGCAACCTCCCACCCAGCTTGCGAACAACACTGCTTATCGTATAACTTCATGCAACAACATAATACCTGAGCGTCGAAAACGATGCCCTGATTGGGATTGATCTCCCGCGCCCCGAGTTCTGGTGACACATTACCGAATTCAAATCCCGGTAAACATCAAACTGCGCCATCAGAACTGACGCACCCCGTCACTGAACAGCCCCTGTTTTTCGATACGCCGGTTATACGCCTTCACAGCAGGGCCGTTCTCCGCCAGCAGAGCCGCTTTCTGCTTTTCGCGCAGAACTTCCACCAGAGATGTTTCCAGAGTTTGAGAAAGATTAATATCCATTGCTTTCGCCTGATCAGTCAGGCTTTCATCGATTCGAAGGTTAACTGCCCGTTTTGCCGGTTTACTCATCGTGAACCTCCATCATGCAATATGCGCACAAACCATACGCACATTGCTTGAGCACTCCATGAATCGTCAATCAAACCATGATCGTAATTACTTCAGCTGATCGCAAAGCCGGACCAGACAACGACTGCCGAATGAACGTAGCTTTGTAAGCGGAATAGTCACTCAGCAGAAAACCAGATGTCTCCATACCATGCTATAGCTGACAAGCCGGAGTTGTCTGTGTCTGTCATAATCGCTATGGCATCTGCGGAGTCAGGCTCTTCACCAAAGAGTTGACGGTAATCTTTCCGCACGTCCCGGCGCTCATTAATCCACTCGCCAATTTTTCCCGGGCTCGATTCAACAGCAATCATTCGGGCATTGTCAGTAAAAGCGTTTAGCCAGTTGCTGCCGACAGGCTGATTGCTTGACCAGACGTAGTTGATGGCACGGGTACGCCAGAAGAGTAAGCCCTGGGAAAATACAACGTAAACCCGCGCAGGGTAATCATCACCGTCACGGGTGCGTTCATCGATCCCTTTCAGTACATTGCCTACCTTCCATGACCAGTTCAGGAACGGCGTTCTTGCAAGGTCAATGTTCACCTCACGATATAGTCCTGATGCATTGTTATTGCTATCTGCTTGCAGAACGAATCGCCCCGACTCCTTGACAAGTGTGTAGCGGGTTTCGCCCTTAAATTCCCTGGCTTTCCAGCCATGCATGTCATGTTGTGAAAATCGTGCGACATCCACTTGCTCTGCACATAAAGATGGCGATGCAAATCCGGGCAACAGAAGAAACAGTAGCGGAAACAGCTTAATGGAGAGGTCGAATATCATGGTTCGACCTGATCGAATAATGATTCGATCAGATTGGGATCATCGAAATGGCGCTTCCCTACAAATGCCGTGTTATGTTTACCCCACTGTCGCATGGCCCCTGAAGAACGCACACCCATCGGCCATAAAATGAATCTCTCTGATCGTTCACTTCCTGAAACAATGCCGTTAGCATTAAATATGCTTCGATGGCCGGATGCAGCAGGGAGAGCACGCAATTCATTGTAGTCATGCCATGCCATGGCTCGGGTTGATTGCGGATTCTCAAGATAAACAAGTCGCTGGATATAATGGGTCATATGTGCGATTCGGAGGACGATCTGATCGTTCTCCGGTGCAGCTTGCGGCACCAGAGGTTTTTCGAAGTACATCGTTGGCAGGTCACTTCGCAGGCGCAGGTGTCTGCCTGGAAAAAACTTTTGATAACAACCACAGTTATGGATTGAGTCATACATCCATGGCTTGCCATCCCGACCTAATGTTACCCGCCAGTTGATGCCATCAAATATTCCGCCGTATATATCGTGGCTTGCACGAGCAGGGAACCAGATGATGTAATTTAATTGCAGAAGAATTTTACCGTTCAGGCGCGCATATGAAACTTCATGAAATACTGATGGGTGACCGGTATCCACCGATAACTTACCATCAAGCCATTTTGGAGAGCCAATCTGATCGTTGTTGTCGACCACATCCACTTCCCATGTGGGTGCAAAAGTGTTGAACAGTTTGTCGAGATCACCCGCATCGGGTCCTGGTATCCCGAGAGGGTCGACAGATTGCTGCAGAATCTCCTGCACCTGCCCGGAAGTGAGCGGAGGATTTCGCTGAGACGACCAGCGCACAAGATTCCCATGGATCGGGAGTTTATCCGAAGGTGTAGCATAGTTGAGGCGTTCTTCATTATGCCATCGCACTATGCCGGCCGATACAAACAGGGAAGTAAGCGGGTACAGGCCAATGATCCTTTGCCAGGTCAAATAATCATCCGGAACTTGCGCGTTTTTGCGAAGCTTCTCCCGACTTGCCGGAAGCTTTGTGTCGGCCTTCAATAGTTTGATGCGGCAGTCGTTAAGACGCTGCTCCAGTTTTCCGCCCGGGTCGGGCCTGTCGGTTGAAGGTAAATTCAGCAACTCTGCAGTACGAGCTTCCACATCGAGCCTGGCAAGCTGCCCGACCCATGTTGAAAACTGCTTGTCATTATCTACCTGATCACGGAAGGAGGCGTAAAACCGGGTTGTGCGAAGATAGGGAAAGCCCGGCAACAAATGGGAGCCGGCATCGCGGACACCGGCATCCTCTATCGCTTTATTGCTACTCAGGAAAAGGCTTCTGCATGCATCGGGCGATGCACTTTGCTCAGGTAATGGGTGTTGTACGATTGAACAACCGGTTAATAGCAGGCCACAAATCAGTAACTTCCTGATGAATCGCTCAGTACATGTCATATCAGCAATATTGAGTATCATTCATTGGTCCACCCTTGAATGAGTATAGACTAAATGAGCATGAACGCGGTTATCACTCAGAACATGGTTGCGCTGTGCGTTTATCGCGTGCGCGTGGATAACGTTCTCAATCAAACACAGCCTGAGGCAGCTCATACGCTTGTTGCAACTGAATCCATTCATCAAAAGAGGGATGACTGAACTGTTTAAAGCACCAGATACCAAGCCGACGGAATTCACCCCAAATGAGGTTGGCACTATAATCTTAAATTATCCGGGACAGCAGTGGGTCAGACGCGATAATTTCAGGTGATTGAGGTTCAAAGGGGTTGTTATCCATATCCGATGCCTGTTCCACGCGGTTGCGGCCATTTTCCTTGGCCCGGTAAAGGGCTGCATCAGCGCGTTTCAGGGCATCGTCCAATGATTCACCAGTCACATCAATAGCAGTAACACCAAAACATGCTGAGACCTTAATGCTTAAATCCCCGACGGCAATCTCCAGCCCCTCCAGCCCGAGCCTGAGGCGCTCTGCCAGGTCAGTTGCTGTTTGCAGCTCAGCATGTGGCAGCAGCGCTGCAAACTCTTCACCACCTATGCGCCCGATCATATCCACATTCCGCATCATTCCCCGCAAATAGGTGACAGCAGCAATAAGCACAGTATCACCGGCAGCATGGCCATAGTTGTCATTGATCGACTTGAAATGATCAAGATCAATCATCATCACAGCCAGCGGTGTCTTATAACGCAAGCCACGTTCAATCTCTGTTTCACCACACTCAAAAAAGGCTCTGCGATTCAGCGTTGAGGTCAGCACATCCGTACGCGCCAACAGCTCTGCCCTGTCTCTGGCCAACTCCAGCTCTGCAGTACGCTCACCGACCAAACGCTCAAGTATCTGCTGATCCTTCTCCAGGTGTTCGATATGTATTGATTCCATCCTCTCCTTATCACTCCTGAGGCAGTTAATGCGGTCAGCCAGGGCAAAGGAGAGCAGTACACCCTCCATGATTAAACCTGCAGCAGGTACAAAAACGGTTAAAGAATCAGCGGTCAGAAGAGCTGCATTACGCAAGACGGCGATCATCACGGCAAGGCTCCATATGCTCCAGCCAAGCACATAAAAACGCGCATCCGACTTGCCTTTTCGATACAGCCAATACCCGATAAGCGGATACAGAACAGACATGAGTGCGCACGACACAACTAACATCATTGCATAATCACGCCAGCCTGAGAGATAACTGAACAGGGAGAGGCCACCTAAAACAAATACGAGCCTCAACAGCCGATCAATGGCAACAGACTCCCTGGCCGTGGAGAGAAACGAACGCGTAAACTGGGTAGCCAGCATCAGCATGAGTACAGGAAACAGGATCGGGGCAAAATCGGTAAGCCAGATTGAACCGGACCATAGATAACGGTATCCGAGCCCGGTTAAACTGAGAAAGGTGATCACTGCCGCCAGTATATAGGAGGTATACCAGATAAATTCGGTCATGCGTGTGGCAAAACCGATAAACAGATTATAAAAAACGAGCACCAAACCAATGCCGACTATGGCTCCGATAACAAAATAGCGGTTGGCGTAATGCAGGTTAAAGGCATCGGGCGTCCATAATCGCAGCTGTGTCTCGGCCAGCCCCGGCTGATCATAGGAGAAGTGAACCCATATCCTCTGCTCACTGCCAGCGGGTGTACTCACCTCATAGATATTACTTTCCGAGGCAACAGGACGTTGTGCAAAGGGGTAGTGATCCCCGCCCTGCTGCACCTTTTCGCCAGACATATAAAAACTGACATGATCCCACTGCGGATAGGTTGCCTCCAGAAACCAGGCCAGAGACTCACTACCGCTGTTAAGCAGATCAATCCTCAGCCAGTAGTCCGAGGAGCTCATCCCGAAATTGCTTTTGCCGTCAGGCAAGGGTTTAAATACAGATGCCTGCACCTGATCAAACGTATAGGCCTTCGTGGCATCTTCCAGATAGAAGACGTTTAATGAAGTACCCTCGCCCTGCATAAGCGGTTTAAGCGTGATCGGCGCTGCTGCCTGACACAGGCCGGCGACCAGAAGCGTAAAAAACAGCAGGCCAACGCGCCAGCACATGCCGAGATCAGGTCGTCTTGCAATATTAAATTTAAACTATCTCGTGCTCCAATCAGATCAGGAATGCGGCACTTCAAAACCCGCCTCCCCCGCCATATGCTTTCACACAATAATTGGGGTTCAGGTCTTGAGCAAACCTTCCTACTTTGAACCGCGAGGGTAGGCTACAAACAAGAGCTTCACAACACATGCCAAATCGCGACATTTCACGACATCGCTTACACATGCTTAGCGTGCAAGCCTGAACCCCATTCCCGCAGGAGCGATCACTTTTGAAACTGAAATTTTTTATCACCGGTGGAACGATCTGTAAGCGCTATAACGAGATCAGCGGCGCACTTGAGTTCCGTGATTCGTTTATTCCGGGCATGCTGGAGCGTGGCAGGTGCAAACTGGACTACAGCACCGAGCAGCTGATGCTCAAGGATAGCCTGGAGATGAATGATCAGGATCGGCAAACCATTCTCGCCAGTTGTAGCGCTTGTGAAGAGTCAAAGATCATTATCTCCCATGGCACCGATACCATGGTTGAAACCACACGGCTGCTGGGACAGAAACTGGAGCACAAAACGGTCGTGCTGTTCGGGGCGATGATCCCCTATTCGATCCACAACTCCGATGCGATCTTCAACCTCGGCTGTGCGGTTACTGCCGTGCAGCTACTCGGTGCCGGCGTCTTCGTGGTGATGAACGGCCACATCTTCCGTTGGGATGATGTCAGCAAAAATCGCGGTGATGGCATTTTTCAACGGGCTGATCTTTGATGAGCTTTTACAGCTCTTAGCTATTATGCATGACTAAAGTAAGAAGAAATCCAGTGTACTAAAATGTTGTATTGCAAGACTAGACCCCGTGGCCAATGTTTGCCGAGCAATATGAAACATGGAGCACTGGAAGAAAGTATTTCGATATGCAGGAATACTTCGAATTGAAAGCAGCAGAGACTCAAAAGGCCAATGCAAAGGTACGAAGTATTAAGTCAGAAGTCCGAACCTGATGGAACTGAATTTATAGCAGATTTGGGGCTTGATCTACCCGACTTTGATCCATCTTTCGTTCTGGAGAAATACATCGGGATATCCAGAAACAGTGCCTCAGGCACGGTGAGCGAACAAACCTGTTTTCATCGGCACCAATATCGTCTTTACTTATGATGTATGCATATCTATTTCGTTCACAGGAACAGGAGGATTCATTATGTCCGGCAACACCGTTCGTTTTCACAGAGTGCTTAAATCAACTCCCGACAAGGTCTACCGGGCCTTCCTCGATGCCGGAGCCATGTGCAAATGGCTGCCGCCGCACGGCTTCACCGGCGAAATGCACCATCTCGATGCAAAGGTCGGCGGCAGCTACAAGATGAGCTTCACCAACTTCGGCACCGGCAGTAGTCACTCGTTCGGCGGCACCTTTCTGGAACTGGTGCCCAACGAGAAACTTTGCTACAACGACCGCTTCGACGATCCCGATCTGCCCGGGGAGATGGTCACCACGGTCACCCTGAAGCAGGTCTTCTGCGGCACCGAGCTGAATATCGTGCAGGAGGGGATTCCCGAAGCCATTCCGGTCGAGGCCTGCTACCTCGGCTGGCAGGAGTCGCTGACACTGCTGGCGCAACTGGTCGAGTCCGATATCCCGGACAATTGAGATTTTAAGAATCAGGAATTCGAAATAAGTCAGAAGCCTGCAAGATCATTGCTGAACCATTGAACTGCATGA
This sequence comes from Zetaproteobacteria bacterium CG1_02_53_45, assembly GCA_001871925.1. GTDB lineage: Bacteria > Pseudomonadota > Zetaproteobacteria > Mariprofundales > Mariprofundaceae > Mariprofundus. Next base: position 6,537 of record MNWZ01000011.1, read on the forward strand.
GTCAGTAATGGACTCGGCATTTTGTATGGCCTGTTCGACAATCATCGCATCCGCGCTGGTGCTTAGCGTTATCCCCTCTTACATCAATCACAGATGGACTCTATCTTATGCAGCATGCCTGAGGCGTTAAAGAAGCTGTATACCCAGGGCAATCGCATTAAAACTGTTACTTTCCCATTAGCAGTTTTTCCAAATAATCATTATCCCATCCAGCTTTAAGCCTTCGATTCTTAATGCCGATTTTGGATGATGTATCGGCTTTGATCAGATTCAAAGCAATATGCCGAACCACTGCCATATTTGCCGCGCTATTTCCTTTTCGTGCACGGTTGGAATCTTCATCAAAAGCATAATCCAGCACCCAATGCAGATTGTTTTCAATACCCCAATGTGCCCGAACGATGTAACCAAG
>MNWZ01000056.1 GCA_001871925.1 Zetaproteobacteria bacterium CG1_02_53_45
AAGCTGACTGAACGACTTCTGCTTCATTCGCTGGATTTCTTCGGCTAGAATCTGTTGAGGTGAACGTGCTTTGCAACGTGATCTTGGCAGGTGAAATGGGAGAAATAAAACGTTGTTTTTCATGCTTTATCATCTCATTTCAGGTGCGCTTTTTCACCCGATTTATACATAGGAAACGGCTTAAGTTAGCGCCATTCGGGAAGTCTCCCTTTTAGAGGTGGCAACAACTATGCGCAGCGACAATAATGATGTGTGAATTTGAGATAGCCCGGCAGGGAGAGAATAGATAACCTTCGCAGCAATGAATATTTCAGCTCAATGCACGCCTGCAAAAAACGGGCATAAAAAAACCGGACACAATGTGCCCGGTTTTCAATATGGTGGAGCCAAGCGGGATCGAACCGCTGACCTCTACACTGCCAGTGTAGCGCTCTCCCAGCTGAGCTATGGCCCCGTTTCTTCAAACACAGGTTGTTTCCCCTGTCCCGAAGGCGGCGCATTTCGCCACAGCAGGATAACCTTGTCAACATGAGCGCATCATTCCGTCTTTTCCGCCGCACACTTTCCGCCGACTGTTTTACACCGCCGGGCCTGTTTTCACGCCTGGTAAACCGGGGCGACTGCTTTCTGTTCGAGTCCGCTGAAGGCGGCGAACAATGGGGCCGCTACAGCATTCTGGGCATCAGTCCGGCCTGCCGTGCCACCTCCAACGGCAATGTCACCGAGCTGCTTTACCGCGATGGCCGCAAAGAGTCATTTAACGGCGGCATTCTCGACTGGTTGCGCGATTTTGTACTCAATCAGCAGTTCATTGCTGAAGATGATCTGCCGTTTGCCGGCGGTGCTGTCGGTTATTTCGGCTACCAGATTGTTTCACAGTTTGAAGATATCCCATCCGACCTGCCCGATCCGGTCGGTGCACCCGAGTCCGCCTATCTGCTGGTGGATCGCTTTATGGTGTTCGATAATCTGAAAGGCACACTGACCTGCTGCGTGCGTTTGCCCGATGATCAGCATGATGAAGCAGAGCGTGTGCTCAACGGCATGGAAGCCAGCCTCTCCGAGGGTGAAATGGCGCATGTGCTCAAGCTCGATGCCGATACCACACTGACCGAACCGCCTGTGGCGCAGACCACACAGGCCGACTTTGAAGCGGCTGTTTCAAAAGCACGCGAATATATTCTTGCCGGTGACATTTTTCAGGTGGTGTTAAGCCAGCGTTTTTCCAAGAAGCTGAGTTGCTCTCCATTTGATGTGTACAGGGCCGTGCGCCATATCAACCCGTCACCATATCTGTTTTACCTGCATATCGGCGACACCATACTGGTGGGCTCTTCGCCCGAGATTCTCGTGCGCCGTGAAATGGACAAGGCTGTGGTGCGCCCGATTGCCGGCACACGCCCGCGTGGCAAAACTGCAGCAGAAGACAAGGCGCTGGAAAAAGATCTGCTGGCCGATGCCAAGGAACTGGCTGAACACGTCATGCTGGTTGATCTTGGCCGCAATGATCTGGGTCGCGTCTGTGCTTACGGCTCGGTCTCCCTGACCGAATCGATGACCATTGAACGCTATTCACATGTGATGCATATCGTCTCACAGGTTGAGGGTGATTTGCGCGAAGATGCCGACAGCCTTGATCTGCTCGAAGCCACCTTCCCTGCCGGCACGGTTTCCGGTGCACCGAAAGTGCGTGCCATGCAGATTATTCATGAACTGGAGCCGGTTGCCAGAGGTCCCTACGCCGGTACCGTCGGTTATATCGGTTTTGGCGGCCAGCGTCTGGATACCGCGATTGCAATCCGCACGGCGGTCATTCATGGCGGCGAGATCCACATTCAGGCCGGTGCCGGCATCGTTGCCGATTCGATTCCGGTGAACGAACATCAGGAGTGCGTCAACAAGGCGACAGCGATGTTTCGCGCCGTCGCACTTGCCGAAGCCCAACAGAGGAAAGAATCATGATTCTCGTGATCGACAACTACGATTCATTCACCTTCAATCTGGTGCAATATCTGGGTGAACTGGGCGAACATCCGCTGGTCTACCGCAATGACAAGATCAGCCTCGATGAAATTGCCGAGATGAAACCGGATCACCTGCTGATTTCACCGGGCCCCTGCACGCCGCATGAAGCGGGCATCTCCATGGATGTCATTCGCCGCTTCTCCGGTCTGATTCCGATTCTCGGCGTTTGTCTTGGCCATCAGTCCATGTCTGCCGTATTCGGTGGCCAGGTGATTCGCGCCCCGCGTTTGATGCACGGCAAAACCAGCCTGATTGAGCACAATGGCGAAGGTATCTTCAAAGGCATCCCCTCACCATTTACGGCCACCCGCTACCACTCCCTGATCGTGCCTGAGCCACTGCCCGATTGCCTGATGAAAACCGCATGGACCAAAGAGAATGAGTTGATGGGCTTGCGTCATCGCGAGCACCCGACCTTTGGCGTTCAGTTCCATCCGGAATCGATACTCACCGAACACGGCCACGATATGTTGAAAAATTTCCTCGAGGCCACAGCATGATCTTTCACCGCGGAGGACGCAGAGGTTTTTCTACCTGCGGCCACCACACCACAACAGCCTGCTCGCTCCCCATGCCTTTATTCATTTATGCTTTTGCTCTTCCTCTGTGTCCCCTGCGTCCTCTGCGGTGAGAAAAAAGGGAGCTGATCATGAGTGAAGGCATAACACGGATGATCCGGCAGCTGCAGGGCGACGAGCATATTTGCGGCAGGCTTGCTGAACTGGTGTTTACCGAGATTATGGCGGGCGAAGCCACGCCGGCTCAGATCGCTGCTATTTTGATGGGGCTATCCATCCGCGGTGAAACCCCTGAGGTGGTTGCGGGTGCGGCCAGAGCGATGCGCGCTGCCTCCACAAAGATCAAGCCGAAAGCAACCGGCCTGATCGATACCTGCGGCACCGGTGGCGATGGCGCTAAAACCTTCAATATCTCTACCGCCGTATCGATGGTGGTGGCTGCCTGCGGTGTACCCGTCGCCAAACATGGCAACCGTGCCATGTCCTCCAAATCGGGCGCTGCCGATGTGCTGGAAGCGCTCGGAGTCAACCTGAACATCAGCCCTGAAAAGGTAGCACAGTGCATCGATGCTACAGGCATCGGATTTCTCTTTGCGCAAGCTCTGCATCCTGCCATGAAACATGCGGGGCCGGTTCGCAGGGAGTTGGGCATACGCACTGTTTTCAACCTGCTCGGACCACTGACCAACCCAGCCGCCGCCGAATATCAGGTACTGGGCGTATTCGCCAAAGACAAACTGGAACTGGTTGCAGGCGCACTTAGTCAGCTCGGCAGCAAACGCGCACTGGTGGTGCACGGACGTGACGGACTCGATGAGATCACCACAACAGACATTACCGATGCGGTCCTGATTCAGGCCGGTGAGGAGCCGATCCGTTTCGAGATCGACCCTGCCGCCTTCGGCATGCCTTATGCCAGAGCTGCAGCACTGGCAGGCGATGATGCCGCTACCAACGCCGACATCCTGAAGCATATCTTTGCCGGCCAGGCCGGCGCCGGGCGCGATATTGTACTGCTCAATGCTGCAGCAGCTCTCTGGGTAGCCGGTAAAGTGGACGGTATCGGCGATGGTATCGCCATGGCTGCCCAGGCCATCGATTCCGGCAAAGTCACCGAAACCCTGAATGCTCTGGTTGCCTTTACCCAATCAGCATGAATGATTTACCACAGAGGACACAAGGGACACAGAGGTTAAATGAGATAAGCGGCAAGGTGATCGATGCCGCCATGACTGTGCACTCCAACCTTGGCCCCGGGCTACTGGAAAGTGTTTATCAAACATGCTTGTGTCATGAACTCAATAAACGTGGAATCTGTACTCAATCGCAGGTTCTCCTGCCCGTCCATTACGACAATCTAAAACTTGCTACCGGTTTCAGGCTTGATTTACTTGTAGAAAATGAGGTTGTCGTTGAGTTGAAATCGGTAGAGAAACTGCTGCCGGTACATCAAGCTCAGCTGCTTACCTATCTGAAATTATCCGGCAAGCGCCTTGGCTTGCTTATTAACTTTAACGCCGTTCACCTAAGAAACGGCATAAAAAGGATGGTCCTTTAATGATGAACTCCCTCTGTGTCCTTCGCGTCCTCTGTGGTGATAATGCTTATGGTAAAATAATATGAGTTCGATTCTTAATGAAATTGCGGCATACAAGCGCGACTGGGTAGCGGCATGCAAACTGAAACGCAGCGAGGCTGAGCTTCTTGCACTGGCCTCAACAAAATCACCGCTGGATTTTGCCGGAACACTGCGCACAAAAGTCAGCGGCAAGCAGAATGCTGTGATTGCCGAAGTAAAGAAAGCCAGCCCGTCCAAGGGTATTATCCGCCCCGACTTTGATCCTGTAGCCATTGCACAGAGCTATGAAAACGGAGGTGCAACCTGCCTGTCCGTTTTGACCGATGTGAAATATTTTCAGGGCGCCGATACTTATGTTACGGCCATCCGTGATGCCGTTGCACTGCCGATCCTGCGCAAGGATTTCATGCTCGACCCGTATCAGATTATAGAAGCCAAAGCGATGGGAGCCGATGCTATCCTGGTGATTCTGGCCATGGTGGATGATGTACTGGCAGCCGAGTTGACCGCCTGCGCACATGAGCAGGGGCTATCCGTGCTGCCTGAAGTGCATAATGCGGAAGAGTTGGAGCGCGCGCTGAAGCTGGATACGCAGTTGATGGGTATCAACAACCGCAACCTGCACAACTTCGAAACATCACTGGATACAACACTGACACTGCTTAACCTGATGGATAAACAACGTACTGTGATCACCGAATCGGGTATTTTCACACCGGAAGATATCCGGTTAATGAATGAACATGATGTTTACGGCTTTTTGATCGGGGAATCACTGATGCGTCAAACCGATCCGGGTGAAGCCCTCTCCGGGCTCATCGCATAACTAACCAGATCAAAATCATTGCACCGCAGAGGACGCAGAGGAAAAGCAAGGCAATGAAAGTGCGTGCTTATTTGCTACTTCTAAAGATGCTCACAACACATTTCGAATGAATATACGGGGCCATTGGAGTCGTGCCAGCGGCCATGTTCATATATTTTGTCTTTCCTCTGTGTCCCTTGCGACAAGGTGAATCGAGCTTGCGAGAGAGAGGGCGCCCTGGGGTGACTTTGCGGTGAAAAAACCCGGTGATCAGTGCGGCAAGCGAGCCAGATACTCATTCACAGCCGAATACAGTTCCTCTGTCAGGTACTGAAGCGTTGTGTCGGTCCACTTGCCATTTTCAAAGACTTGCCCGAGCACATAAACATCCAGCTTTGACAGATTAGAGGATGCTGCAGGGTCATGGTAAATATGCGCAATATAACGATGGCGCGTATAACCGATAACACTGGGCATATTGGGATTGTTTTCCCCCTTGCGAATCCAGTCCGAGGTCACTACACCGCCGCTTGAATCCACCACATCAACCGGATAGTTCAAGCTGACCATGGCATCAACAGTGGCGGAAAAGAGATCGCCTGTTGTCTGTCCATAGCTACGCGAATTCAGGTCTGCCTTGCTACCGGCCAGTATCGTGCTGTATTTTCCCGGTAACTGTTCAGCCCCGCCAATATTCTGAGCCATAGGCAGCTCACGCCCACCTTGTGGTTGCGTAGTTACTTCAGGAAGAACCTCTGAACTGCCGGAAGCTCCAGCATCGGTACTTCTGGCCGACTGATCCAGCCCCTCTTCCGTATCCCAGAACAGCTTAGGAGAACTACTGCATGCAGAAAGCATCAAAACAAACGAAATTAAAACAATGTTGCGGCAGGTAAAATTCATGGTTAGTTATTCGACCGCAGGATTTGCAGCCGGTTGTGGCTGCACCGGCATCAAACCAATCTGTTTCTCCACTGCTGCAAACAAATCAGCACTGAGTTTGGTGTTCGAAGGCTTATTCACCCAGTGACTGTTCTGATAAGACTGGTTGAGTACGCGTACTTCAAGACGGCTTTGGTCTGCGTTGAACTTGAAAACACGCACAATAAAGCGATATCGATAAACCTTGGGTGCATTGCCGAATAAACTTCCCAGCCCCATCATATCATCGTTGCTCGACCCCTTTCTCACCCAGTCTGAGGTGAGGATACCGCTTGGCGAATCCACAGAGGTGACCGGCAGGCTCAGTGATGTCATGGCATCCACTGCTGCCGAAAAGAGCTGGCCCGGCTGAACATCGTAGAGACGTGCATCCAGTGCAACGGCTTTGCCCGCTACCGTCTGACGATATTGAGTCGGCAACTGAGCAGTAGCTTTTCCATTCGACTCGATCTGCTCTGCAGTCGCATCCGGCATTTCCAACTCGGCTCTCAATTCCGGCGGCACCTCCAGCGGTGCACGCGGTTTATCGCCCGCGCTGTCGACCGCTGCACCCTTGGCATAAGCAGGGCCTGTGCCGGCACCCTCATCGACATCCCAGAAGAGTTTGGGCATGCCGCTGCAGGCTGAAAGAAACAGAAGTAATGAAGGTATAAGGAGGAGTCGCAGAATATGAGTCATAACGGCAATTCCAGCCGCTGGGGGGCTCCGGGTCAAGCGCTGCTTTACAGATGCATAAAACAAAAAAATAGCGGAAGGCCAAAAGCCTCCCCCTACAATCGAGTAGGGGGCGGGATCGCTCCCGCCGCCCTCTCACACCACCGGACGTACTCATCGTATCCGGCGGTTGCTATGTTTGTTGGTACCGCAACCATCTTTCCGCAAGCGATTGCAATCCATTGTCCTTAAACCATTCCAGATTCATGGCGCGATGTGCCGCAGGGGTTTTCGACAATCGCCACCACCCCTTACCGCTCAACGCCGTACACCATGCGCCAGTTTGACTGACGCCATTTCGGTACAACAGACGAAACACCGCATACACACGTTTACACTGATGCAA
>MNWZ01000161.1 GCA_001871925.1 Zetaproteobacteria bacterium CG1_02_53_45
TCATTTGATGTTCGGCATTCTGGCTCTTACGGCAGATCAGTTTATGCGCATGATTCAATGACCTGCCTATACACCAAACCCGAAGCGTCAAAAGGCATCATGATATGAATGCCATCGCATTGCTCGCCCTGAAAACCGAAAAACGCTGGGAAACGACTACTCCTGAAAGAAATATGCGGGTGAAACAAAAGTTGAAACAGTAAATCCAACTGCTGAGATGTTGCCCTTCAATCTATCTCAGACTTTTGCAAGTGGCTCCCATAATCCTGAATTTATCAGCTGCGCACGATTAACCAAAAAATCAGTGCTGGACGGTCCTGATTTTCCAGACAGTGCGCATGCTCAAAAGTAACCGAACCTCGTCCATCACAGATTGAGATGTTTTGAGTGGATGGCTAGTTGCGGGGGCCTGCGTTGAGCATGCCGATTAACTCTGCGTTGGCTTCAGGCATGGGAAAGTCGGGCAACTCATCAAGCGTGATCCAGGCATGCTCTGACTCGCAGCTCAGTAAATCACTGCTGTTGCAGAGGCATGTGAAAAGCATGAAATTGAGCAGGCGGTCGGGGTATTCAAAGCGGTGCATGCCCAGCAGTTTCCAGTTTGAGCCGGACAGGCCTGTCTCTTCCTGCAGTTCACGTATGGCAGCGCCTTTCGGTGTTTCACCGGCTTCGATTTTGCCGCCGGGAAACGACCATAAGTCAGCGCAATGCTGGGTAGTAGTCCTTTTCAGCAGCAGCACGTTCCCTGCTTCATCAAAGGCAACGGCCAGTGCTATGGAGCGTGCGCGCATCAGCGCTTGCCGCCATGGATGGCGGGCGAACCCGAAAGGGTTCGTGAGCAGAAACAAAGCCACGCCTTTGTTTCTGCGTTAGCGAGCAAAAGGCGTGATGCCTTTTGCGGATCGTTCAAAATCAGGTCCGGTACTCCGCATTGATGGTGATATATTCGTGAGTCAGGTCGCCCGTCCAGATGGTGGCGGCTTCACTGCCCATGCCCAGATCAAGCGTGATGGTGAACTCCGGATTGGCAAACACGGCCATGCCCATGGCATCACGGTAATCGGGGTGCAGGTTACCGTTTTCGAACATCAGCACATCGTCGGCCGAGAGCGTGATGCCGTTGGTGTCGATGGCCACGCCTGCGTTGCCGACAGCGGAGAGAATACGACCCCAGTTGGCATCGTTGCCGGCAAAAGCGGTTTTTACCAGTGGTGAAACAGCAATGGCGCGACCGACCGTGCGGGCGTCATTTTCACTGGCAGCACCGGTCACTTCGATAGTCACGAATTTTGAAACGCCCTCACCATCGCGTACAATCAGCTGGGCCAGTTCAATGCAGAGCTCGGTCAACGCCTGTTCAAACAGGGTGGTGTCAGCCAGCGGCGCATAACCAAGACCGATACCGGAAGAGAGCAGGTATAGGGTGTCATTGGTTGAAGTGTCGCCGTCCACGCTGATGCAGTTGAAGGAGCGGTTGGCAACGCGTTTGAGCATGGTTTTCAAGTCGGCTGCGGCAACCGGTGCATCTGTGGCGACAAAACCGAGCATGGTAGCCATGTTCGGGTGAATCATGCCACTACCCTTGGCAATGCCGGTCAGCGTATAGGTTTTACCATCAATCTGAACCTGGGCGGAGGACCACTTGGGGAACGTGTCGGTGGTGCGGATGGCATGGGCTGCAGCTTCCCAGTTATCATCATGCAGTGATTCAGAGGCTTCGTGCATGCCGTCCCGAATGCGCTCAATCGGAAACGGTGTGCCGATCACGCCGGTGGAGGCGGAGAGCACAACATCGGCAGAGACATTTGCCGCGGCAGCACCGGTTTCAATCAGTTCACGACCCCAGACGGTTTCCATCTCGCCGAGACCGGCATTGGCGTTGCCGGCATTGGCAACGATGGCGCGTATCGATTCGCTATGGCTGGCCAGTGTGGCTTCGCCATGGCGCACGCAGGCGGCGCGGAAACGGTTGTTGGTGAATACGCCGGCCGCATGGCATGGGACATCGGCGACAATCAGTGTGACATCCTGGCGCCTGCCTTTCAGGTTGGGGGATTTCACCCCGCACGATGCCGTGCCGACCTTGAAGCCGGGAACGGGTAGTGGCGGACTCAGTTCTGGTGCGTTTACTGCCATGGTTATTACCTCAAAGGTACAAAAATGGATTCAGGTTGCTGGATAGGGAAGCGCTGATTGTTGGCCGCAGGCCAATAAATCAGCATCTCCTTAATGTTTGCCGTGACACTGTTTATATTTTTTGCCCGAACCGCAAGGGCAGGGATCATTGCGACCAACCTTGGGATGATCGCGTTTGTAGGTGTGCGTCTCTTCTTCGGACTCATCGTCACCATGGCTGTAACTAACCGGGTCGATCTCCTGTGGTTCAGGGGCCTGTTCTACAATCGGCGCCTGTTCCACCTGTACGCGATGCAGCGCGATCATGGTTTCACTGCGTACCTTGTCGAGCATGGCTTCAAACAGTTCGAAAGATTCGCGTTTATACTCCTGAATCGGTTGCTTCTGGGCATAACCGCGCAGGCCGACACTCTGGCGCAGATGATCCATGGCCAGCAGATGCTCCTTCCAGTGGTGATCGAGAATCTGCAGCAGCAGATATTTCTCGAAACCGCGCATTTGCTCAGGGCCGGTAATGGCTTCCTTGGCAGCCATATGCTCTTTCAGGCAGGCGGCCAGTTTGGCCGTCATATCGCCTGCGGTTTCCACCTCGTCGCTTTCCAGCCAGCTGCGCGGATCGGCAACAACGGAAATCCGTTCTTTCAGCGCCTGTGCCAGCTCGTCGAGGCGCCACTCTTCAATATGGCCGTCGAGAAACTCATCTTCCATGCGTCCGGCATAATCCGCCTGCATATCTTCAATGACATCATGAATGTCCGCCGCCTGCAGCAGTTCACGGCGCTGTGAATAGATCACATCACGCTGCTGGTTCATCACATCATCATATTCCAGCAGATTTTTACGCACATCGAAGTTGCGGCCTTCGACTTTCTTCTGCGAGTTCTCAATCGCCTTGGTGACCCACGGGTGTTCGATCGCTTCGCCCTTCTCAAAGCCCATCTTGGTCAGCATGGACTGCATCTTTTCACCACCGAAAATGCGCATCAGATCATCTTCAAGCGACAGATAGAAGCGGGTTGTGCCCGGGTCACCCTGACGGCCTGAACGGCCGCGCAGCTGGTTATCAATACGGCGTGACTCATGGCGTTCGGTGCCGAGAATATGCAGGCCGCCGAGGCTGACCACTTCGACATGTTCAGCCAGGCATGTGGCACGAATCTCTTTTGCTTTGGCTGCGCGCTCCTCATCGGAGAGTTTGGCAGGCAGCTGGGCAATGAGCATATCCGGATTGCCGCCGAGCATGATATCGGTACCGCGGCCCGCCATGTTGGTGGCGATGGTCACCGCAGCCTTGCGGCCGGCCTGGGAAACGATTTCCGCTTCGCGTTCATGGTGTTTGGCGTTGAGCACTTCATGTTTGATGCCTTTTTTCTTCAGCATCTCGGAGAGCAGTTCGGATTTGTCGATCGAGGTGGTGCCGACAAGCAATGGCGCCCCCTCTTTGTGAATGACTTCGATATCGCTGACGATGGCATCGAACTTGTCTGCGGCGTCGCGGTAAATCACGTCGGCCAGATCATTTCGGATCATGTCACGGTTGGTCGGGACAATGACCACTTCCAGTTTATAGATCTTCTGGAACTCTTCAGCTTCGGTATCGGCCGTGCCGGTCATGCCGGCCAGCTTGTCATACATGCGGAAATAGTTCTGGAAGGTGATCGAAGCCAGGGTCTGGTTTTCCGGCTGTACGGTTACGCCTTCCTTGGCTTCGAGCGACTGATGCAGGCCATCGGAATAGCGGCGTCCCGGCATCATACGGCCGGTAAACTCATCAACGATGATCACTTCATCATCGCGCACGATATAATCGACTTCGCGGGTGAACAGGGTGTTGGCGCGCAATGCCTGGGTGGCGGCATGCATCAGATTGACGTTTTCAGGGTCGTAGAGACTGCCGTTGATGAGCAGGCCTGCCTCGCGGAACAGTCTTTCAACCGTGTCATTACCAGCCTCGGTGTAGGAGACGGCGCGATCCTTCTCGTCCTTGTCGTAATCTGTTTCAGCCAGCTGCTTGATCAGGCCGTCGGCCTGCACATACAGCTCCGTGGCCTGCTCGGCAGGGCCGGAGATGATCAGCGGCGTGCGCGATTCATCGATCAGGATCGAGTCCACCTCATCGACGATGGCATAATGATGGCCGCGCTGCACCAGCTCCTCAGGACCGAAGGCCATATTGTCGCGCAGGTAATCAAAGCCGAACTCATTGTTGGTGCCGTAAGTAATGTCGCAGGCATAGGCCTCGCGACGCTGGTCATTGGTGATGCCGTGCAGGATCACGCCGGTGGTGAGGCCGAGGAAACCGTACAGTTTGCCCATCTGCTCGGCATCGCGGCGGGCCAGATAATCATTCACGGTGACCACATGGGCGCCTTTGCCGGGCAGTGCATTGAGGTAAACGGCCAGTGTTGCGGTCAGCGTTTTACCTTCACCGGTTTTCATCTCGGCAATCTTGCCCTGATGCAGGATAATGCCGCCGACCAGCTGGGCGTCGAAATGACGCATGCCGAGCACGCGCGAGGAGGCTTCGCGCACAACGGCAAAGGCTTCGGGCATCAAGTCATCGACGCTGGCGCCGTCACTCAGGCGCTGGCGGAATTCAGCAGTTTTGCCGGCCAGCGCTTCATCAGAGAGGCCCTGCACATCTGCTTCCAGCGCACTGACCTGGTTGGCCAGGGGCCAAAGCTCCTTGAGAAGGCGATCATTACGGCTGCCGAACAGCTTGGTGAGGACTTTTAACATGATGGTGAGGCTCCACTGGGGTATTCAAAATCAAGCAGCTGCTTCTGGCTTGCCGGCGTCCATGCCAGCAAAGTCATCAGCGAATGCGACTATAGGGATGCGCAGAATAACACTGTAAGGTGCAAAGACGAAGGTTTCAATGTGCTGTTTACAGTTTTATGACTGTGTTATGTGGAGATATATTCCGCCATACCACCAAATCGGCACTGCCGATGCAGGCATGGGCGCATATTCCGGCATCAACTACGGACAGGAGAGGCCGGTCGCATAGTTCTTCACACAGGCGCAAACAATCTACTTTCAGCTGTTTGCAGGGCTTGCGCAGCTGCTCATGTCTCTTTATGCAAGGCTGCTTTCAGGCGGCTTAAGCCCTCCCGGATATCATCCAGGCCGGTGGCATAGGAGAAACGCACATGTTGTGCTGATTTGTAGCTGCCGAAATCCTCTCCCGGAGTAATGGCCACACCGGCTTTTTCAAGCATGTCCCAGCAGAATGTTTTTGAATCATCGGTGATGGCTGCGACATTGGCATAAATGTAAAATGCCCCCTGCGGCTGTACGACAATCTCGAAACCCAGTTTAGGCAGTTCAGCCAGCAGAAGGCGCCGCCGCGCGTCGTAAGCCAGTCGCATGGATTCGCAGCTTGCACTTTCTTTCAGTGCGGCAATGGCTGCATATTGTGAAAGTGTGGGGGCGGCAATAAAGATATTCTGCATGACGCGTCTGCAGGCATCGATCAGCTCATCGGGCACAACGATCCAGCCGATACGCCAGCCGGTCATCGCCCAGCGCTTGGAGAAACCGTTCACAACTATGGCTTGATCATCGAACTCCAGCGCGCAGCGCGCTTTGCTGCCGTAGGTGAGACCATGATAAATCTCATCGGAGATCAGGTAACCGCCGAGCTTGCGGCAGGTATGCGCGATGGACTCCAGGGTTGCATCCGCGATCAGGGTGCCGGTCGGATTCGACGGATTGATCACTACGGCGGCGCGTGTACCGCTCTGCCAGTGTTGCCCGATCAGCTCTGTTGAGAGGTGGTACCGCGTTTCGGGGCCGACCGGGATATTGAGCGGTTCGCCACCGGCCAGCCGGATAAAATTGCGCTGGCAGGGGTAACCGGGATCGGGCAGCAGGATCGATTCGCCTGCATCCAGCAGGGCTGAATAGATCAGGCTGAAAGCTCCGGAGGTGCCCGGCGTAATCAGGATGCGCTCCGGTTTGATATCGACGTTGTATTCATCCATGTACCAGCGGCTCAGTGCTTTCTGCAGTACCGGGTTGCCGGTTGAAGGGGTATAGAAATTGTCGCCGCTATCAAGTGCGGCTTTTGCTGCAGCGATCACGGTCGCCGGGGTTGGGAAATCGGGTTCGCCGATCTCCATATGGATAATCCTGCGCCCTTCAGCTTCCAGTTCCTTGGCGCGCTCCAGCAGTTGCATCACCCTGAAGGGTTCAATCAGATCAATTCTTCGCATGCAGGCAGCATAATCAAATACGCGCCATGTAAAAAGGTTCATCGCACAAGTCCGGGAGTGCTACTTTGGGCATACAAGGAAAAAGGCGACTATGACGGAATAGATAAGCTGGCCACGAACCCACACGAATGAACAGAAGGTGAATTGCGTAGCAAGAGAAGCTCCCCTGGGGGACGAATTATAATCAGTGAACATTTGTGAAATCATTGCCTCAGGGTTCTCTCTCGGCTTTGCTATTTCACCTGACGGCTGGCTATTTGTCATAGCGATGAAAATGAAGGAATAGTCTTGTCATTCGTGAATATTCGTGGCTGGATTTTTTATCCTGAGAGCCACTTGCAAAAGTCTGAGAAAAATTGAATGTCAGCGCCTAAGCCGTTGGATTTATCGTTTTAATTTTCGTTCTTCCTGCGGGTTTCTCCAGGTTGAGTCATTTTTCCGGCGTTTTCCGGTTTTCAGGGCAGGCAGTTCCACGACATTCATATCATGAAGCCTTTTGCCTTCAGCTATGGAATAAAGCCAGCTC
>MNWZ01000117.1 GCA_001871925.1 Zetaproteobacteria bacterium CG1_02_53_45
AGAGTCCTTATACGCTTGCGCTTGGCACAGGCTGGGTGGAACCCGGTGCTCAGGTTGTAGATAATGTCGATAAGGCATTGCAAGCAACGATCACTGGCACAGTCAATACGACGTTGATTGGTTCATATATATTAAGCTACAACGCGGTGGATAGTGCTGGTAATGTGGCTTTGACAGTCACGCGAACTGTTAACGTGAAAGACTTAACGCCACCTGTTATTACGCTAAACGGCGCATCGGCCATAACGATTGCTCAAGGTTCACTGTATGTTGATTCTGGTGCATCAGTCACCGACAATGTGGATGTGGGCTTGGTAGCGACGGTTACAGGTGTAGTCAATTCGGCTCAGGTCGGAGTTTATACGCTCTCTTACAGTGCGCTGGATACGGCAGGTAATGCAGCTCAGGTGATAACTCGAACGGTTACTGTAACGGATCAAACTAAGCCTGTGATTACTCTGCTGGGGCAGAGTCCTTATACGCTTGCGCTTGGCACAGGCTGGGTGGATCCCGGTGTTCAGGTTATAGATAATGTTGATAATTCATTGCAAGCTTCTATCACTGGTACAGTCAATACGACGTTGATTGGTTCTTATATATTAAGCTACAACGCTGTGGATAGTGCTGGTAATGTGGCTTTGACAGTCACGCGAATTGTTAATGTGAAAGACTTAACGCCACCAGTTATTACGCTAAACGGTGCATCGGCCATAACAATTGCTCAAGGTTCACTGTATGTTGATTCTGGTGCATCAGTCACCGACAATGTGGATGTGGGCTTGGTAGCGACGGTTACAGGTGCAGTCAATTCGGCTCAGGTCGGAGTTTATACGCTCTCTTACAGTGTGCTGGATACGGCAGGTAATGCAGCTCAGGTGATAACTCGAACGGTTACTGTAACGGATCAAACTAAGCCTGTGATTTCGTTGATTGGCGGTGCAGTGATGACCATTGGCACAGGGACGCAATTTATCGATCCTGGCACAGTGGTGACCGATAATGTTGATTTGGCTTTGGTTGCTACTGCGACGGGGTTGGTCAATACGGCTGTTGTTGGCAGTTATACCATAACCTACAGTGTAAGTGACAGTTCCAATAATGCTGCTCTGCCTGTTGTGCGTACTGTCAATGTGTCGTCGGATCTGATCGCTCCTACGGTGATGGCTCCTGCTCCTATTGTAGTGGCCGCTTTGCAACCCGGTGGAACGCCGGTTACAAATGCGCAGATTGCCAATTTCCTCGCGTCCGCAACGGCGAGCGATAATATTGGTGTGGTCGGGCCCATTACTCATAATGCACCGACGATCACATTTCCTGTAGGCACAACCACCGTTACCTTTACCGCACTGGATGCCGCCGGAAATTCAGGTAGCGCTTCAGCAACGGTTACGGTTAATGGTTATGTCGATGTCACTCCCCCGGTGTTGAGCATTCCGGCAAGTATTGTGCTCTATTCTGTGAATCCAGCAGGGATGTCCGCTTCAGATACAGCGATTATTAACTTTTTAGCTGCTGCTACGGCAACCGATGATGTGGCTGTAGTTGGCGGGGTTACTAACAATGCTGTTACAACTTTCCCGCTTGGTGTAACCAGCGTGAGCTTTAGTGCCATGGATGCTGCCGGTAACAGCAGTACGGCCAGTGCCAATGTGACGGTTGTTGCCAATCAGAATCCGGTGGCGATATCCAACAGTGCTGTTGGAGTTGCGGGTAGTGTTGTGCAGATCAGTAATGTGTTGGCTAATGATTACGATCCGGATGGCAATCCACTAAGCGTGATTAGCGTGGACGCCTATTCAATTGCAATGGGTATTATTGTTGATCTCTACGCCGGAAATTTCAGCTATACCCCGCAGGCAGGTTTCAGTGGTATGGATAGCTTCAACTACTCAATTTCAGATGGGTTAGGTGGAACAGCGAGTGGCGTAGTGAAAATCAGTATCACCCCCAATCTTGCTCCGCTTCCTATCTTTGGTAACACTCCTCCGGTATTGCTGCGCAATGGAAATAATGGCGTAATTATGCAAATCAACTCGACAAAAATACTCACGGCCTTTGCCGTGAATAATTTAACGACCAATGCAGATGCCTATACCTACAGTGTCGCAGTTACCCCTCCGGCGATTGCTTATAGTGCTATCCAGTCGGCAACGTTCGGCGTGCCATCTGCCAGTCGATTGACAATTAGTGCGGGACCGACAAGTGGCACCGATATAATTCAGGTCACGGTAAGAGACCCTGTTACCGGCTTGACCGCTTCACTCCCTCTCATAGTGACGATTCAGAACCCTAATGTCGGGGGAAATACAGCCGCTCCGGCAGCTGATGGGCTGACCACTGCGCAGAAAATTAATGCCGGGTTGAATTTACTCTCAGTAGACACTGATGGTGATGGAATACCCGATAGTCAGGAGTTGGGGGATCCGAATAATCCGAGCGATACCGATAGTGATGGCGTGATAGATGCACTTGAACCGGGGATTAATAGCGAGGATCCCAGCAGGGCGTTAGGCATGTTGGATCAATCGGGAACAACGAGCATCGGGATTGTCGGCTTGGGTAATACGCTCGCCAATGTCGGTTTGACACAGGCGCCGGCTTCGGCGAGTAAACCGGCCGGTATTTCACTGGAGATGATTACCTATGAGGCGCATCTGCCGGTGAATATCTACACAGCCGTGAATCGCTTTCTCTTTTCGGCTGCGATTTTGCAGCCTCTGAAACTGTTCAAGGTGAGTTATGCCTCCCTTTATACAGAAATTCCGCCATTTAATACGACGGTGCCCGGAGAGGGGTGGACGCTGATTGATGCCAATACTATCGAGCTGTCACTGAAAGATGGTGGCCAGTTTGACCTGGATGGCCTACAAAATGGCGTTGTGGTTGATCCACTGGCCTTTGTTCAGGGGACTGTTGTTGTCACCCCCAAACCGGTACCCGTACCGGCACCCGCACCCGCACCGGCAGCGGCCGGAGGAGGAGGAGGTAAGGGAGGAGGATGCACCATTGCTGCAGCGGGAACTGTTGATCCAACATTGCTGTTGCTGCTGCTATTGGTTTTTGCCAATGTCTTCAGGTGTAAACTTAAACAGCAACGGAGGTTGTGAATAGTGTGCAGAGCGGATGCTGGAGAAGCATTAGGCGCATCATTTCTGCATTGTGCTGGCTATAAGAAGGTCGTCATCCACGATGAAATTATTGATGATTCATCTTCGCTATGATTGCTGTGCAGTCATGTTGCTTTGCCTGTTAGCTTGCAGCACTGTTGGCTGTAGTAGCCAATTGAAAAGTGATCACGTTATTACAGCGCAGAGGGATGCAATGCTATCCGCCGGCACTTCGGGGAAGCAGTTCGAGGCGAATCAGTTGTTGGTTCAATTTTCTGCTGATATCCCCGCAACAAAGGCACGAGCTGCTATTATCGCTCAGGGTGGCAGGGTAGTTCGTGAAATAAAGGCAATGCAGGTCTATCATGTACTTCTGCCGGTCGGTAACAGTCTGATGGATGAGCTCGAGCGATACAGGCGGATTCGCGGCGTGATTTTCGCAGAGGCCAGCTACCGTCGACCAGTACGAAATTCCAACGTAAGAGAGTAAAAACGATGTTTACACCCATTTGGCATGAAAAAATGCC
The DNA here is from genome assembly GCA_001871925.1 of Zetaproteobacteria bacterium CG1_02_53_45. GTDB lineage: Bacteria > Pseudomonadota > Zetaproteobacteria > Mariprofundales > Mariprofundaceae > Mariprofundus. The sequence goes on from MNWZ01000117.1 coordinate 3,635, forward strand.
CGCCTTATTTTTCCGATTCCAGCCTGCGTGGCTGGTGCTTGTTGTCATGCTCATGTTGTTTTTTGTTATTTCTCCAGCTCAGGCTGTAGCAGCTGGCAGTGGTAAAGATTATGTTCCCGGTCAGGTTCTGGTGAAATACAAGGCGGTGACTACGGCCGCCGTGCGCAGCCGGGCACTTCGAGCAGTCGGTGCACAACCGATGCAACATTTCAATCAGTTTGACGTGCAGCAGGTGCGGTTGCCCGCTGGCGTCAGTGTAGAGGCAACTGTTCGTCAACTTGAGGCTGATCCCTCGGTGGAGTTCGCCGAACCCAATTATCGTCGCTACTTCAGGCTGATACCCAATGATCCCGCTTTTACCCAGCAGTGGGGCTTGCAGAATACGGGGCAGTTGATTAATGATGTCACCCCGGTCAGCGGCATTGCCAATGCTGATATGGCCATGGTCAACGCATGGAACAGTACGACGGGCAATAAAAATGTGATTGTGGCGATCATTGATGATTCGGTGGATATCGGACACCCCGATCTTTATGCCAATATCTGGTTGAATCCGGGTGAAATTGCCGGCAACGGATTGGATGATGATGGCAATGGTTTTATTGATGACCTGAATGGCTGGGATTTTAAAAATAATGATAACGACCCAAGTGCTGATGTAGGAGCATCCGAAGGGCATGGCACGGCGGTGGCCGGTGTGATTGGTGCTATCAGCAATAACGGTATAGGCGTCACCGGGGTAAACTGGCAACTATCGATGATGCCGATCAAGTTCGCTGGTGACGTCGCGACGGAGCTTTCCGCAATACAGTACGCAATCCGGATGGGCGCGAATATCATCAATGCCAGTTATGGCGGGCCGTTTTATTCACAGACCGAGGCTGGCGCGGTACAGCAGTTACAAACTGCCGGCATTCTGATGGTCACAGCAGCGGGGAACTATGATCTCGATAATGATATTGTGCCTGATTACCCCTCCAGCCTTCCTTATCCCAACGTACTTAGTGTGGCTGCAACCACGCCGGTCGATACCATTGCGCCATGGTCACAATTTGGTGGCATGACGGTGGATGTCACCGCACCGGGGATCAGCGTCTACACTACCATGTCCCCCTATGGTTCAGCCACCTTTGGTAACCGTCATCTGGCCAATCAATATTATGATTATATTGATGGTTCCTCATTTTCCGCCCCTTATGTGACAGGTATTGCCGCGCTTATCAAGGCTAATGCCGCTGCTGCTACCTTTGAGGAGATAAAGGGGCGTATTCTGGCCGGGGCCGCCCCTCTGGCTGCACTGCAGGGGTTGGTGGCCAGTGCTGGCCGGGCGGATGCAAATGGTGCATTGACCGTGGCACCTCAGCCTGTGTTGTTGATGCGTGATTATACCTGGCTTGATCAGGGTAATGGGTTACCGGATGCCGGTGAAATAGCCGATCTGCATATCCGACTGGAGAATGTGTGGCAAACAGCAACGGCTGTTTCAGCAACGCTGACGGCGTTGTCAGCCAATATTTCGGTGTTGACTGCGACCGTGAACTATCCCAATTTGCCAACCGATGCTTATGCCGCTTCGATCACACCGTTCCGGGTGCAGGTTGCGGCCAACGCAACCGGTTATCAGCTCTATAAGTGGAAGCTGGATATCACGGCTGCCGGTGGCTATCTGGCTACCCGTTACTATCAGGTTGGAGTGGGGGCACTGCAAAATGGCATTACACACAATGGCACCCTGTTGGGTAATGATCAGGATGATTATCAGTTCTATCACCTTGATGTACCGGCTGGTGCGAGTAATCTGAGTTTCAGAACCACCTCCGGGCAGAATATTGATCTGCTGGTCAACCCGAATAATCCACCAAAATTTCTGCCGAACGGCTATTTTAATGCCGGTGGCATCGACGCGACTACATTGACGGCTTTTACCAGCAGTGGCAATGAGGTCATTACCGTCGCTGCACCACAGGTAGGGACTTGGTATGCTGCGGTGCTGAAAGATCGATATAGTGCAGTTAACAATTATCCCTTTAGTCTGACCGCAACCTACACTGTTCCTGTTGCACCAACTCCTGTTGTAGCTGCTGGTGGCGGCAGTGGGGGATGTAGCTTACTGGCAACGCCTTCAAAGCAGTTTGATCCGACGTTTGTGTTGTTGGTTTTATTGGCTTTATTTCAAGTGATGAAAAGAAAACGTTTCAGGCAGGCGGGTTGTGCAGTCAATATCTTTTATCAACCGGAGTCAGCCACTGCAAAAAGGCCGGTTGAAAAATCATCCTGAAGTTGGCTGACGTGGTTGCGGGGGGCGATTGCCTGAAAATGCATGCCCCTCCATGCTGATGTTTTGATTGGGCAATTGTGGCGACTTTGTGGATAAAAATGATCATTCGATTTCATCTCCCCTGGATATTTCACATGGGCCTTTCATGGATGTAGGGGGGAGCTGTTGGACTTTTTTGTTCTCTCTTCCGGGAGAAGGTCAGGATGAGGGGATGAAATAAATCAGGGTTCGGTTTGCAGCTCGATTTTGCTTTCAGCGAATTCGGTCAGGCGTTTGGGTGATGATGCAGATGCTTGTGATGTGCTTTTTTTCTTGATGGCGATACCACGGGTTCTGATTTCGATATCCTTGGGGGCTGTGGTTACCAGATATACGCTGCCAGCATTCTTTAGGTTTAAATCTCCTGTTGGTGATGTGCTGGCGTAAACAGTTATCTGCTCATTGCCAAAAGGTGGCGTCACCTCAAGCTCAAACTGGTCATTTCCGGCAGGAACTTCATACATGGCACCCCCATTGAAATAGTTGTCCTTCCTATGGGGATTGGGTAACAGTTGAATCAGATTGTTGGAAGCATCCTGGTATACAATCCGGCCATGCTACGCATTGGTCAACAAGGACACTAAAACGGTTTGTTACCTTTGAGACTGAAGTTTCACCGTTTTTGAGTTGCTTCACTCAAGCAACCATGCGTAGCAAGAGATCCACGGGTAAATTTTTCGCGGGTTTGCCGAGATTGGAGCGTAAGCGTCAAAGAAAGGGTTTAACGCTTCCACCTATGCCAATTTCAGCTTTTGAACATCAAAGTTATGTGGCAGCAGGGCCCGGCGTTCATCATCGGTGGTGCAGCGAGGCAGCTCCTCCAGCACAAATGTCAGCCATTCGTTCAGCGGCAGCTCATTGGCCTTGGCCGACTGCAGCAGTGAGTAGATAACAGCGCTGGCCGTGGCGCCGGGTGCAGTGTTGCAAAACAACCAGTTCTTGCGGCCGATGACAAATGGCTTAATGAAACGTTCTGCGGCATTGTTGTCGATCTCAAGACGCCCGTCCTCCAGATATACAACTAACCGCGTCCACTCA
>MNWZ01000010.1 GCA_001871925.1 Zetaproteobacteria bacterium CG1_02_53_45
GACGGGCGTCTTGAGATCGACAACAATGCCGCAGAACGTTTCATTAAGCCATTTGTCATCGGCCGCAAGAACTGGTTGTTTTGCAACACTGCACCCGGCGCCACGGCCAGCGCTGTTATCTACTCACTGCTGCAGTCGGCCAAGGCCAATGAGCTGCCGCTGAACGAATGGCTGACATTTGTGCTGGAGGAGCTGCCTCGCTGCACCACCGATGATGAACGCCGGGCCCTGCTGCCACATAATTTTGATGTTCAGAAGCTGAAATTGGCATAGGTGGAAGCGTTAAACCCTTCCTTTGACGCTTACGCGACATGGTCGAAAAGATGGCGAGGAACAGCTCTGATTACTTGGTGAAAAATCGTGTTAGTGTGCTGCATGGCCTGAGTTCTCCAGTAGGTAAATTTGCTGTCTAGATAACTACAAATGTACCATAAACGTTGGGAATTCAGGCCTACTTTATTGCTGCAATATTCTTAACCGGACAGCAATGGTTTTTTTGTTACAACACTGAATAGTTACGAACTGTAAATAGTGATGCGCAGAGTTTTGGGCAGCACAGGTCATCATCCATGGTTTTACTTTGCGTCCTCTGCGGTGAAGCTTATTTATCAGGATTAACCAGATTGAGGCTGACGGTAATCGTCAGCCTCTTTTTATTTATCGCGCAGTTCTCCCGGCAGGCTGAAGGTGACATTTTCCTGTCCGACCGAGAGCACTTCGGGAGCTTTATAACCCTGTCCCTTCAGCCACTCTGCCACCTGTTCAACCAGCACTTCCGGCGCAGATGCACCGGCGGTAATCCCGATACGATCACCATTGGCGAACCACTCCGGCCTGATATCATCAGCCCCGTCGATCAGATGGGCTGTTGCTCCGCAACGCTCGGCTACTTCACGCAGGCGATTGGAGTTGGATGAATTTTTCGAGCCGATCACCAGCACCACATCGGATCTGGATGCCAGCGCCTTGACTGCCGCCTGCCGGTTGCTGGTGGCATAACAGATATCTTCGCGTTTCGGCCCCTGAATATGGGGAAAGCGGGCCTGCAGAGCCGCAATCACATCCTTGGTATCATCCACACTGAGCGTGGTCTGGGTGACAAAAGCGATCTTTTCTGGGTCTTTTACCTGCAACGACTCCACATCGGCCGGCGTTGAAATCAGCAGCACGGCACCCTCGGGGGCCTGCCCCATCGTACCCTCAACCTCGGGATGCCCCGCATGACCGATGAGAATCACCTGATCGCCATTCTTGTAATGCCTGAGCAGCTCCAGGTGTACTTTGGTCACCAGCGGACAGGTGGCATCAATGACGCGTAAACCGCGACTGTTGGCATGTTCACGCACAGCTTTACTCACACCATGGGCGGAGAAAATCAGCAGCGCGTTGTCCGGCGCGTCGTCCACCTCATCGACAAACACAGCGCCCTTGGCTTTCAGAGACTCCACCACAAAACGGTTATGCACGATTTCGTGGCGCACATAAACCGGAGCACCGTAAACTTCCAGCGCCTTTTCAACGATTTCGATAGCGCGATCAACACCTGCGCAGAAACCTCTCGGTTCTGCCAATAACACCTGACTCAATGGACTCTCCTCAAACGTTCCGTGACCCGTAAAGGGGCCGCTAAAATCATATGTTTTACAGATGATTTTGTAAGCAAAGCAAACATGGAATTTCTCTTTGCGTAACCGGACAGGTAACCGGATGACTTATCCATACCTCTCAAATTGTAGCGGAGCCTAGCATCGTCGCCTATGCTTGCGCATCCGTAAATCTGAGATGGGTACTTACAAAGGAGCCAGACATGAGCGAATACAACATCAATCCGGGAGACGAAGCACCGGGAGACATTGAGCTACAAACCTGGCCTGAAGGCACATTGAAACTCAATGATCTGAACGGACAATGGGTTATCCTCTATTTCTACCCCAAGGACAGCACGCCCGGCTGCACAACCGAATCGTGCGGGTTCCGCGATTCCCTGCCTGACTTCTCAGCTGCTGATGCGGCTATCGTCGGTGTCAGCCGTGACTCGGTGAAATCGCATGCCAACTTTACCGAGAAACAGTCACTGAACTTCCCGTTGATCTCCGACCCGGATGAACTGCTCTGCAAAGCCTTCGATGTCATGCAGCTCAAAATGAACTATGGCAAAGAGTCTCTTGGCGTAGAGCGCTCCACATTTCTCATCAATCCGGAAGGCGACATCGCCTATGCCTGGCGCAAGGTGAAAGTACCCGGCCATGTCGAAGAGGTTCTTAACACACTGAAAGAGCTGCAGAGCTCTTGAGTCTCTCCGGCAAACGTATTCTCATCGGCATCGGTGGTGGCATTGCCGTCTACCGTGTCGCCGAATTGGCCCGTTTGCTGAAAAAATCGGGCGCGCAGGTGCGTTGCGTGATGACAAAATCGGCTCGCGAATTTGTCTCTCCCCTCACCTTTGAAGCGCTGACCGGTGAAACGGTACACACTGAGCTGTTCGATTTAACCTCGGAGCGGGAAATGGGCCATATCCAGCTGGCCCGCTGGGCCGATGCGGTGATTATCGCACCGGCCACAGCCAATCTGATTGCCCGCTTTGCCCATGGTATTGCCGATGATCTGCTCTCCACCATAATGCAGGTATGTGACAAGCCGGTACTGCTGGCTCCGGCCATGAACAGCTCCATGTGGGACTCTGCCGCCACGCAGCATAACATAACCACACTGGAACAACGTGGTTTGTATGTTGTCGGGCCTGAAGCGGGTGAACTGGCCTGTGGCGAGTCCGGCTCCGGTCGTCTGAGTGAGCCGCGCACCATTATGGCAGCCATGCTACCGCTGCTGGAAATTCAGGACCTGAAAGGCCAGCGCTGGGTTATCAATGCTGGCCCCACGGCTGAAGCGTGGGATGGCGTGCGGCTTCTGACCAACCGGGCCAGCGGAAAACTGGGTGTATTACTGGCTGATCTGGCCGTTATCAGAGGTGCTGCGGTTACATTGATTGCCGGCCCCGGCACACCTGCAACACATCCCGCCATCCAGCGCATCGATGTTGAATCGGCAGCCCAAATGCTGACAGCGTGTAAATCCGCAGCCGCAGAGGCCGATCTGTTTATCGCTACAGCTGCCGTTTCCGATTTCCGTTTTGAGCAGCCGCATCAGGGCAAACTCAAGCGCAACGACACAGCCGGCATGAGCGTCAAGATGGTTGCCAATCCGGATATCGTGGCCGAAATCGCCGCCATGGAGCATCGCCCGAAACGGGTGATCGCTTTTGCTGCCGAAGCAACCGACCACATCACGCATGCCAGAATTAAGCTGGCCAAAAAAGGTGTTGATGCCATTGTTGCCAACGACATCGCCAATATGGGGAGCGACAGGGCCAGTGGCTGGTGGGTAACCGAAACAGAGGCAGTAGCCATCAACAGTGATAGCAAACACGATTTCGCCCGCAGCATTATCAACCATATTCTGGAGTCTTAAATGAATCTCAATCCAATTGTCCACATTCAAAAATTGCCGCACGGTGAAGGCATCGATCTCCCCTTTTATGCCACTACGCACGCTGCCGGAGCCGATCTGCGCGCCGCAGTGAATGGGGATGTCATCATCGAGCCGGGTGAGCACAAGCTGATTAAAACCGGCTTTGCCATGGCCCTGCCGGATAATTATGAGGCGCAGATTCGCCCTCGCTCAGGTCTCGCCCTGAAAAACGGCATCACCGTACTCAATTCTCCCGGCACCATTGATGCCGACTACCGTGGCGAGGTGGGTGTAATTCTGATTAATCATGGTAAACAGCCGTTCACGGTCAGTCGGGGGGATCGCATCGCCCAGATGATTATCGCTCCCTTTGTGCAGGCTGATTTCCACGCCGTTGCAGAGCTCTCTGAAACCGGGCGCGGCACGGGTGGATTCGGCAGTTCCGGTCAGAAGTAAATAAAACACCAGTTCTGGCATGTGTTGTGCTTTGCCGGATAAGCAACTATTCTGCTGTAATTGCAGGTCACACGGCACGGGGAGAAAATCATGAAGCAACTGATATGGCTGGTTTCGACGATTTTGATCGGAATTCCTCTGGCAACTGCTGCGCCCGACAGTGAGATGCCTGATGCCAGCACGGATGCAATGCCCGATGCCATGCAGCATATGGTCACCGCGCCCCCCATCGATTTTGCCAACCTGCGTGACCCGTTTGCCTCCTATCTGGAAACCGTTGCCACGCGTGGCCGTAGTTCGCTGCTGGAAAACCAGCTGCGCCTGACCAATCGCAAACGTGAAAAACTCGAAGATTATGATCTCTCAACCCTCAGCCTGGTGGCTATTTTCAGCATGGGCGGTGAACGCGTCGCCATGGTTCAGGACAGTACCGCCAAAGGTTATATTGTACGGCGCGGCAATTTTCTGGGTAAAGACAACGGCAAGATTGAGAAAATCACCAAAGACACTGTCTTTCTGGTTGAGCAGGTACTCAATCCAGCCGGAGAAATCACCGATCGTCAGGTCAGCCTGACCATGAAAGAAGTGAACGAATAGAACCACTTACCCATGTCCAAACGCATGAACGCCGCACAGGTGCGGCGCTTTTTTGAACACCTGCAAGCCATAGATCCCGAACCCGTCACCGAGCTGAATTATGCCAACGAATTCGAGTTACTGGCGGCCGTCATGCTCTCGGCCCAGTCCACCGATGTCGGTGTCAACAAAGCCACAGCCAGGCTCTACCCGGTTGCCAACACCCCCGCCGCGATCCTAGCGCTCGGTGAAGCGCAGCTGAAAACATATATCGCCACGCTCGGGCTGTATAACAGCAAGGCCAAACATCTGATCGGCGCCTGCGAAATACTGGTTGCCAAACATGGCGGAGAGATCCCGCGCACCCGCAAGGAACTGGAAGCCCTGCCCGGAGTGGGCCGCAAAACCGCCAATGTCGTTCTGAATGTATTGTTCGGTGAACCGACCATGGCCGTGGACACGCATATTTTCCGTGTTGGCAACCGCACCGGACTGGCACCGGGCAAAACCCCGCTGGATGTTGAAAAAGTCCTGCTGAAAGTAATCCCGAAAAAGTTCATGCAGCACGCCCACCACTGGCTGATCCTGCACGGGCGTTACACCTGCATCGCCCGCAAACCCAAATGCCCGAGCTGCCCTGTCTCCGCCGAATGCCAGTGGCCCGAAAAAACCAGCGCACTTTAACCGGCCAAATACAGCCACTTAAAGTTAAGTATGATGTCCTCGGAATTTCGCAAAACTCTTCTGATATAGAATAAAATGCGCGAAACAAGTGCTGATACTCAGTACATCACAAACACGACCATCTTCCGGTAACCGCGGAAAACCCCAATCCGGGGGCGCAAGCAAGACTCCCTCCCCCTGCGCCGGAACTCCTTTGAGCGCCGGCATCTCAATCGTTCACTGTACGCTACCGTACAGAACATTCAGGCCTGTCGGCGCAGCATCACCCCTCGAAAGCGCATGAAGCGTGTATTCTTCATGTACGCTGATTGACTGTTTCCACACCAGGAGAATGACCATGTTCAGAATACTTTTCATACTGCTCGTATCGCTGTCCCTGACCGCTGCTGCGGCACTTTCAGGTTGCCACACGATGTCAGGCGCCGGTCAGGATATTGAGCAGGGCGGCAAAGCCATCTCAGACAAGGCGGACGAGCATACGGATTGAAGCCTCATTGAAGCTACCCGATAAAGGGTACTGCCCCCCGTTTTTTAGGTGTCGGCACCCTGTTCACCGTGATGACATGCGCGCCGGATTCAGGGCCCGTTAGTTAACACGTGTTCGGTGTTGTCGCTGCTCGCAGGAAAGGCCCGGCACAAATGCCCGGGCAGCTCATCAGTCGCGGTGATGCTCGCGACGGTTGTCATCACGCTTGTGCCTCTTTCCGTCGCGTTTCTCGTAATGGGAATCGCGATCGTGCCCCTTATGGCAGCCTTGTTGAGTCGCACCGATGCCAGCCACACCGGTGCGAACCTCACAGCCCATGTTTTCGGTGCTTTGGGGGCAGGTCTTGAAAGTTAAAGCTGGTCCATAAGGAGCACATCGAAAAACAGGCTGAAGAGATGCCGGAAATTCTAATTTGGAAGATGATGCATGAATAAGTTAATTCAGTTTTGGGGCACCCTGCGATCGAGCTTCTGGTTTATGCCTTCGCTTATGGTCGCTGGCAGTATGGCTTTCGCGGTGGTGTTGATCGAAGCCGATTCGGCAGGTAACGACCAATGGTTGAGCCAGTGGCCACGCCTGTTCGGGGTGGGAGCGGAAGGGGCACGCCAGATGTTGTCCACACTGGCCGGTTCAATGATGACGGTTATGGGCATCACCTTTTCCATGACCCTGCTGGCAATGGTGCTGGCGTCGGGTCAGTACACCTCTCGCATTTTGAGAAATTTCATGCGCAGCCGCATCACGCAATTCACCCTGGGGACTTTCACCGGCATATTCGCCTATTGCCTGATCGTGTTGCGCACTATTCGCGGCAGTGGTGGTGTAGACGAGTTCGTGCCGAGCCTGGCGGTATTTTTTGCATTTGTCTTGTCGCTCTGTGGCGTGGGTGTCCTTATCTATTTCATTCATCATATTGCCTCGTCGATCCAGGCATCCAGCATTATCGCCTCGATCGCTCAGGAGACCAACGCTTCTATCGATCGACTACTGCCAGAAAAAAAGGCTCAGGAGTCCGATGAAGATGCCGGCCTGAACCAGGGGCTCGAATCACTGGATGACAGGGAGTGGTATCCAGTGCCGGCTGCAGGGAGCGGTTATATTCAAAGCGTGGATCATGATGCGCTGTATCGCCTGT
>MNWZ01000072.1 GCA_001871925.1 Zetaproteobacteria bacterium CG1_02_53_45
AAAATATGCCGGATTGGTTTGATGTATGACTGAATCCAACAACGACGTGAATCAAGTCCGACGGACTGCTAGGGGGTCAATTTTGGACGCTGAACAACACCTGTACGGCCTGACTGCTTCTGAGAACACTGGAAAGCATCGCCACCCCCTGTTCAGTGAAGGCATAGGGAGCCGCACCTCCCAACTCTCTCTTCGAAGGTATCACAGATTGTGATACCAAAAATGCCACTTCAGTCTCATTCAACTCAAACATAAAATCAGATGGAAACCTGTCAGGATTTCGTTTCACAGCCTGTTTCAGCGCCCGATTTTCAACACCATAAAGCTCCGCCAGATCGCGATCCAGAATCACCCTCTCTCTGCGCAACAGCAGAATGGAGCGTTGAATTCTCTGCATGGGAATCAGGCCTTCCCCGGTCAAATCATCTTTCCTCATCTTCATTTATTCAGCATCTTGAAATGTCATTTTGGCATCTCAAGTTACTATACCGATGAGTTTTCAAAGTCACAGCCTGTAATCTTTAAAGGATTCCGGGAATACATGGCTCCCCCTCCATCGTCACCGGCAGCTCGCTGGAACCGGGGACAATACCTGCCTGAAAAGGCATGGTCTGGTGATTGAATAAACTGAAATCAGAAATGAAGAAGGCTCCGCGATCCTCGCGGAGCACTTCAGCCGGTAGCCCGTTTGCCTTGGCAAACAGCTTGGCTGTTAACCGGCGGATATAAACACCATATGTGTGCAGATATTCGGTCATCACCACTCCCACATGTCTTAGGACTGACTATAGCAGAATAAAAATACTCTGCTGTCCCCCAAATGGGGGACAAGCAAGCGGCGTTGTCCCGCCGCGCGATAGGCTTTTAATCAATATTTCAGTTTTGCACGGTTACGAATGTAACCGCCTGAAAGGTAGCGCACACGGATGTATGTCATGACAAAACTGCAGGACTGCAGTTTTGCACGGCTACTTTAGAGTCGCCCGAAGGGTAGCGCACACGGACGTGCGCCATGACTAGATCGCAGGATAGCGATCTAGCACGGTTACGCATGTAACCGCCCGTAGGGTGCCATGTATGGACACATGGCATGACAAGCAAACGACAGCAATCTTGCAATCCCCCTCTGCCCACAGACTTCCATATAGAAGGCATATGCCACGCCCAAGCAGCTACGCTTTCCGGCTATCGCTGATTCCTCTCCTCTGTCACAATAGCGCACATGCCTACAAACACTGCAATCACACCCCCCACTGCCACCCTGACCAACACGCCGGATCTGCCGCAACTGCCTGAACTGGGCTTGTCCGAATTGCAGGCGTTGATGACAAGCTGGCAGCAACCGAAGTTCCGCGCCAAACAGGTGCTCGACTGGCGCAACAAGGGAGTGTTGAACCCGGATGAGATGAAAAACATCTCTGCTGAGTTGCGTGAGAAACTCAAGACAGAACTGTTATGCGAGCCGTTGAGCCTGATCCGGCGCGAATGCTCCAGCGACGGCACCCGCAAATATGTCTTCGGACTTAAACGCGGACGTTTTACCGGCAAAATGGTCGAGAGCGTGTTTATTCCCGAAGAGAAACGCGGCACGGTCTGCATCTCTTCCCAGGTCGGTTGCGTGCTCGACTGCCCGTTCTGTTATACCGGCACACAGGGCTTTGAAGCTAATCTTACTCCAGGAGAAATCGTCGCCCAGATTCTGGCTATCAAGGCTGATCTGCACCGTGAACCGGTTAGCGGTGAACTGCATTCGGACATCACACATATCGTATATATGGGCATGGGCGAACCACTGGCCAATGAGGAATCCGTTCACCGCAGCATCGGCCTGCTGATGCATGAGGAGGGACTGAATATTTCGCGCCGCCGCATCACCCTCTCCACCTCCGGTCTGGTGCCCCAGATTACACGCCTCGGCGAAGTGCAACCGGTCAACCTTGCCATCAGCCTGCATGCGGCTACCGACTCGCTGCGCGATGAGCTGGTACCGATCAACCGCAAGTACCCGCTGGCCGAGCTACGCCAATGCCTGAATGTCTATCCGCTGGCCAAGCAACGTCATATTACACTGGAGTATGTGCTGCTCGACGGGGTCAATGACCGGCCCGAAGATCTGCAGGCTTTAAGCCGCTTTGTGAACCCCGAACGTGAACGCGTGAACCTGATTCAGTTCAACCCCTATCCGGGCAGCCCCTACCGCGGAACCCCGAAGGATAACATGAGAGAATTCGCGCAAAGCTTGATTTCCAAAGGCATTCGTGCCACGGTAAGGCGATCGCGCGGACAGGATATCATGGCTGCCTGCGGTCAACTCAAGGCAGATACCAGCCGGACGGAGAAGTAATGCAGTCACGTACAGGAATTATCGGCGGCAGCGGTTTATATCATATTCCGGGCATCGAAATAATCGAATCTCTGGATATTGATACGCCTTTCGGGCGCCCTTCCGATGCACTGATACTGGCAAAAATCAACGGCCACGAGGTGGTGTTCCTGCCCCGTCACGGTCGCGGCCACAGCATTCCGCCGCACAACATCAATTACCGCGCCAATATCTACGCCATGAAACTGGCCGGCGTAAACCGTATCATCTCCATCTCGGCCGTCGGCTCACTGCGTCAGGAGATCGTGCCGGGCCACTTTGTGCTGGTCGATCAGTTCGTTGACCGCACCCATAGCCGCGCAAGCACATTTTTCGACGGACCTGTCGTTGCCCATGTCTCCATGGCCGATCCGGTCTGTGCCACCCTGAAATCAGCCCTGCTGGCAGCCTGCAATGAAACTACCATCACCACCCATGAGAATGGTACCTATCTGGTCATGCAGGGACCGCAATTCTCCACCCGCGCCGAGTCCGAGCTCTATCGCAGCCAGGGCATGGACGTAATCGGCATGACCAATATGCCCGAAGCCAAACTCGCCCGTGAAGCTGAAATCTGCTACGCCACGGTTGCCATGAGCACCGACTACGACTGCTGGCATGAAGAGGAAGAGAACGTCTCGGTCAGCGCCATTGTTGAAGTCATGCAGGCCAATGTAGCCAAAGCGCAAAGCATGCTGCACGCCTTCTTCGCAGCACCACCACCATCAGCTTGCACCTGCGGCTGCCGGAGCGGGCTGGAGCACGGCATCTTTGCCGATCTTAAGGCGCAGGATGATGCGGCCATTCGCCCTATTCATGCGCTGGTGGAACGTTTCCTGTGATGAGCACATGCAAACGCCCGCTACACTTGTGCATCATCATGGCTGCAACATTGATACTTACCGCCTGCGCCACGAACCCGACAAAAGAGCCGGTGAATGAGGAAAAACTCGCCCATATCCACTATCAGCTCGGCCTTGATGCCTTGAGCAAGGAGGGCATGCTGCCCAAGGCATTTGACGAGCTGATGACCTCCAACAGCCTGCACCCGAATCAGCCCGAAGTGCTTGATGCACTGGCCTATGCATGGCTGCTGCGCGGCGACATGGATAAATCCGAACAGTATTACAAAAAAGCCCTGGCCCACGGCGGCAGTGCGCCATCGATGAATAACTACGCCAACCTGCTGAACAAAATGCAGCGTTTCGAAGAAGCTGAAGTCATGGCGCGCAAGTCACTGGATGACCCGCGTTATGCCAATCAGGATCTGGCCTTTATCAATCTTGGCGATGCGCTGCTGGGGCAAAAAAAGTTCGATGCGGCCATCAGTGCCTATCAACAGGCAAAGATGTTCAATCCCGACAGCACGCTGCCGGAAGGAAAACTGGCCAACGCCTTCTTTCTGCAGGGCAGACTGAATGAGGCCGCCGTGATTTATCACGAACTGCTGCGCAAAAATCCCAACAACAGAAACCTGGTTGAAGCCCTGGTCGAGGTACTCAAACAGCAGCATAAACAGAACGAAGCCCGCCAGGTGCTCGGGTCATTCAGCAAGCAGAGTACATCCTCGCTGGATAGGGCCTGGGCCATGGATAAAATAGGACAGTTGGAATAGTCATGGACGAGATAGCGCAACAGGACATTGAAAGCAGTGCACCTGGCGAATTCACATCGCGTCAGCAACTGCTCATGCAGATTGGCGGCAAACTGATCGCGGCAAGAGAGGCGCGCCGCGAGAAAATTGATCAGGCCATGGCCAGACTCAAGCTGCATAAAGTACATATTCAGGCCCTGGAAAGCGGCAACTGGGACATGCTGCCCGATCAGATCTATGCGATCGGTTTCCTGCGCCAGTATGCCGCATACCTTGAGCTCGACCTCTCCAAAGAGATCGGACTGCTCAGTGATGCCCAGTATCAGCTCACCAAACCACTGACCTTCCCTGACCCACCGGTATCACCGTCGAAAAAATGGGCATGGGTAGCCGGCATCGGATTTGTATTGCTGTTTATCATTTTCAATATTATCAGCAACAACAGCGACCATGTTGAACCGATCACCACAGCGACAACCGATCAGGAAGCATCGATCAATTATGGCGAACAGCAACCGGTTGCCGAACCGGCAGAGCAAGCGGCCGCGACAGCGGACGACAGCCCTGATACAGCGACCCGTCCGAACATGCCTGCGCACAAGGTTGTTGTGGATCTGAATGAATCGACCGATGCACCTGCGCAGGAAGTCGCCACAGCGGCCCCTGTTGACCATGAGTATAAATTCGAGGCCGCCACGGGCGCAGTCTGGATGCAGGTCTATAGTGCAAACGCTTCCGGCTCCGCCAAAGGTAAACTGCTCAAGGAGGTACTGCTGCAGGAAGGCCAGTACGCTACCATCAGGGATAGCAGCGCATCACTCTGGATTAACTGCGGCAATGCCCTGGCCTTGCGCATTCACGTCGATGGCAAAACCGTTGCAGATACCGGCACCCTGGGCAATGGTAAAAAAATCCTGCGTGACTATCGATTCAGCCTCAATAATGATTAAGTAAAAACAGCATGCATGGCTTGCCATTTCTGCACATCTGCTGCATATTTCTGGGTCTTTAAACAAGCAATCAAAGTAAGCGCGGGGAGCTTTTCTATGACAGCCACTGATTTTCAATTTGCACGCCGCAACATGGTCGAATACCAGATCCGTTGCTGCAAAGTACTGGATCCTGTCGTGCTCGATCTGATCGAATCCATGCCGCGTGAAAACTTTGTGCCTGCACAGGTTAAAAGCCTTGCTTATATGGAAGGCCGCGTGCCGCTGCCGTGTAACCAGGAGATGCTCAGCCCGCTTCAGGAAGCCCTGATCCTGCAGAATCTGATGCTCGATGGCAGTGAACGTGTACTGGAGATCGGTACCGGCACAGGCTTCCTCACCACCATGCTGGCGATGCAGTCGGCTGAAGTGGTCAGTGGCGAGCTTCACCCTGCCCTTGCCGATGCTGCCCGCCAGAACATCAGCAATCATGGCGTCAGCAATGCCACGGTCATTGAAGTCAATGCGATGGATGCCGAAGCCATGTCTCAAATCGCTGCATCTAACGGACCGTTCGATGTGATTGTCCTTTCGGCCGCTCTTAAAAAAATCCCGGCCCATATCGATGCCCTGCTGGCTGACGGCGGCCAGATGATCGCCTTCATCGACTCCAACCCGATGGTATCCATGAAGCACAGGCGCAAGATCGGCCAGACATGGCAGGAAACCAGCCTGTTTGAAACCCTGATTCAGGATATGGAAGGCATTGCCGAGAAACGCGAATTCGTTTTCTGAAACACCACCCGTTGCCATAGAAATCAAACAGCGATCCATCTCCGCCATGGCTGCTGCCATGCTGCTTGTCGTCGCCTGCTCCGATAATCAACCGGATGGACAGATACCCAAAAATATAACCGGCGCACCGCTTCAGGCATTCTGTTTCGTACCACTGACCGTTGCCTGCCAAGCTGCGCAGCCGGTCTGGGTGAAAATCGAAGCAGGCTCCGCTGTTCAGGCAAACAGCTGGCTGCCGATTTTCCTGACACCGGACATGGCTGAGCGGGCCCGGGCAGAAAAACAGCATCGCTCCAGGCTGGCTCAACAGCTGGCCGAAAAGGCTTATTACTTCGGTTATGCCACCAATGAGGACGCACTCGAATAAGGTTCTTCTCGGTTTGGCGGGAACCATCAACGCATGTTATGTATTCAGCGTCACCCAAGTAAAAAATCCAGCCACGACACACGAATGAACAGAAGGTGAATTGTGACCGTAGGAAATACCTGTGGTGCGTAGCAAGAGAGGCCCCCTGGGGGACGAATAATAATCCGTGATCCTGTGTGAAATCATTGTCCCAAGGTACTCTTTTCCGGCTTTACTATTTCACCTGACGGCCGATGTTTTTCAGACGCGGATTCAACTCCCAAGTGCAACTCCAGTGAGTTGAGTTTTGGTGTTGAAGAACACTTCATGGGGTGTTCTATAGCCCAGCGTCTTTCTCGGTCGATGATTGAGTCGATGCATAATGAAGTCAACCTCCTCATCCGTGACCGTATTGAACCTCCGGCTCTTGGGAATGTACTGCCGCACTAGGCCGTTGGTGTTTTCGTTCAAACCTCTTTCCCACGATACATAAGGATGCGCGA
>MNWZ01000121.1 GCA_001871925.1 Zetaproteobacteria bacterium CG1_02_53_45
ATTAAGCACGTCATGGGCTTCAGACAGTTTTTGATGCGCGGCAGAGAGAAGGTCAAAGGCGAATGGAATCTCGTTTGCATGGCTTGGAATATCCGTCGCCTTTTCGCACTCAAGGTCGCATAAATGCAAACCGATGCCTTGCACACTGCTGAATGGGCGGGTGAAATCAGGAAAATCCGTGTCCAACTCGCCGCTATCTATACATCAGCCATTTTTCAAAAATGCAGGGGTTCGTAAATGAATGGGCGCATGCTTGAAGTCCGACAGACTCCTAGTTTCACCAAACCTGTTGAGCCCGCACATGTGAATGAGTTGCGCGATAGCAGCCACGGCATGGTCCGCATCGAGGTGCGCAGCAGCCATGGCGACAGTCATTTGGGGCATGTGTTTCCCGATGGCCCCGCAGAGCGTGGGGGCTTACGTTACTGCATCAATTCCGCTTCACTGCGTTTTGTGCACCGGGACGACATGGCGGCGCAGGGGTACGAAACATATCTTGATCAGCTGGAGGATAGCTGAATGGCAGTGCAACGCGCAGTGCTTGCAGGCGGATGTTTCTGGGGTATGCAGGATTTGATCCGCAGGCTGCCGGGGATGCTTTCCACCCGCGTGGGTTACACCGGTGGCGATGTTAAAAATGCGACCTATCACAATCATGGCAGTCATGCCGAAGGCATTGAAATTGTGTTCGATGCAGAGGTGATTTCATATCGGACACTGCTGGAATTCTTTTTCCAGATTCACGATCCCACGACACCGAATCGGCAGGGCAACGACCGTGGATTATCGTATCGCTCGGCCATCTATTATGTCGATGAGACACAGAAAACGGTCGCTCTCGACACCATCGCCGATGTCGAAGCGAGCGGACTGTGGCCCGGAAAGGTTGTGACTGAAGTTGCCGCTGCGGGTGATTTCTGGGAAGCCGAAGCCGAGCATCAGGATTATCTGCTGCACTATCCGGGCGGTTATACCTGCCATTACGTGCGCCCGAACTGGGTTTTGCCCAAACGCCATCAGGACGGATAGCTGCGGGACGCTTTGACTGTTGTATCATCTGCGTGAGCGTTTGATAAATAGGTAAACTGTCTCAGGCGTTCCGGCTAGTGTTCTGGAAAATATGTCGGTTAAGGGGCTCTGATGCAAAACGAAGAATTCGTGAATGGTTTGCTGGATTTTATCAAAAGGTCACCGACTCCTTTTCACGCAGTGCAAACGATGGTTGAAAAACTGGAGGCTGCAGGCTTTAAACGCTTAACGGAAAAAGAGCAGTGGTCTGTGAAAGACGGGCAGGGGCGCCACTTTGTGACGCGCAATGACTCCTCGATTATTGCCTTTGCGTTAAACCAGCCGCTTGTTGAGCATGGCATTCATATGGTCGGAGCGCATACCGACAGCCCGTGCCTGAAAGTAAAACCCAATCCTGAAAAAATCGATAATCAGTACCTGCAGCTGGGCGTTGAGGTGTATGGCGGTGTCCTGCTCAATCCCTGGTTTGACCGCGACCTGTCACTGGCCGGACGCGTCAGCTATCTGGATGAAAACAATCAGATCGGGCACCGGTTAATCGATTGGGAAAAAGCCATTGCCATCATTCCCAGCCTGGCGATTCATCTGGATCGTGAAGCCAATGATAATCATGCCATCAACAAACAGTTACACCTGCCTCCGGTGTTGATGAAGTTGCCGGAAAACGATACGGAAGCAGCGGTGAGTTTCAATGCTCTGGTGCTTGATATGGTGAATGCTCAAGCAGCCACCGACAGCGCAAAAGCCGTGAAGGTGCTCGATTATGAGTTGAGCTTTTATGACGTGCAGCCGCCCGCAGTGATTGGTCTGAACGATGATTTTATCGCCGCAGCACGGCTGGATAATCTGCTCAGCTGTTATACCGGTCTGATGGCCCTGCTCGATAACAGTGGTAACCAGAATGCACTGCTGATTTGCAGCGACCATGAAGAGGTGGGCAGTGGTTCTGCTGCCGGCGCACAGGGGAACTTTTTGCAATCCGTGCTTGGTCGTTTGTGTGGAAATGGCGAGCAACTTTCACGTATGATGGCCTCCAGCCTGATGATCTCGGCTGATAATGCCCATGCCATACACCCCAATTTTACCGACAAACATGAACCCAATCATGGCCCGGTCATCAACGCAGGGCCGGTGATTAAAATGAATGCGAATCAACGATACGCAACCAACAGTGAAACCGGTGCCCTGTTCAAACACTGGTGTGAGTGTGCCGGGGTGCCGGTGCAATCGTTTGTCGTACGCTCCGACATGGGTTGTGGCAGCACGATAGGTCCGGTGACGGCATCTGAAATGGGCGTGCGCACCGTTGATGTGGGTGTACCGACATTTGCCATGCACTCGATACGTGAGCTGGCCGGTCGGCTCGATGCGTTTTATCTCTACAGGGTATTGTTGCACTATTTTGGCTGACAGCGCTGCCGGAGATATCGAAGACTCAAGACTTCGCCGGAGAGCATGATGGGCAAGGCCGGTTTAAGTCCCGTTCTCTACCTGCCGCATGGGGGCGGCCCGTTGCCTCTGCTGGGGGATCCGGCCCATCAGGAGATGATCAACTGCCTTGAACATGTTGTGACGCTGTTTGAAAAACCGGCAGCGATTGTCGTGATCAGCGCCCACTGGGAAGAAGAGAAACCCTCTATTACCAGTGCAGAGCAGCCCCCCTTGATCTACGATTATTACGGCTTCCCGAAAGCATCATATGAGATCAGCTATCCGGCAAAAGGAGAGCCCGCACTGGCTCAACAGATATGCGACCTGTTCAAGTGCGCCAATATTGAGGCGGAGCCAGTCGGGCAGCGGGGCTTTGACCACGGCTTGTTTGTGCCGCTGAAAATCATGTATCCGGATGCGGATATCCCCTGTGTGCAACTCTCCCTGCTAAAGTCGCTGGATCCTTTGCAGCATATACGCATGGGCGAGGCGATGGCTGATCTGAGGCGGCAAAACGTACTGGTGATCGGTTCAGGCCTTTCGTTTCATAACCTGAAGTCGTTCTTTTCTCCATCGACCGATGCGGCGCGGCTTAGCAATGAATCCTTTGAACAGTGGCTGATGGAGACCTGCTCTAACGCAGATCTGGACGAGCAGGAACGGGCGCGCAGGCTGGTGCAATGGCAAGATGCTCCCGGAGCCAGATACTGTCATCCCAGAGAGGAGCATCTGTTGCCGCTGCATGTCTGTTACGGCATGGCCCAATCACACACCCGGGAAATATTCAGACTGCAAATCATGGGTAAGAGAACCAGTTGTTATCTCTGGTGATCAGCCCTTTCAAAGCAGCCGGAGCTGGTTCAGCCTAGCGGCTCCTGAACTGTTTATGCCTCTCTGTTGTATCATTGAGGATGGGTTCCGGGTGTTGAAACAGGGTGGTTATCGTATGAGAAAAGTTACAATTTCCAGTGAGCCGATTGAACTGAACAAGCTGCTGAAGTTTGAAAGTCTGGTGGGTAGCGGCGGCGAGGCAAATCAGGTGATCACAGAAGGGCTGGTTTCGGTGAACGGTGAAGTAGAGACACGCAAAAGGAAAAAGATTGTCGCAGGCGACATTGTCGCGTTCGGCAATGAAAAAATGCTCATTCAGAAAGGGTGATCTGCAGCCAATACATGGCAGTAGCTGAATCACCATGATTGTAAGTAAAAAAACAGGTTTCGTACCCTTGTCGCTGGTAGTTGCCGCACTGGCGGCTCTCGGCCCGTTCACCATTGATACCTATCTGCCCTCATTTCCCGATATTGCTGCTGATCTTTCCGCCAGCCATGCGCAGATGCAGTTCACCCTGAGCCTCTACCTGATGGCAACAGCGATTGCGACGCTGATTTATGGCCCGCTGTCGGATGGTTTCGGCCGTCGTCGGGTGATCATGACAGCGCTGGCTATCTATCTGCTTGCCTCCATCGGTTGCGCACTGGCGGAGAATATCGATCAACTGATTCTGCTGCGTATCGGGCAGGGACTCTCGGCCAGTGCAGGCATGGTCATCGGCCGGGCGATGATTCGCGATGTGTATCATGGCGCCCAGGCGCAGCAGGTGATGGCGCGCGTGATGCTGCTGTTCAGTATTGCACCGGCAGTGGCACCGATTCTGGGCGGCTGGTTGCACGATATATTCGGCTGGCATTCGGTGTTTCTGTTTCTCGCACTGCTTGCAGCGGTTCTGCTGCTGATGATCTGGCAGGGCACAAGAGAGACGCTGGCGGTGGAACATCGCCACAGTGTTCACCCGTTTGCCATCGCACGGGCCTACGGTATGGCGTTGTGCAACAGACACTTTCTGGCACTGGTGTTCAGTTTTGCCATGATGTTCAGCGGCTTTTTTGTCTATGTGGCCGGTGCCCCCAGCGTGATTTACGACTTTCTCGGCCTTGGCGTGAACGATTTCTGGGTGATGTTTGTACCCAGCGTGGCAGCGATCATGGTCGGTTCGCAGCTGGCGGGCTGGCTGGCAACAAGGCTGTCGCCCGAGCGCACGGTCTGGCTGGGTATGGGCATACTGATGCTGGCCTCGCTGCTGAATATGCTGCAGAGCCTGTTTCTGGCACCGACGCCGCTGACGGTGGTTGCTCCGCTCGGACTTTACGTGCTTGGTATGGCCGTGAGTATGCCCAATATCAATCTGATGGGGCTGGACTGTTTTCCGCGCAATCGCGGCATGGCCTCGGCGGTGCAGAGTTTTGTGCAGATGGGATTTACCGCGCTGGTGGTGGGCACACTGGTGCCGCTGGTTTCGGTGGCACTGCCGTATATGACCTTCGCCATGTTCGGCTTAAGTCTGTCAGGCATGCTGTTATGGATGCTGCGGGGGCGGGTTGGGGCTGATAAGTGAAACACTTTGATGGGGTGATAAGAGGAGTGATATTTTGATTGTGGATTTTACAGCCATAGAAAGCGGACAACGCTATTTTCAAACCATTCAGACCCTGATGCCGCGACCGATTGCATGGGTGCTGACTGAACACGCGAATGGCAGCTACAACCTTGCTCCCTTCTCGTTTTTTACCGCCATATGTTCCGAGCCACCGTTGTTGATGCTCTCCCTTGGCCTGAAACCCACAGGCGGATTCAAGGATACCCGCATCAACCTTGAGCGCAGCGGGTTTTGCGTCATCCATATACCCGACCGTCCCATGCTGGAGGCCATGAATGCCAGCAGCGCCACACTTGCCGATGATATGTCTGAAGTGGAACAGCTGGGTTTGTCTTTGCAGCCATTTGAAGGTTTTGCTTTGCCACGTCTGGCCGATGCCAGGGTTGCTTACGGCTGTGAGATCTATGAGATCAAGGAGATGGGGGCAGGCCCGCAAAGCCTGTTGTTTGTACAGATCAGGCAGATGTTTATCGATGATGCAGTGGTAGAAGTGCTTGCAAACGGACGCATGAAAGTCGATGCCCGCAAGCTTGATCCTGTTGCCAGGCTTGGAGCCAATGAATATGGATTTTTAACTGACATCACGCATCTTGGCCGTCCGGACTAACGTGTTTATAGCTTCAAATGAGCGTGTGATTTTTTATGATGAGCTGGCCTAAAGCATTAGTTGTATGGGTTTTGATTGTTCTTGCCGAATCGGTGCATGGCATCATCCGGCAGCTCTATATTGCACCACTTACAGGAGACATGCCTGCGCGCCAGCTTGGCGTGTTCATCGGATCTGCGATCATCTTCGCAATCGCATGGGGCTCTGTTCGCTGGATCAATGCCAGATCGTTCAGGGAGCAGTTTATGGTCGGGTTGCTCTGGGCCGTGTTGATCGTTCTCTTTGAATTCAGCCTGGGAGCAGCACTCGGTTCTTCACAGCAACGTATGTTGTCAGATTACAATATGGCGGAGGGTGGATTGATGCCTCTGGGCCTGCTGTTCATGCTCTTTGCTCCGGCGTTGGCAGCCCGGCTACGCGGCTTTCATTAAATAAAGCGATCTTGATTCAGAGTCCAGCTGGCACTGATGCATTCGGGGCCGATTTTGCCGCGCACATGCAAAAGCTTTCATAAAAACCGGGGCTGGGTCAGCCTGCACCGCGAAATATATTCCGCCAGCTGTGCTGGTTCATTGTAGTTTATGGAGTGATCGATGATTAAATATCAGGATGAATTTGAAGGTTACCTCAGGGATAATGCATCCGGGCCCGGCGATAAGGCGGCAGCTTTTGTTAAATCCTCAATCGCTTCCCTGAACAGTGTTTGCAAGTATCTGGGCGTCACGATCAATGCCAAGATACTTGGTT
Source organism: Zetaproteobacteria bacterium CG1_02_53_45 (assembly GCA_001871925.1). Taxonomy (GTDB): domain Bacteria; phylum Pseudomonadota; class Zetaproteobacteria; order Mariprofundales; family Mariprofundaceae; genus Mariprofundus. Next base: position 6,250 of record MNWZ01000121.1, read on the forward strand.
CAGACAGTGATATTGATGCGTTGTGCGCCCGGCTGAGCAAGACAGGCAAAGTCTCCGATAAAAACATCAAACATTACCGCTCAGCCATGCAGCAGTATGTAAATATGGTCAATGGCCTCTGAATAGAGAGCCACTTGCAAAAGTCTGAGATAGATTGAAGGGCAACATCTCAGCAGTTGGATTTACTGTTTCAACTTTTGTTTCACCCGCATATTTCTTTCAGGAGTAGTCGTTTCCCAGCGTTTTTCGGTTTTCAGGGCGAGCAATGCGATGGCATTCATATCATGATGCCTTTTGACGCTTCGGGTTTGGTGTATAGGCAGGTCATTGAATCATGCGCATAAACTGATCTGCCGTAAGAGCCAGAATGCCGAACATCAAATGACACATCG
>MNWZ01000049.1 GCA_001871925.1 Zetaproteobacteria bacterium CG1_02_53_45
AGGGCAGGCTACGCACGCGATGATCTCCCTTGTAACGCTCTGCGACATGGTCAAAAAGATGGCGAGGGACTGCTCTTATTATCTGGTGAAAAATCGTGTTAGTGTGCTGCATGGCCTGAGTTCTCCAGTTGGTAAATTTGCTGTCTAGCTAACTACAAATATACCATAAACGTTGGGAATTCAGGCCTACTTTATTGATGCAATATCCTTAACCGGACAGCAATGAATCGATGTGTTAAATGATTTGCGTATTCCCAGCGACTGGGGGCTGGAGATCGGTATCCTCTCCGAAATGAAACGCAACTACGCCACCAACCGGCTGTGCCAGGTGGATATTGCGGATGTGTACGATCATAAACATCAGGTGCTTTCGGAAAAGGACGAAAACGGTGGCCTGTCGAAAATGTCTATCGATATCTCCAAAGCACTGTTCCGCAAACTGGCCACGCAAGGCACTGTTTTTAACAAAGGCGTATTCCGTAGCATCAAGGCCAGCTATTATCGTATTGCTCTGGATTTTATCGAAATCTACCGCGATGACGCCATGATCAACGGGCTGACGACTGATGTGCACAAGGAAGAGCTCGCCGTGGAACTGTTTGCAGAAAACATTATCAAGGCAGGTGATGTTTTCCTCGATAATCCGATGGAAACCCCCTTTATTCCAAGCTGGAATCGCGTCATCAATGCCGTGCCGGATATTTTTGAAAGGCTTGAAATTGCCGTCGAGGAAGATAACAAGGAATTCGCAAATCGATAATCTGTCCGACTACAGGAACGCATATGAATGATTCGCTGCATGATATAATATGTAAATTGAAGCTGCACCTCGCTGTCATTTACCCTGACATTGATCATGAGGTTTACTGCCTGCGTCTGCTGCAGGCGATGGGCATTGAAGATGGCGGCACACCACCTGTTCCACATGCCAATAACTGGGATCAGTCGGATGTTTTCGTTATCACCTATGCCGACACTTTCAATACGCCGGATCTACCGCCACTCAAGCAGTTAAGGCATTTTCTCACCACGTATTTGCAAGGGACGATCAGCGGCGTGCATATTCTTCCCTTTTATCCGTACAGCTCGGACGACGGCTTTTCCGTAATCGATTATTATCGCGTCAATGAATACTTCGGCGACTGGCAGGATATCCGCGTTATCGCCGAAGATTTTACCGTCATGGCCGACGTGGTGATCAATCATTGCTCCAGCCGCAGCGGCTGGTTTGAAAACTTCAAGCAGCGTAAGGATCCCGGCAAAGACTTTTTTCTTGAGGCGTCGCCCGAAGATGATATCTCACATGTTGTCCGGCCCAGGGTAAGCCCGCTGTTGAGGGAGGTGGAGACGCTCGATGGTAAACGTTATGTCTGGTGTACATTCAGTCATGATCAGGTGGATTTCGATTTCAGCAATCCCGAGGTGTTGCTGGAGTTCGTCTCCATCATGCGTTTTTATCTCGATGAGGGCATTACGGTATTCAGACTCGATGCCGTGGCATTCCTGTGGAAGCAGTTGGGCACGTCATGCATTCATCTGGAGCAGACCCACGAAGTGATTCGTCTGCTTCGACTGCTGGTCAGTCACAAAAATAACGCCGCTATTATAATTACCTAAACCAATGTGCCGAACCGGGAAAATCTTACCTATTTCGGCAATGCCAATGAAGCCCATGCCGTTTACAATTTTGCGCTGCCGCCACTGCTGATCAACACGCTGATCTCCGGCGATTGCCGCCATCTGAAACACTGGCTTATGACCCTGCCGCCGGCACAAAATGGCACGGCATTCTTCAATTTCATCGCCTCGCACGATGGTATCGGGCTGCGTCCGGTCGAAGGCATACTCAGTGATCAGGAGTCGGATGAACTGATTAATGCCATGGTCAACTTTGGCGGACGTATCTCCTGGCGCGCGCTGGAAGGCGGTATGAGAAAGGCCTATGAAATCAATATCAGCCTTTACGAGGCGCTGGCCGGCACAATTAACGGTCGTGACCGTTTCCAGCAGCAGCGCTTCCTCTGTGCGCATGCCATCATGCTTGCCATCGAAGGCATCCCTGCAATTTATGTGCACAGTCTGGTGGCAACACTGAATGACCATGACAGGGTGCAGTTGACCAACGAGAATCGCGGCATTAACCGCCACAAATGGGACTATGCTGAACTGCAGGCCGCTTTGGCCGATCCGGAGTCTCACCATGCACGGGTATTCAACCGGCTCACCGAACTGATTCGTATCAGAAGGAAACAGCCTGCATTTCACCCCAATGCCACGCAATACACATTGCATCTGGACGACCAGTTGTTTGCCTTCTGGCGGCAGAGTCCCGAGCGCCGGCAGAGTATTTTTGCCATCAATAATATTTCTGATCAACCCCGGCAGATCGCCTTGAGCGAGCTGAACCTGATTGAATATGACAGCTGGACGGATCTGATCAGCGGGCAATCATTCCAGAACCTGAATCAAACGGTTGAACTGGAGCCGTACCAGACGCTATGGCTGACGAATTACATTCCGCTTGAAGCAGGCAGCTCCGTATAGAATGAACCATCTGCTGGATACCCATCATCTGATTTTGATGGAAGCTGCGATTGTCGAGCAGTTGCGACGCGCGGGTAGCGTAGAGTTGCATCCGACGCTGATCAATGCGCCGCTCATCTATGATGAAGTCGGGAGAAGCGCGCTGGCAGATATCTATCAGGCCTACATCGATATTGCCTTGCAGGCGGACATTCCTTTTCTGATGTGTACCCCGACATGGCGGGCCAACCGGGCCCGGGTGAGCGGGGCTAAAGCGAGCAGCTGCATCAATGCCGATGCAGTCTCCTTTATGCAGCAGCTGCGCGACTCACAACAAACAGCTCAGGCAGATATAAAAATCGCTGGTCTGATCGGCTGCAAAAATGACTGTTACCGTCCGGAACAAGGGTTGTCAGCCATTGCCGCGGAGCAGTTCCATGCCTGGCAGATCAATCAGCTTGCCGGGGCAGGGGTGGACTTTCTCATGGCCCAGACGCTGCCGGCGATTGAAGAGGCCACAGGCATTGCTAAAGCCATGCAGGCAACCGGCCTGCCGTACATCATCAGTTTTGTTGTTTCCCGCGATGGTCATCTGCTCGATGGCACAGCGCTGGCTGCGGCTGTAGAGATGATCGATGCTATCACAGAAAGAAAACCGCTCGGTTATATGGTCAATTGTGCCTACCCGACATTTTTATGTGCCGAAACACAGCCCTCACACTTGTTCACCCGACTGATCGGTTACCTGGCCAACGCCTCTGCACTGGATCAGTGTGAGCTGGACGGGGCAGCACAGTTGCAGGCAGAGGATATCTCCGACTGGGGAGCAGCCATGCTGACGCTGAACCGGCAGTTTAGTCTGAAAATTCTCGGCGGTTGTTGTGGCACGGGTGCCGAATATCTCAGGTATATCGCTGAAAGGTAGTTTGCCGGTGTTGCTTTGCTTCTGTGGCTCAATATCAGACAATTTTTTTACGAGTGATTAAGAAGCCTGTCATTTGACATATCGGGAATAACCGACTAAAAAACTAGGATAAATGTGCACGTCGAACCGAAACCTTGCTGATAAGTAATACCGGGGGGTGACGATGAGAAGTAACCTCAGTCTACCGGGAACCATTCTGTGAACCACCTGTCATGGCACAAGGGCCTGAGGGGCAGGCTGTTATTGCCGCTTGTCGGTATTCTTTCTCTGACTTTTATATGCACCACCTTCATTCTGATCCGTGAACAAAACGATTTGATCACTCAGCAGGCTCGTGCCGAGGCAGATAGATTGGCCAATTCGATGCTTTCAAGCCTGAAGACCATGATGACAGCCGGCGATGCACTCTATGTTCATGACTGGCTTAAACGCATTCGCAGTCACCCCGAAATGGAGCGTGTCGGCATCCTTCGCCGCGATGGCCAGGAAGCATTTCAGGATCTGCGTAGTGTAAATCGGGTCAATGCCTATCTTGGGGACAATCGCTTTGTCCGCGAGGCTTTGCCGTTGTCGGCACAGGATGATCTTCTGCCCGTCGCATCTGTACAACAAGCGGCTCCGGTCAGCCGGTAACCCTTCAGGAAGGGATGAAGATAACCTTTTTGCTGCCGATTAATAAGGAAGAACAGTGCAATAGTTGTCATGGTTATGATGCCTCACCGGTCCGGGGTATCCTGAGGGTGACCCTATCTACTGAAAAAACAGTGCAGGGCATGCAGCAAACGGCTTTGAAAGTGAGTCTGATCGCTGCCCTTGCCATGCTGATGCTCGGGGGGCTCTGCTACATCATTATTCGCCAGCGCATCCTCGCTCCGATTGAGCAGATGACTCTGGCCACCGCGAATATTGCAGCAGGTAATCTCGACTCCCGTGTTGATACGGCTGAAGGAGATGAGATTGCTGCACTCGGCCATGCCTTTAACAACATGACCGAGAATCTTCAGCAAACCATGGTTTCAAAGCGTTATGTGGATCAGATAATCCACTCGCTCGGGGATATGCTGTTTGTGACCGGTGATGACGGTACGATTATCATGATCAATCCGGCCGTTACCCACGCACTGGGCTTTGAGCCGCCCGAACTGTTGGGTAAGCACGTTACTGAAATTATTATCGGTGGCCTGATGACGCAACAGGAAGCTGAAAGCCTCGAATCGGGTTTGGTGATTAACAGCATTGATCGCCAGATTCTCAATAAAGCCGGTGATAAGATTCCTGTGCTGATCAGCGTATCAATGCTGGAACCCAGTAAACATCAGCACCAGCTTATTTTTGCAGCACGCGATATTACCAAACAGAAGATTGCTGAACGGCAAATGCGGCTGGCGGCCAAAGTGATGGATACGGTCTCAAACGGTATTATCGTGACCGATGCAGATCACTGTATTCGCATGGTAAATCCTGCTTTTACGGCAATCACCGGTTATGAGCCCGAAGATGTCATGGGTCGCAATCCCAGTATGCTGCAATCGGGTAATCACGATGAGCTGTTTTATAAGCAGTTGTGGGATAAAGTGCTGAACCTGGTGTATTGGGAAGGCGAGATCTGGAACAGGCGCAAGGATGGTGAGGTCTATCCGCAATGGTTGAGCATCAGCAGTATGCGGGATGAGACAGGCGCCATTACCCATTGTGTCAGCACTTTTCTCGATATCAGCGAAGAGAAACGTATCCGGCATGAGCTGGAATATCTGGCGAATCACGACATACTCACCGGGCTTCCCAATCGCAAACTGTTCATCGATCGTATCGAGCATGCTTTGCCGATGGCCAGACGCGCAAAACAGAGATTCGCGATTTTGTTTATCGATATCGACGGATTCAAGCCGGTGAATGACAATCATGGTCATGCTGTCGGCGACAACCTGCTTAAAGCCATTGCCGTGCGCTTACGCGAATGTGTCCGCGAATCGGATACCATTGCCAGAATCGGAGGTGATGAGTTTACGGTCCTGATGGAAAACGTGGACGATATCACGCATGTCATGCCAATCGCCGAAAAAGCGCTCAGGGCCATGAAGCGGCGTTTTAATGTCGGCAGTATTCAATGTCAGATTGGAGCCAGCATTGGCATCAGCCTCTTTCCTGACCATGGTGATAATCTCAATGTGTTGGTGAAAAGAGCAGATGCCGCGATGTATCGTGCCAAACGACTGGCCCGTAACCGTATTTGCGTTCATCAGCCGGGTGAAGACTCGGACAAGGATTATATCATTTGAGATTTCATAACCACATGAGGCTCGGCAAGCCACCATAAGTAGCGTGCACTATGGCAATATATTTTGCTTTAACCGCCTGCGGGGAAAAGTCTATGATTGACCTGTACTGATGGTTGATTGAATCTTATTAAGTTAAGGGAGATGCTGATTTATTGCCATCCTGGCAAAAATCAGTCCGCAAGGGAAAAGCGTCGTTTCGCCCTTGCTTACACGATCAAGCACTTACGTGCATGATGGTGACTCACGGCATCGTGCCGTTCGCCTGAAGGCGGCAGAGCCGTCCAATCCGGCTTTCCTGCCGGATTGTGGCAGGCCATCCATGGCCTGCACGGAAGCACTGAATAAATCAGCGCTTCCTTAAGAAAGACTTCAACGAGGAGGAGATGGTGATGCGAATATTTAACATTTTGCTGGCGGTGTTTGTGATGAGTGGTTGTACTCAGGAGCAGCAGAATAAAATCAGTCGCGTTGTGCAGAATTATACCGGTACGGATGGTGTGCTGGAAGTTTAAGCCTTTTCCAATATGAAATGCGTCTGAAATTCTGATGGGTCTGTCCAGTATAGGGGGATGCTGGTACAGATGGATGAGACACAAATCAGGACGTTGGAAGATGTTGAACAATTTTTAGCTGGCTTAGCTGATGCGTCAGTGGTGCTACAAGGCAGCGCGGATGACACATACGCATGGATTGAACGCACGCTGGTGAGGTTTCGATACATGTGGCTGGGCAAGAGTCAGAAAGGCCTTGTCCTGCGCTA
>MNWZ01000089.1 GCA_001871925.1 Zetaproteobacteria bacterium CG1_02_53_45
CGTCCAACAGGGCAGGCTACGCACGCGATGATCTCCCTTGTAACGCTCTGCGACATCGTCGAAAAGATGGCGAGGGACTGCTCTTATTATCTGGTGAAAAATCGTGTTAGTGTGCTGCATGGCCTGAGTTCTCCAGTTGGTAAATTTGCTGTCTAGCTAACTACAAATATACCATAAACGTTGGGAATTCAGGCCTACTTTATTGATGCAATATCCTTAACCGGACAGCAATGATTCTCGATAATGGATGCGGCATTTCTAAAGAAGAACAGAGCAAGATATTCGATCCTTTCTACACGACCAAGGAGGTCGGCAAGGGAACCGGCCTCGGCTTGGCGATGGCCTACGGAGCGATCCAGAATCACCATGGCGTCATGGAAGTGGAGAGCTGTGAAGGTGAGGGCTCAGGCTTCCATATTTATCTTCCGCTGGTGAAAGACGCGAAGCGACCCGAGCAGGCTGAGGTGCATTTTGATTTGGTCAAAGGTAAGGGGGAGACGGTTCTGCTTGTTGATGATGAGAAGCATGTACGGGAGATAGGAGAGGAAGTGCTCAAGAACCTGAACTATAAAGTGCTGGTAGCTGCTGACGGAGAAGAGGCTGTTGAAATATTCTACGATAATTATGCTTCAATAGATCTTGTGATCCTTGATCTGGTGATGCCGCGTTTGGGTGGTGGCAAAGCTGCAGAAATGATGCGCAAGGTCAGCCCTGATGTGCCGGTTATTTTTGCCACCGGCTATGACCGTGAATGCGCCATGGCCTGTAGTTCTTTGCCTGATAGGAGTATACTGATCGCGAAACCTTATAAAGTAGGAGAGTTGAGTCAGGTTATCAGACGTTTGCTATAATAACTGCAGCCGCCATCACGAAGGTGCGCGGTTATTAAACGACAGGCAACGCCGGTTCGGGAGAACTGTATGAAATATATCCGTTTTTTTGAAGAGCTGGGCCTTGCCGATGTAGCCATCGTCGGAGGCAAAAATGCCTCACTGGGCGAGATGTATAACAAGCTGACCGGCAAAGGGATCAAAATCCCCAACGGTTTTGCCACGACTGCCGATGCCTACTGGCATTACCTCGAGCACAACAAGCTGAAAGACGAGATCGCTGATACGCTGGCAGGCCTTGATACGCATGATATGAATAAACTGGCCGAGTGCGGTCGCCACCTGCGTTCCATCATTGCCCATGCCGCCATGCCGGAAGATCTCGAGGCTGAAATCAGCCAGGCTTACACCCTGCTGATGCAGCAATACGACGAGCAGCCGCTGGCAGTCTCCGTACGCTCATCGGCTACGGCTGAGGATCTTCCGGAGGCTTCATTCGCAGGCCAGCAGGAGAGCTTTCTCAATGTGCGCGACACCAGCAATGTTGTGGAGCATATCAAACTGGTCTATGCCTCATTATTTACCAATCGGGCCATCTCCTACCGGGTGGATAAAGGCTTTGATCATATGAAGGTCGCGCTCTCCGCCGGTATCCAGAAGATGGTGCGCAGCGATCTGGCCTCAGCCGGAGTGATGTTCTCCATCGATACGGAAACAGGTTTTAACGATGCCGTGTTTATCACCGGCTCCTACGGGCTGGGTGAAAATGTCGTGCAGGGCACGGTGCGTCCCGATGAAGCCTATGTGTTCAAGCCGCTGCTCAAACAGGGGTACAAAGCGCTGCTCGGTCGCACACTGGGCGAAAAGGCGCAGAAGATGATCTACTCCGAGTCTCAGAAGTACCCGACCAAAAATGTGCATGTGGCGGTGGAAGATCAGCGAGTTTATTGTTTGAACGAAGATGAACTGCTGACGCTGGCAAACTATGCGGTAATCATTGAAGAGCATTATTCGCAACTTGCCGGCCATCTGCAGCCGATGGATATCGAGTGGGCCAAGGATGGTGTCTCCGGCGAACTGTTTATTGTACAGGCGCGCCCAGAAACCGTGCATTCGCAACGCGATTATCATGTGATCGAGTTCTACAGGATGAAAGAGACATCAGAAATCCTTGCTCAGGGCAAAAGCGTGGGTGGCAAGATTGCTTCGGGGCGTGCGCGTATCATCAAGGATGTATCGCAGATTGAAGAGCTGGAGCCGGGAGAGGTGCTGGTCACCGACATGACCGACCCGGACTGGGAACCGATCATGAAAAGTGCTGCCGCTATTGTGACCAATCGCGGCGGGCGTACCTGTCATGCCGCTATCATTTCCCGCGAACTGGGACTACCTGCGGTGGTGGGCACAGGCAGTGGCACCGAAACGATCAGCGATGGCGATATGGTGACGGTCTCCTGCGCAGAAGGGGAGCTCGGTTATGTTTATGCCGGTGAACTTGCATTCACACTCGACACCGTGAATGTGGGGGTGTTGGCGAGGCCGGAAACCAAAATCATGATGAATGTAGGCACCCCTGATCGTGCTTTCGCTTTCAGCGCAATTCCCAATGATGGCGTAGGGCTGGCGCGCCTCGAGTTTATCATCAACAACAGTATCGGCATTCATCCCAATGCCATTCTGCAGATCGATAAAATCATCGACAGCAGGGTGAGACGGGAAATTCGCAAGCGTGCTGAGCCTTATGGTTCACCGGTTGATTTCTATGTAAAAAAACTGGCCGAGGGTGTTGCAACGATTGCCGCCGCCTTTTATCCAAAGCCGGTGATCTTCCGCATGTCCGATTTCAAGTCGAACGAGTATGCCAGCCTGCTGGGCGGCAGTGGCTTCGAGCCATCGGAGGAAAATCCGATGATCGGTTTCCGCGGCGCATCGCGTTACTACTCGGATGCATTCCGTGAGGCATTTGCACTGGAGTGCCGGGCCATGCGGCTGGTGCGCGAGGAGAAGGGACTGAAAAATGTCTGTCTGATGCTGCCGTTTACCCGTACGCCGACAGAAGGGCGGAAGGTACTGGATCTGATGGCCGAACTCGGGCTCAAACGCGGGGAGGACGGGCTGCAGATCTATGTGATGTGCGAGATTCCGGCCAATGTGATCGCCGCCGATGCTTTCCTCGACATCTTTGACGGCTTCTCTATCGGCTCCAACGACCTCACCCAGCTTACCCTGGGGGTGGATCGTGATTCGACGCTGGTTGCCCATGTCTTTGACGAGCGTGAACCGGTCATGCTGGAGATGTTTAAAATGGCCATCAACGCCTGCAAACGGCGGGGTAAATATATCGGTATCTGCGGTCAGGCGCCGTCGGATTACCCGGAGATCGCCGACTTCCTTGTCCGCCAAGGCATTGAGTCGATGTCGCTGAATCCGGACAGTGTGCTGGAAACGACTATCCGGATCCTTGAAGTGGAGAAAGAGAGTCGTTTGACATGAATCTGCAGGCACCAGTGATGGATGCGATGATTCCCCGCGAAGTACTGCTGCATATCCATGAGTCGCCGACGGAAGAGGTGTTAAAGCTGCTCTCCACATCCGGGCAGGGGCTGGATAATGGAGAGGTCAGGGCACGCCGTAAAAATTACGGTATCAACCGGCTCAGCGAGAAACCTGAGCTGCCGCTGCTTGTGCAGTTTCTGCTGCAATTTCATAACCTGTTCTCCTACCTGTTGCTGATCGGTGCCGCCCTCTCCTGGGTCGGTGAGATGCTGGTGCCGGGGCAGGGCTCGCTCTACATCGCCATCGCCCTGCTTGGCGTCACCGTGCTCAATGCGGCCTTCACCTTCCTGCAGGAGTACAAAGCCAATAAAGCGATGAAATCGTTTCGCAACCTGATGACATCGCAGGCGGTGGTGCTGAGAAACGCAGAGCGCATGCAGGTGGGCTCCGAGTATCTGGTGCCCGGTGATATCATGTTGCTGGCCGAGGGCGACAAAATCACTGCCGATGCCCGGCTGATTGAACAGAATATGCTCAAGGTGGATCACTCGGCCCTGACAGGGGAGAGCGAACCACAGCTGCGCAGCCTGAAGGCGACCAGCGGCAATGTTTTACTCAGTCGTAATATGGTGTTTAGCGGTACACTGGTGCAGTCGGGTACGGGTGTTGCAGTGGTGGTGGCAACCGGCGATTTTACCCAGATCGGCAATATCGCCCGGGTAACCGGTGAGGTTGAGCGTCTGCAGTCGCACTTGCAGAAGCAGATTGCCCATTTTATTCGCATTATCTCCTATATCGCTATTTTCCTCGGCGTGCTCTTTTTTCTGCTCGGTGTGTTTGTGACCCAGAACCCGCTGTGGACCAACCTTGTCTTTGCTATCGGTATCATTGTTGCCAATGTACCCGAAGGATTGTTGCCGACGGTAACGCTGACCCTGTCTATCGCCGCACAGCGCATGGCAAAGCAGCAGGTGCTGGTGAAGAATATTGATGCGATCGAAACGCTGGGCAGCCTGACAGTGATCTGCTCGGACAAGACCGGTACGCTGACCGAAAATAATCTGAATGTGCATGCCATCTGTTTGAATGATACCTGTTACGATTTTGCGCGGGATCAGAAACGACTGCTGCATGATCAGCAGCACATGCACCTGCACAACATTCCCGGCATTCATGATTTCAACGATATTCTGCTGTTATGCAACAACAGTATGTTGCGCAGAGGCGAAAGTTTCGGTGATGCCACCGAGATCTGCCTGAAACGTTATGTGGCCGCTTTCAGCAACCTGCAATATATCGAGTCGAGCCAGCCCCGCATTCAGGAGATCCCGTTCTCTTCAGAGACCCGGTTTATGGTGACGGTCAATCGTTATGATACCCATGCCCGTGCTCACCTTAAAGGAGCCTCCGATGTGGTGCTGGAGAAGTGCAGCCACTATTTTGCCGACAACCAGCGTCTGGAAATAACCGATGAGGTGCGCAGCAGGATGCTGGCATGGGATATCAGTTACGCAGAGAAGGGTTTCCGGGTGCTCGGCTGCGCCATTAAACAGCTTGATGATGAGAACGCTGATGCAGATGTGGGAGGCTACTGTTTCTATGGTCTGGTGGTGATGCAGGATCCGCCCAGGGCGGAGGTGGCCGAGTCCGTGCGCCTGTGCAAACAGGCCGGTATCCGGGTGGTGGTGATTTCCGGCGATCAGGAATCAACGGTGGAAAATATTGCCCGCCAGACCGGCATTGTGGAGAGTGATAACCCGGTGATTATCAATGGGACAGACCTTGCGGAGTACAGTGACGAGCAATTGAAACAGGAGCTTGCCCGGCCCGAGGTGTTGTTTGCCCGTGCTCTGCCGCGTGATAAGTTGAGAATCGTCACATTGCTCAAGGAGATGGGGGAGGTGGTCGCCGTCACCGGTGACGGCGTCAACGATGCGCCGGCCCTGCGTCGTGCCGATGTCGGCATTGCCATGGGTAAATCCGGCACAGAGGTGGCCAAGGAGGCGGCTGATATCGTGCTGCTCGATGATAACTTCGCTTCGATCGTGCGGGCGATTCGCGAGGGCAGAACGGCCTATGACAACATCAAGGGCTTTATCACCTATATCCTGACCAGTAACACCCCCGAAATAGTGCCGTTCCTGCTGTTTATTCTGCTGGGCTGGCCGTTGGCATTGCCTGTGCTGCTGATTCTGGCGATTGATCTGGGCACCGACATGATTCCCGCCATTGGTCTGGGCATGGAGAAATCGGAGTCCGATATTATGGGGCGCAAACCGCGTGATACGGAGGCACAACTGCTGAACTGGAGGATGATAGTTCGCTCCTATGGCTTCATCGGCATGTTGCAGACCAGTTTCTCCTATCTGATTTTTTTCCATATTCTGTTCACAGGCGGTTGGGAGTGGGGTGTTGATCTGGCCGTGACCAGTCCGCTTTATATGCAGGCGATTACCGGCTTCTTTGCCACGATTATCATCACGCAAATCTTTAATGTGTTTGCCTGCCGTACGAGCAAGCTGTCCGTTTTCAGCAAGGGGTTGTTCACTAACCGCGTGATTCTCATCGGCATCAGCAGTGAGTTTCTGTTGCTGGCTGCGATTGTTCTGACCCCTCTGGGGCAGATGATATTCGGTACTGCACCCTTTGATGCAGCCTATCTGCCCTGGATGCTGTTGTTTGGTCTGATCATTCTGATCTGTGAAGAACTGCGAAAATACCTGTACCGAACATATGGTCTGTTCGGGCTGGAGTAAGCCAGATCACAACCTGCCCGGGAAATGTTAAGCCGGGTAGTTATCAATGAATGCTTCGCCTGCTTCTGCAATTAGGCTTCGGTATACAGCCAGGGCAATCGCATTAAAATCATGAGCAGCCATTGGTTGCAAAAATGGTTTTTTCGACAATAACAGATTAAATTTGGTTAAGACGGAGTGAGTGTTTCTTAGTCGAAATTTGTCTTCACGAATATAACAATTATCATTATAAAACAATGCTTTATACATCATTTTGTGGTAACCTGATAACATGAAAACACTCACTATTCCAACCACATCCATCATCTCACATTTCGCATCT
>MNWZ01000051.1 GCA_001871925.1 Zetaproteobacteria bacterium CG1_02_53_45
CTTGCAGATGATTGTTGATTTCCTGCAGCAAAACCGGCGTCAGCTCATGTTTCTCCAGCAGATGCCGAAAACCCAAAATTGTACTTTCATCAGGTAGCGATTCGGTGACGCTTCTAAAACCAGCAAAGCGACGAACACTCTCGATCTCATAAAGCGCATCTTCCATCTGACGATCTGAATAGCTGAACCAGTGTTGCATGCAGTGAATGCGGAGCATGCTCGATAGTCCTTTCGGTGGACGACCAACCTTGCCCCGCTTTGGGTAGTGCTCTTCTATAACAGATATTAACACTGACCAAGGCATTACTGCTTCCATTTCATTCAGAAATAACTCTCGGCGAGTCAGACGCTTCTTCGATTGATACTCAAGTTCTGCAAAACTCGACTGTTTACTCATGGATGAACCTCGGATGTTTGATCCAACGATTATCGCATATCCAGAGAATAAATCAGCATCTCCTTAGCGAACTGCCCGTTCTGCATGGTAACGGGCGACAACTAGCTTTACTCTTTTCCGGCATGCCTGTCCCATGCCTCCAACATTAAAACACGGCGCCGGGAAAAGACATCGGTCAACCTGCGATGTGGCAGCATGCATCACGACAAACAGTCCGTTGCACTTGAACCCTGCACACTTGCCAACCACAGTTCAGGACACCCCATATGAAAGGACACCACCACATGAAACGTATCCCTGCAAACTCCGCCAGTGCGACCAGAGGTCATGAGCTGGTCAGCTCACTGCAAAGCCGCTTTGTTGCCGGATTGGAAAGATTGGCAGCAGAGCTCGGCAGCACGCAGCGATTTTCTCCTGTCGAGTGGTTCCGTGATGAAGGCAGCCATGGCGGCGGTGTGCGTTTCGAAACAGCCGATGGCGATCTGTTCGGACGCGGCTCGGTGAATGTCTCGCAGGTACACTACGATGATAACCCGGATAAGAAGCTCGGTTCAGCCTCTGCTATTTCCACCATCATCCATCCGGTCAATCCACTGGCCCCGTCGGTGCATATCCATATCAGCTGGACCGAGATGAAGAGCGGTGTCGGTTACTGGCGTATGATGGCAGACCTGAACCCGTCGAATGCGAATAAAGAGCACACGGATCAATTTCTGGCAGCCATGCAGAAAGCCGCTCCGAACAGTTTTGATGAAGCTGTTGCTCAGGGCAACCGTTACTTCTTCATCCCCGCACTCGGCCGTCATCGCGGCGTGGCGCACTTCTATCTGGAGAACTACCGCACCGGTGATGCGGATGCGGATTACGCCCTGGCAAAAACAGTCGGAGAGGCCTCCATTGATACCTATCTGGATATTCTGGGACAGGCTCTGCAGAGCCCGGCGGTAGCCGGCAAAGAGCAGCAGGCGGCACAACTGGCCTACCACACGCTCTATTTTTTCCAGGTACTGACGCTGGATCGCGGCACCACTACCGGCCTGCTGGTCCATAATCAGAATGATGTCGGCATTATGGGATCGCTGCCGGCTTATGTTGATCGCGACCTTCTCAGCGCATGGGTGACGCGCATGCAAGCCCCGCAGGGCAAGTTGCTCACGGCACTGATCGCAGCCCTGCCGGACACATCACCGGCACTGGTGGATGAGCCGGTTAAGCAGAAGCTCGCGGCTGTCGTTCGCACCCACTACCAGACATACCCTGAAGCCATCGATATGCAGGCCTCGGGCTATACCATTCCACCGACAGTGAAAAATCACAGCTAAACGGAGCAGTCCATGAACGGTGTCCCTCAGGCCGAGCCCTGCAATATTGTCATCTTCGGCGCTTCCGGCGATCTGACCCGGCGCAAGCTGCTGCCTGCATTGGCGCGCATGCAAGGATGGAACCTGATTACACCGGATTCCCGCATTATCGGCATCATGCGCGACCCGAGCTGGCAGCTCAACACATGGCAGGATTATGTTCACGAATCGTTGCGGGAGTTTCATCCTGATACCGTAAATGATCCGGCCCGCTGGGAAAGTGTCTCTGCCATGCTGGAATTGACGATCGGCGATCTTTCCGAGCCATCCATGTACCAGCGTCTGCGCGAGGCACTGAAAACAACGAATGGTAAAACCAACGCCCTGTTTTATCTCGCTATTCCACCGCAGTGGTATGAGGCTGCCGTATCCAATCTGCACAAGGCCGGACTGCTCGATGAAAGTGATGGCTTCCGTCGCATCGTCATTGAGAAACCTTTCGGCAACGATCTGGATAGTGCACGCAAACTCAATCAGGCATTCCGTGAGTATGTGAAAGAGTCACAGATTTACCGTATCGATCATTATCTGGGTAAGGAAGGTGTACAGAACCTGATGGTGTTCCGCTTTGCCAACACCGTCTTTGAACCCTTGTGGAACCGCAACTATATCGATCATGTGCAAATATCGGTTTCCGAAAACATCGGCGTGGAATATCGCGCCGGCTATTATGAAAAGTCCGGCGCTTTGATGGACATGATTCAAAGCCACCTGATTCAGGTTATGACGCTGGTTGCCATGGAAGTGCCGGTTTCACTTGACGGCAATGCCGTACGCGATGAAAAGGTGAAGGTGCTCAGATCCGTACGACCTATCCCGCCTGACTAGGTCGATCAGTTCGCTGTGCGGGCCCAATACGCCGGTGGCACCATTGCCGGCAAACGCGTACCCGCCTACCGCGATGAACCGGACGTAGATCCCTCCTCCACGACTGAAACTTTTGCGGCGCTGAAACTCTATATCGACAACTGGCGCTGGCAGGACGTACCGTTCCTGTTGCGCACCGGCAAACGCTTGCCTGGCCGCGTTTCCGAAATCGCCATTCGCTTCAAGAAACCGCCGAAAAACCTGTTTACTCAGGTCAAGGAACAGCTGCCTCAGAACGAACTGATTTTCCGCTTACACCCGGAAGAGGGCATGATTTTCATGCTCAATGCCAAACTGCCGGGACTCAATGATCAGCTGCGCAAACTGGCACTGGATGCACCCTATGCCGTGACCGGTTCCGACTCCCCCGAAGCCTATGAGACGCTGCTGCACGACGCCCTGCTCGGACAGACTGCCCTGTTCTCCCGCGCCGATGAGGTGGAGGAGTCATGGCGCATCGTGGCCCCGGTGATGCAGGCATGGAAGCTGCGCAACAACATCCGCTTTTATGAGGCAGGCAGCTGGGATATCCCCGATATAGAGACCATGATGGATGGCTGCATCGGCTGCTGGCGCGATCTTTCAACCACATACCAGCACGGATATACATCGATCTCCTGATACATCCATACGGACGATTTCAGCATCAGGCATGCGCAGGAAACCTTGACTGCGCGGGGCCTGCGCTGTAGGTTGAATACAAGCTCGTTGCACTGGTGTTGTGGCTTATAAATCGGGGCCGATGTGTACTAACCGGGAGCTTACCTGCTCTGACTGTGTGCCTCCCCCCCCCTATAGGGATAACAGGGATACCTGATGTCAGAGCGCTGCGCCCACCTTTTCATAAAGGGTTCAATATTATAGGCTACAGCACCAGTGCAATGACTATCCCCAAAGGCCTGCCACCCTCCCTCCTCGGCAGGCCTTTTCGTTTATATCGACGTTTATATATCGACAAACCGGAACCACACTTCCCCACTGCTGTGCCAAACAGGCCTGCATTGTTTAAGTTTAAATACAGGGAGTAATAACGTGAAACAGTAAGGGGAGCCGAAACTCCCCTTTTTTCATTTACCACCCATCGCCTTGGCAAAAGCCGCAGCCAGGGCATTTTCAGGTTGTTTCTTCTTTTTCTCGAGCTGACGTTTCACCTGATCCTTTGCCGTCTTCGGCTTTTCAGGACGCGGTTTTTCATGGCGCGGTCTCTCGACATGCTGCTTCTCACGACGACTCTCCCTGCCACCTGCATCAGAACGGGCAGGTCTTTCCTGTTTAGCCCCCGGCTGATCATCCATGCGCATGGTCAGGGAGATACGTTTGCGTTTGACATCAACCTCCAGCACTTTCACCTGCACCACGTCACCTGTTTTCACCACCTTGCGCGGATCTTCAATGAACTGGCTGGTCAGGGCAGAGATATGCACCAGACCATCCTGATGCACGCCGATATCGACAAACGCGCCGAAATTGGCCACATTGGTCACGACCCCCTCAAGGATCATGCCCTCACGCAGATCGCGCATCTCCTTGACGCCCGATTTGAATTTCGCCGTACGGAACTGCGGACGCGGGTCGCGCCCCGGCTTTTCAAACTCCAGCAGAATATCGGATACGGTGATCGCACCAAAACGCTCATCAACAAAATCAGACGCTTTCAACTGCTGCAGAAATTCATGGTTGCCCATCAGCTCGCGCACAGGTTTACCGGTAGCCGCGACAATCTTCTCAACCACGGGATAGGATTCAGGATGCACCGCTGAAGCATCGAGCGGGTTATCACCCTTCATGATACGCAAAAATCCTGCCGCCTGTTCAAAGCTCTTCGGTCCGATACCCTGTACCTTGAGTATCTGCTGGCGATTGCGGAATGCACCCTGCTCATCACGGAAACTGACGATGTTTTCCGCCATCGCACGGCTCAGACCCGCCACATGGGCCAGCAGTGGCACCGATGCGGTATTGATATCAACACCGACACTGTTCACACAATCCTCCACCACACCATAAAGGGTGCGCGCAAGATAGGTCTGACTGACATCATGCTGATACTGGCCAACCCCGATCGCTTTCGGCTCAATCTTCACCAGTTCCGCCAGCGGATCCTGCAAACGTCTGGCAATAGATACCGCGCCGCGCAGTGATACATCCAGATTGGGAAACTCTTTGGCTGCCGTTGCCGAAGCCGAATAGACCGAGGCACCGGCCTCGGAAACCATCACCTGTGTCAGGTGCAGCTGAGCGAAACGCTCCCGCAGCTCCTTCACCAGCGTTTCAGTTTCGCGTGAGCCCGTTCCGTTTCCGATAGATACCAGGTCAACGTGATGCTTGTCAGCCAGGACAGCCAGAGCCGCGATTGCCTCATCCCAGCGTCTGGCCGGGGCATGCGGATAGATGGTGGCGGTATCCAGTACTTTGCCGGTCGGATCAACCACAGCCACTTTTACGCCGGTACGCAGTCCCGGATCAAGCCCCATGGTAGCACGCTGCCCGGCAGGTGCAGCCAGCAGCAGGTCACGTAAATTATTGGCGAAGACCTTCACGGCCTCCTCTTCCGCTTTCTGGCGCAGCACGACATAGAGGTCGAGCTCCAGACGCGTAAACAGTTTTACTTTCCAGGCCCAGCGCACGGTCTCGAGCAACCAGCTGTCTGCCGCTCGGCCCCGCTCGCTGATCCTGAAATGGCTGGCGATGGCCGATTCGCAGTGGCCCGCACCTTCGCGTCCCTCAGCATCTTCGAGCATCTTGAGACTGAGCACACCCTCTTTCCGACCACGGAACAGTGCCAGCGCACGATGCGATGGAATCCGTTTCAACGGCTCGCTGTAGGCGAAGTAGTCGGTGAACTTGGCACCCTCCTCCTCTTTGCCGGCAACCACCGTGCTGGATATCAGCGCATGTTTGCTCAGGTAATCGCGCAAACGACCGATCAGGTCGGCATCTTCTCCGAACTGCTCCATGAGAATCTGGCGCGCACCCTCAAGGGCGGCATCAGCCGTTTCGATACCGAGCTCTGTATTAATAAAGGTTTCTGCAAGGGCTTGCGGTTGCTGTTTCGGATCAGCCAGCAGTGTTTGCGCCAGCGGCTCCAGTCCGGCTTCACGGGCCATCTGCGCCTTGGTGCGGCGCTTCGGTTTATAGGGCAGATAGAGATCTTCCAGACGCGCCATGGTTTCAGCCGCGTTAATGGCCTTCTCCAGCTCAGGAGTGAGTTTCTCCTGTTCTGCAATCGATTTCAGAATCGTGGCGCGGCGTGCGTCCAGATCGCGCAGATAATGCAGGCGCTCTTCCAGATAACGCAGTTGCGTATCATCGAGTCCACCGGTGACCTCTTTACGGTAACGGGCAATAAACGGCACGGTTGCCCCGCCATCAAGCAGGGCGATGGCAGCTACAGTCTGACGCTCATGCACATTCAGCTCTTTAGCGATACGCAATTCAATTCGCATGGTTTCTCCTGAAACTGGATAAAGTGGAAAATCAACATCGGCGAGCCCGAAGAGGTCGGCAGTTTATAGCCATATTTTTAGAATGAAATGGGCAAAAAAAGGCCCCGGCAGGAACCGGGGCCAGATTGCACAACCTGTTCGAGAATTGTTGTCCGGAGAGACCGGGGAGGGAGGAGTGATCCGCTCCGGACAGCTGACACATTGCAGCCTGCAAGTTAGCTCCCGGTGAATCGACCATGAATATTAATTTACCTGTCATCCGATATTGGCATCATTAATACTGTAATATTTCACACTCCTGAATGGTCATCACACCGCAACCTGTGATATTCAGGGCAATCGCATTAAAATCATGAGCAGCCATTGGTTGCAAAAATGGTTATTTCGACAATAACAGATTAAATTTGGTTAAGACGGAGTGAGTGTTTCTTAGTCGAAATTTGTCTTCACGAATATAACAATTATCATTATAAAACAATGCTTTATACATCATTTTGTGGTAGCCTGACAACATGAAAACACTCACTATTCCAACCACATCCATCATCTCACATTTCTCATCTATTGAAGACCCACGCATTGAAAGACGGAAACGACACGAGCTCAAGGACATCTTTTTTATC
>MNWZ01000095.1 GCA_001871925.1 Zetaproteobacteria bacterium CG1_02_53_45
CTCTGGCCATCCGGCGCGGCCATAAACGCGCCATCGTTGCGCTTGCTCACAAACTCTTGCGGACATGCTACTTCATGATCAGTCGCGGCGAGCATTACCGGGATTCGACCGTCGATTACGAAGCAATGGCAGTTAAACGCAATGCGCCTCGCTGGATCAAGGCGCTGATTAAGTTCGGCTACATGCCTCAACGGGCCTGAGCCTGTTATAAATCCAGCTTGCTATGCAGCCTGCAATGGCTGAGGGATGCTTGCGATCTGAATCGGGATCATTTCATGTTAACGCTCTGCGAATGAACATCCGG
The DNA here is from genome assembly GCA_001871925.1 of Zetaproteobacteria bacterium CG1_02_53_45. Lineage (GTDB taxonomy): Bacteria > Pseudomonadota > Zetaproteobacteria > Mariprofundales > Mariprofundaceae > Mariprofundus. Next base: position 305 of record MNWZ01000095.1, read on the forward strand.
GGGCATTGGCGTCGTGCCGGAGACCATATTCACATATTTTGTCTTTCCTCTGTGTCCTTCGCGTCCTCTGTGGTAAAAAGCTTTTGATTCTGATTATTGGCAGCAGTGAATAGTTAGGCGGAACTTTGCGGTGAAGATGCCTGGTCGTTATGTTTGCAACTCATATTCTGTAGCCATGTAGCAGGCGGTTGGCTAGAGTTTTTCCCATGACAAATCATTCAGTACGATGTGATCTCTGCGGTGGCGAACAGATAGAGATTGTTTCCCGATCAGACAGGCATCAGAATCCGCTGGATACCGGCCTTTGCCTTGGTTGTGGCCTTGTGATGCATGTGCCTGTACCGAGCGAAGCAGAGGTGGCCGAGTATTATGCCACCCGATACAGGCAGGACTATCACGGTGAGCTGCAGCCGTCAGAGCGCCGTGTCATGCGCGCCTGGAACAATGGCAAACGCATCTATAGTCAGCTGCGCTCCAGCATTTCCGGAGTCAAAACTGTGTTTGAAATCGGTGCCGGCATTGGCTGTACCGTAAAATACTTTGAAGATCAGGGTTTGAAGGCTTCGGGTATTGAGCCGAATCGTGATTTTAATGCCTTTACGCGCAGCAAGTTGTTCGCCGATGTCGAAAATGTGAATATGTATGATCTTGAGCCGGCGCCAAGAGCCGATCTGGTGCTGCTGATTCATGTGATCGAGCATTTTTCATCGCCGACAAAAGCGTTGAAGTATATTCACGGTCTGATTCATGATGACGGTCTGTTTTATGTCGAGTGTCCGAACCTGACCGGTCCGTTTGCAACGCATGATCGCATGTTCCACTATGCTCATATCTATAACTTCTCGCCGGAAACATTGCAGGCGCTGGCAGAACAGTGCGGTTTTGAACGGGTTGAATGTTTTACCGGTGAAGACGATGCCGATATTCATATGCTGTTCAAAAAAGTCGCCATGCAGGAGAAGCCGGTCAATCTTCCCGGTCATGCCGATCGGGTGCGCGGGCGTATCAATAAGTATAATGCCCTGAGTTACCACATGCGTCCGGGTTATCTTTCCAGGCGGGCGCGCAAGGTCTCCTCATATCTGATGGAGTATATGAAAGCCCGCGAGTTTGTTTCCACCCTGCTCAGTCGTCTCGAAAAACAGCGCGGATAATTATCTCACCGCAGAGGCCACCCTGAGGTGCCTCTGCGGTGAGTCAGCTTTATGCGTGCATGGCCTCGAAGAAGACGCGGTCGATATTCTCTCCCCACTGATGGTGATACAGGTTTAACCAGTGCTCGGCCTGTGTCTGGCCGGACTCAACGGCACGTTCAAGTGGCGCAAGGAACAGACTTTCGGTTTGTCCCGAATGGTTGCAGAGATCCAGCTGTTCAAGGCCGCCGCGTGCGATATCGAGCATCGACTCACAAAGTTTTAATACGGTGGTGTCCCTGAACGGCGTCGCCAGTGCTGTTGCGGGGACCTGTTGCCTGAGTTGCGATACTTCAGCATGGCTCCAGTCGGCAATAAGGTCCCATGCCTTTTCCAGTGCCTGTTCATTATAGAGCAATCCCTTCCAGAGAGCGGGCAGCGAGCAGATCCATGGCCATGGTCCTGCATCTGCGCCGCGCATTTCCAGGTACTGTTTCAGGCGCACATCAGGAAACAGCGTAGAAATATGCAGCTCCCAATCCGCCATGGTGGGGAACTCACCGGCCATCTGTGGCAACTTGCCATTCAGGAAGTCCCTGAAATTGCCGCCGCTACAATCGATGTAGCGGCCATTGCGGATGACAAAATACATCGGCGCATCCAGTGCCCACTCGGTGTAGGCGGCAAAGCCGAAGTTTTCTTCAAATGTGCAGGCCGGTATGCCGGTGCGTCTGTTGTCGGTATCCAGCCAGCAGGCGCCACGGCGTGAAAGCAGGCCTGATGGTTTGCCGCCTTCAAAGGGGCTGGCGGCATACAGCGCGGTGACCAGTGGTTGCAGGCAGAGGGAGATGCGCATCTTTTTTGCCATGTCGGCCTCGGAGCCGAAATCCAGATTGGCCTGCACCGTGGCTGTGCGCAGCATCATGTCGAGCCCGCCACTGCCGACTTTGGGCATATATGCGCTCATCAGGCCGTAACGCGCCTTGGGCATCAGCGGGATATCGGACCGCTGCCATTTGGGCTGAAAGCCCATGCCGAGAAAGCCGATGCGCAGCTCATCCGAGATGCCTCGCAGGATTTTATGATAGGTCGTAGTCTCTTCGCAGGTCTGGTGAATGGTTGCCAGTGGTGCACCGGATAACTCCAGCTGCCCGCCGGGCTCCAGTGTGATCGATGCAAACCCCTTTTTCAGCGCAATGATGTTGCCGGCTTCTTCGACGCGTTCCCAGTCACTGCCGGCCAGCATCTCGAGCACTTTGCGAATGCTGCGCTCGCCGTCATAGGGGATAGGTCTGAGCGTATCCATGCAGAAACCGATCTTTTCGTGTTCGGTGCCGATAAGCCAGCTCTCACGGGGTTTGTTGCCTTCGGCAAACCAGTTGGCGAGATCGGATGGGGTGAGGTGCGAAGTCATGCCGACAGCTTATCCTATTATATATAGATAGAGTAGATGGTTTTCTTTGCCATGAAAGCTCAGGGCTGCAGGTACTGCTTGAGTGGCGCCAACTGTTCTTCGTAATGTTTCCACCGAGACACAGATTGCTGATGGATAGGTTTGCGCACCTGAACCGAGCTGGCGGTATTTACGCCCCCCTTGGCCTTATGAGGAGATAAGCAGTCGTCATGCCACTCCAGATTGCATGCCTTCAGAATCCGTCTGAGTTCCGGTTCGGTGTTTGAAACCAGGTTCTCATAACTGGCTTCAATCATTACCCCTGACGGCAACACTTCGCGCCAATACTGCATCAGCTTCTGGTAGCGAGCGTACTGCCGTCCCAGCTCATCCAGGTCGTAGACATAGGATATCCCTCCGACAAAATGTGTTTCAAACATAGACAGGCAGGTGGCCATCGGATTTCGCATGGTGTGTATGATGCGGGCATTGGGCAGGGTCATGGCGATAAGGCCGGCATAGATAAAGTTGTTCAGTGATTTGTCGATCACGCGGTCTTTGATGCCATATTCATCGCTGATGCGGCGTGCATACTCCCGACCAACGGCGAGCAGACCATTGTTGTCAAATGATCCAAGGTTTTCAATGATAGTGCGCAAGCTTAGTTGGTTGTTCATGCGTCCAATGATGGCTCTGGGTAAGGAGTCGTTTTCTCCAGCCGTCTTGAGTGCCGGATGGCGCGTGAGGGAACGCTCCAGAAGAGTGGATCCGCATCTGGGCATGCCAACTATAAATATGGGAGCAGCCTGACTTGCCTCGCTGGAGATTACTCCGCTGAGTCGCGAAGCGGGAAAGGACGCCATTGCGGTGTGGAACAATGTTTCCTGCTCCTCCTCGTCATAATCAATGAGCGATCGCTGCTGGCTATTGCCCTCAAGCCAGTAGTTGAAGGCCTCCGCATATTGACCCTTCCTGTTTGCTTCACTGCCTAATAAAAATGTGGCGTTAATGTGTTCGGTGCTGCCGCGCTCCGCTGTTTCGTATAGCGAACGTAATCTTGCGGCATCTTCTTCCCGCCCATCATAGTTGCCGCTGAAGAGAAGCATGGTCAGGGCTTTTACAAGGCCCGGGTCAATGCGCAGGGCGCTGTGCAGAAGCTCATGCATTTCATCACTTCGCCCCAGCTGGATCAGGAAGGCTGCGCTGGTGAGGCTTTGCTCGACATCGTCGGGGTTGCGGGCGCGCACCTTTTCCGAAAGTGCCAGGGCTGTGTCGAGCTCCAGCAGCTTGGCGTGAATGCCTGCGGCTCTATTGAGGAAGAAGTCGTTGTCAGGATTAGCCCGCATTGCCTGATGGGTTATTTGCAGTGCCCGCCTGTATTCGCCAAGGTTATCAAGAACTGATCCATAGGAGCTGTACCCGTCGCCTAATTCAAACAGGCCGGGATCCTGCTCCAGTATGCGTGGAAATATGGCGGCCGCCTCTTTGTCCTGTTTGTTGAGCATCAGGCAGGTTGCGTAGTTAAGCTGGAACTGCAACCGCCCAGGGGCAGCTGCACAGGCCCGGCCCAGCCACTCGCAGGCTGTGGCATGATCCTGCTGCAGCTCGGCAGCAATGCCGCGCACATACATGATGCTAACAAAATCCCTGTGAAGCCGGTCTGCCCTGTCGCAGAGCTTCAGGGCAGAAGCAAACCGGCCCTGGCCGGCAAGCCCTATCGCCTGTTCGGCCATGGTAGTCAGTTGCCGCTTCTTGTTATTGGAAATTTTGATCAGTGCCATGTCATACCTCACGTTGGCAACTTTACTGTAAGTTTCTATCGCATCAATGTTAATTGAACCGATCATGGGAGAAAGATGCCCCCCCCTGTTTTGTAGTTGGGGTCGTTTGTGGCAAATTGACACACGCTTGATGTGTCATGTTGACCCAGTGACCTGCATCACGTTAATGTTCGCAATGTCATCACTGAGGGACGAGTAACTGCCGCAAGGTAAGAAGCTTGAAACAAGGAATGAAGATTTTTGCACTGGCTCCACGGAGTCAAATCTAATTAACATAGGATATCACAACATGAAGAAAATGATTCTTTCTGCTGCTGCTTTCGCTGTTGTTGCTGTTTCTGCTGTTGCAGTTGCACCTACTACATCTGAAGCAGTCCCGGCGTTCGCACGTCAGACCGGCGCTGCATGTCTCGCTTGTCATCACCTGAGCTTTCCGGCTCTGAACGCATACGGTCGTTCATTCAAACAGGGCGGTTTCGTTGACGTTGGCGAACAGGCTCTGGTTGAAGATGACATGCTGTCTATTACTTCATCAGTAAACTTCTCTGTAGTACTGCGTCCGCAGTTCGAGTCACAGACTGTAACCATGAACGCTGCTGCAGCTGCAGCTGTAACTGGTGTTGCTGGCTCTGTTACCACCAAAACTGTTGCTATTCCTGCTGACCAGGTTCTCCTGATCGCTGGTCGTATCGGCACTAACTCTGGTGTGTTTGTTGAGTACGATGGTACTTTCGCAAACTATCAGCAGATCAACTCTTGGGATGTCGGCGGCATGAAAGCTGGTGTTTCTATCTTCAACTCAGGCTTCGGCGAAACAGCTGGTATGGAAGTAGGTTCTACTTTCGGTCAGCACGGCGGCCTGCTGGGCGGCAAGTCTCTGTCTGCATCTGAGCAGATCACCAAGAACACAGGTGGTACTGGTGGTGTAGCACTTTTCGTTGCTAACGAAATGATCACTGCTTCTATCGCTGGTGTTACTGCCAGCGGCGCAATCGGTGGCGTTGGCAACGGCTGGAAACTTGCTCCGTCTGCACGTGCATTCGCAACTCTGGAAGCCGGTGGCTTCGAAGTTGGTTTCGGTGGTGGCATCACTTCCGGTTCTACCGGTAACGCACAGACTGTTGCTGCTCTGGGGCTGCCAATCGGTACTACTCTCGACATGAAGAAGTGGATGATTGACGCACAGGTTCAGGGCGAGATCGGCGACATGGGCTTCGCAGCTTATGCTGACTACGCTTCTGCTGCTGCTTCTACTGCTACAGCTACGAACCTGTTCAACCCTGCTGCGGCTGGCACTCTGAAAGGCTACTCTTTCCGTGCTGAACTGAAACCTCTCCACACTGTTGTTGTGGGCGCTGGCTTCGGCAACCTGAAAGATAACGTTACCAAGACTACCCAGTGGCAGGTTGGTGGTGAGTACGAACTGTATCAGAACTTCGTAATCGCTCTGATTTATAACAACAAAAAGGTAACTGGTGCCCTTGGCGCTACTACAACAACCAAGACCACACTGCTGGACATCGAAGCTCTGCTGTAATAGCGGACTTCCTTTCCAAGGAATGTCTTATAGAGAGAGGGGGGCTTCGGCCTCCCTCTTTTCTTTGTGCGCCGGGCATGGCGCACGTTCAGGAGGGTGGAAGTCCCTCTTTGCGCCCAGTCGATGGGAAGCAACCGTCTATGCAAGGGTGTCCACCGTGAGGTGGAATCTGAAGGAAGCAAATGACGACAGTACGGACGCGACGTACAGAAACCGGATATAAGGCCGGACAGCGCCGGGTAAGCAGGCAATGGACTGCGATGCCCGATAATCGATCGGGGTGCTGTCTGGTAAATTCGGCGTGGCCCGTACGAAGAACGTGTGTCTTACCCCGGGAGATCTCCACG
>MNWZ01000019.1 GCA_001871925.1 Zetaproteobacteria bacterium CG1_02_53_45
CGATGTGTCATTTGATGTTCGGCATTCTGGCTCTTACGGCAGATCAGTTTATGCGCATGATTCAATGACCTGCCTATACACCAAACCCGAAGCGTCAAAAGGCATCATGATATGAATGCCATCGCATTGCTCGCCCTGAAAACCGAAAAACGCTGGGAAACGACTACTCCTGAAAGAAATATGCGGGTGAAACAAAAGTTGAAACAGTAAATCCAACTGCTGAGATGTTGCCCTTCAATCTATCTCAGACTTTTGCAAGTGGCTCTACCGATCACTGTGATCAATAAACTGTTGTTCATGGTTCTATCGTGCAAGGGATAAAAAAAACGGCCCGTGGAAAAGCCACGAGCCGTTTTTGATGCTGTTAAGCCTTAATTAAAGAGCTTTCAACTCGGCAACTGCTGCTTTCGCATCGTCGCCACATACTTTCTGTGAAGGCATCTTGGACTTGCCGCCGCCGGCTTTAGCTACGGCTTTGGAGTCGCAGATCCATGCTTCAAGCGCTGCGTCATCCCATGCTGCGCCTGCAGCATGCTGTGCTGACAGGTAATCGCCGTATTTAAAGCCTTCCATGCCGCCCTGAGTGCGGCCAACTACGCCTTTCAGACCCGGGCCAACCTTGGCTGACTCGTCGAAGTTATGACAAGCCTTGCATTTACCCAGTGCGCTTGCTTCGGCGGTCATGACACCACCCATTACGAATGCAGCAGCTGCTGCAACAAATAGTGCTTTTTTCATCTGTGTTTTCTCCTAGTGAATATGACGGAGTTTCCTCCCCGCCTGCGGTTGAATCTACGCCCGGAGAATATCGGGCTGTAAGGTGGAAAAAATACACTTAAATCAACCAAGGTGGTTTTTTTGCACTAAATGATATATCAGGTTTTCAGCAGAGGGATGACTGCCAGTGCAGGAGGTCTGCTTTGGTACATAAATTCCGGGTAAATGCCGTGGCGGCTTTCAGGTTGCCGGAGGCCTCTGCGGAGAGCGGGTCGCCCAGTTCAAACTGATAGCCGCGAATGCGCAGCAGGAAGGCGGGTGGCGCATCGTGTCCGTAGACATGGTGGAAGGCATGCAGCAGGGCGTGCGGCGTCATCGCGTGGCTGGTGTAGCTGTCATCCTTTTCCGCACTGATCTCGGAGAAGTAAAATGGCTCAGCACAGGAGGCGTCGGCATCAACGAACAGGATCAGTTTCCGATCCATAAGATCGGTGACATGTTCTACCTGCAGCTGCATATCATTCTGGCATTCACAATCGGGCAGCGATTCTGCTTCGATAGATTCAATCAGCTCCGGCCCCAGCGCATCGTCGCCGCGACCGGGGTTACCGTAAGCGAATATTAAGACTTTCGGGATGCTCAAAGGGTGCGGGTGATGGCGCCGTTTGATGCTTTTTCAATGCGATCAACCATGCCGCCTGCCGCATCGATCAGCTCAATCTCCAATGGCATCTTGCCCAGCGCATGCGTCGCACAGGAGAGGCAGGGGTCGTAGGCGCGAATCGCTACTTCGAGGTGGTTCAGCAGCCCTTCGGTGATCTCGTTGCCGTCCAGATACTCGTTGGCCACCGAGCGCACCGATTCGTTCATTGCCTGATTGTTGCTGGTCGTTGATACGATGAGGTTGGCCTTTTTGATCGTGCCGTCCTCATTGACCTTGTAGTGGTGGAAGAGTGTGCCGCGCGGTGCTTCTATGACGCCGATGCCTTCTTCCCGCTTTTCACCCTTGACCACCAGATCGGTGCCGAGGATTTCGGGATCGAGCAACAGGTCGCGGATTGATTCGGCACTGTGCAGCAGTTCGATCATGCGTGCCCAGTGATAGGCGAGGGTATCATGCACAAAGCCGCCATTGCCGAAGGCGACAAAGCTTTTGCGCGCCGCTTCTGCCAGCGGGGTGGAGATGAAGTCGCAGTTGTTGACGCGGGCCAGCGGACCCACGCGATACCAGCCGTCATCGCGACCGAGCTCGGTGAGGTAGGGGAACTTCATATAGCTCCATGAGCGCACCTCTTCGCGGATGATGTTGAAATAACCGCGATAGTCGAACTGATCAAATATTTGCGCACCGTCAGGGCGGCTTGCACGCAGGCCGCCGTGGTACAGTTCCAGTTCACCCTTGCCGCCAACCATGCTCAGGTAGTTGCTGTTCAGGCGACCGAAGCCGTGGTTCTCGGCATGCTCGCTATGAATCTTCTCGTTCAGTGTGACGGCATCCTGTGCCCAGGCCAGAATATCATCGATATCGCCGAGCAGGCGGTCGCGCTCCTCTATGGTGAGCGACTTGTTCATGCCGCCGGGAACGGTGGCTGCACCATGGATACGTTTGCCGGCGATGACTTCGATCACCTGCTGGCCGTATTTGCGCAGCTTCACACCCTTGAGGGCGAGTTCCGGATAATCCTCGATGACGCCGACGATGTTGCGGTGTTTGAGATTGGAGCCGAAACCGAACAGCAGGTCGGGCGAGGAGAGATGGAAAAAGTGCAGCGCATGCGACTGCAGTGTCTGGCCGAAATGGAGCAGTTTACGCAGTTTCGTTGAGGTCGGCGTCAGTTCATCCACGCCGACCAGCTGGTCAACCGCCTTGGCTGCTGCCAGATGATGGGATACAGGGCAGATGCCGCAGAGACGCTGCACAAAGTAGGGCACTTCCCAGTAGGGACGCCCCTGAATGAACTTCTCAAAGCCGCGGAACTCAACAATGTGGAAGCGTGCTTCACGTACATGATTGGCTTCATCAAGCAGCAGTGTGATCTTGCCATGCCCTTCGACACGGGTAACCGGATCGACAGCGATACGTCTGAGATTTTCGTTATTGCTCATCTGAACTCCTTAAAAGCAAAGGCGGGCTCACCGCAGAGGACGCGGAGGACGCAGGGTAAATCTGAATGGTTTGTTAGGGCATAAAGCCGGATTTCGGATTCTTTTACAAATCCTCTGCGTCCCTTGCGTCCTCTGCGGTGAAAGCCTTTAATCATAATGCAGCATGTCTTTCGGCAGGCTCGGCTCTTTACCTTCCAGCAGGTCGGTCAGGATCTTCACAAAGGCATCGGCCGGCGGCGGACATCCCGGCAGATAGTAATCCACCTTCACCACCTCATGGATAGGGTGTACCTTGGAAAGCAGCAACGGAATTTCAACATCGTTGGGAATCTGCGGGTTATCCACGCCGATCTCATCAAGAAACGCTTCTTCAAGGCACTCGGCCAATGTGAAATTGTTGCGCATGGCTGGCACACCGCCGTTGATGGCGCAGGCACCGACAGCGATCAGGATTTTGCAGTTTTCACGGAACTCTTTGAGCACATGCACATTATCGGCATTGCACAGGGCGCCTTCGATCAGGCCGATATCGCACGGCTCACAGTGTTTGATATCGTTGATCGGCGAGCGGCTGAATTCGACATGTTCGAGCAGACCGACAATACGCTCGTCCATATCGAGAAAGGACATATGGCAGCCGAAGCATCCGGCAAGTGAAGTGGTGGCTACGCGGACTTTAGGCACTGTACATGCCTCCCTCTTTTTCGACGGACTCATCATCCTGATCGTGGTGAACCGTCTTTTTCAGAATAATCTCCTCGAGATCTGTTTCGGCCACGCTGTGCAGGTCGAAGGTGCGGCGACCGATCGGCACTTCATAACCGTGATCCTTGATCAGAATCGCTCCGACAGGGCAGATATGGGCGGCCAGATCATCGGTTTCGATGTCGGAATCGGCCAGTTTGCCGGTCGCTGAATTGACGATCAGCTGGCGGCCTGTGCCGCGACCGCTGATAGCGAATACATCCTTGCCGTCGATTTCACGACTGGCGCGTACGCAGAGCTCACACATGATGCAGCGGTCACGATCGAGCATCAGGGTCGGATGCGATGCATCAACAGCACGGCGCGGGTAAAACTGCGGGAAGTGGCCGTCGAGCATGCCGAGATGATAACCCACAGCCTGCAGGGTACAGTCACCGCTCTTCTCGCATGAAGGGCAGAGATGATTGCCTTCGACAAACAGCATCTGGGTAATCGTTTTGCGCACCTCATTCAGTGCCGGCGTGTTGTTCTCAATCTTTTGTCCTTCTGCAGCGGGCAGTGTGCAGGCGGAAACAGCGCGGCCATCCACGTCCACCGTGCAGAGTTTGCAGCTGCCGTGTGGCGAGAGTCCCGGCTTGTGGCAGAGATGCGGGATATAGATATCGGCCGCAAGTGCCGCATCCATGATCGTCTGCCCCGCTTCAAAAGGAACTTCGGTGCCGTCGATTGTAATCATTTTAGCGCTCATTGTGATTCACCGCAGAGGACGCAAAGGTACGCAAAGGATTAAAATGCATAATGAATGTGGAGCTCGCTCTGAGCAGGCTTCCGGGATACAAGTACATTCCGCAGGAAATGTTTTTGATTTTCCTTTGCGAAACTTTGCGTCCTTTGAGGTTCAAGATTTGAATGTTCATAAGTGAGCCTCCTCGTCATCGCGATGAGTCAGGTTTCTAGCCTCTTCGAGCGAAGCATCGAGATTGAACTCCGGCTCCATCTCCTGGTGCAGTAATCTGGCCTCGAACAGTTCTGGGAAATATTTTACGCCATCACGGATCGGGTTGGGCGCGGTCATGCCCAGCCCGCAATGCGAGCGGCGCGATACCAATGCCGCAGTGCGGTTCATCTCATCAACATCGTGAGCTGTGCCGTGACCGCTGCAGATCTTGTCCATGCCGTTTTTCAGCAGGGTTGTACCAACCCGGCACGGGGTGCAGAAGCCGCAGCTCTCATGGGCAAAGAAGCGGGCGAAATTGTGGATGACCTCGAGCAGATCACGAGAGTGATCGAAAATCATAAACGAGCCGCCGGTAGCCAGATCCTCAAAGGCGATTCTGTGCTCAAAATGATCAGCCGGGATCAGCCGGCCGGCCGGTCCGCCGATCTGGACCGCCTGTACATGTTCTGCACCGGCATCATTGAGTATCTCATTGATTGTGATACCGAATCCATATTCATAGATGCCGGGCCTTGCGCAGTCACCGGAAACGGAGAGCAGTTTGCTGCCCCTGGACTGCCATGTGCCGCTGGATACAAACCAGTGATGGCCGTGCAGAACGATGCGTGCTGCGGCAACCAGCGTTTCAACATTATTCACGACCGTCGGTTGCCCCCACAGTCCCTGAGTGACCGGGAATGGCGGACGGATACGCGGAATGCCCGGTTTCTCTTCGATCGATTCGATCAGGGCAGACTCTTCACCGCAGATATAGGCCCCGGCCCCGATCACAATATGAATATCGAAATCAAAACCCAGGCCGAGAATATTGCTGCCCAGCAGACCTTTCTCGCGCCGCTGCTGCAGTGTGTTTTCCAGGGCTGCCAGCATATAACGGTATTCGCCACGCAGGTAGAGATAACCCTGTTTCGCACCGATAACCGAGCCGCAGATGGTCATGCCTTCAAACACCGTATCGGCATGGCTGTTGAGCAGGATACGATCCTTGAATGTGCCAGGCTCACCCTCATCTGCATTGCAGACCACATAGCGGGTGTCGCCTTGCGCTTCACGACAGAATTTCCATTTCATGCCGGTAGCGAAACCGGCACCACCGCGCCCCTTCAGCCCGGCAGCGGTGATCTCATCAATAATTGCAGCTCCGTCGCGTCCGGCCATGGCTTTCAGTGCGCCGCCGGGTTCAAAGGAGCTTGCCAGCAGCAGTCCCTCTTTGCGGATGTTATTGCCGACTTTAAACCAGCTTGCCGGCCACTGCGCCAGCGCGGTTTCGGCTTCGATCAGTTCGGCCATATGGTCGATCTGTTGGGCGGAGATCGAAGTCAGCGTGATGCCGTTCACCAGCAGTGAGACGCCATGGTCGCACATGCCGATACAGGAGGTCTGCCCGATCGAAACCAGACCGTCGGCGCGTGTGTTGTCCGGCTTGACCTGCAATCGCTCACACAACTGCTGCATCAGTTTCAGGTCACCGCAGCTCGTGCAGTTGCTGAACAGGATGTCGAAGCGGCCGCGCGGGGTACGGTGGAAGAAGCTGTAGAAATCGACCACGGATTCCACCTGTGCGCGCGGCAGGTTCAGCTGTGCGGCGATGCTGGTAATGGCTGCATTGGAGATATGGAGGGACTTTTGCTGTTCATTAAAAAGAACATGCAGCAGATGATCTGTCTGGTTAAGCTGATAAGAGGATGTCATATAACGATCCGGTAAAATTTTGTTGCAGCATTGTACTACATTATAACCCTATGTGAACAGGGATAATGCAATGATCGCCTGCCCCAGCGAGAGGCCGCCGTCATGAGTTGGCACCTGCCGGTGTTGCAGCACACGTAAGCCGTTGCCCTGCAAGGCCTGCGCCAGTTGCGTGAAAATCAGTCGGTTCTGGAAGACGCCGCCGGAGAGGGCGACTGTGTCAAAACCGTGTGTCTCCCTGAGCTTTAGCGCCAGTTCAGTCAGGGCATAAACCAGCGTGTGATGGAATCGTGCTGCGATGATTGCAGGATCGCTGCCTGTTTGCAGGTCGGCCAATATCTCCAGCCACATCGGTTGCCAGTTCAGCTGCTGGCAGTCGCCGGCATCAATGCTGTAGCTATACGGCTCTGTAACCCGGTCAAAGCAGGTGGCGGCGAGTTTTTCCAGCGCAATGGCCGCTTGCGCCTCACAGCTCACCTGCTCGCGGAACAGGCCCAGGCTTGCGGCTACAGCATCGAACAGGCGGCCGCAGGAGGAGGTCAGTGGTGCATTCAGTCCCTTGTCGACCATCGTTTGTAACATGGCAACCGGCTTTGTATTGAGGAGTTGCAGGATGTCGGTGTCGGCGAACGCTCTGTTAACCTGCTCCCAGACCGGTAGCAGGTGGGCCAGCGTATTGCGCCACGGCTCATGCGTTGCAGCGCCGCCGCCGATCATGGCGACCGGCTGGAAACAGGCCAGCCGCCGGAAACCGTGATAATCGGCCAGCAGGATTTCACCGCCCCAGATGGTTCCATCATCTCCGAACCCCAAGCCATCGAGCGCAAAACCGAGTACCGCTTTTGCGCCGCGCGGCAGGCCATTGTCGGCCATCACTGCGGCGATATGGGCATAGTGGTGTTGAACGGCGGTCACCGGAATGTCGTGTTCACGGGCCAGTTTGAGTCCGTGTTGCGATGAGAGATAATCCGGATGTTTATCGATCACCAGCAGGTTGGGGGATGAATCACTGAAAGCCGCATCCACCTGTGCGGTGAAATGTCGGTAAACGAGCTCCTGTTCAAGGTCACCCATGACCTCGGAAATCCAAATCTTACCATTTGCAATCCGGCAGATACTGCTTTTCAGCTCACCGCCGAGCGCCAGAACATTCGCATTTGATGCAAACCCTTCGGGCAACGTCACTGAAATGGTTCGAGGGGAACTCATGACAATGATATTAAACCGTAGCGAGCGCTTCGGATGCAAGGCGCACGGAGCGCAGCAACTGAGGCATATTGTGTAATATGTTGAAGGTGCGAGCACCGCGCAACGCAGCAGACGAAGTGCGTAGTAGGTTTAATGTCATTGTCTAGCAGATGCGCGGCAACTGCTCACCGGCCAGCCAGTCCACCACGCGCTGGCCGCCAAAGGCGGTCTGCATGACAACCAGCTGGCGTTCATCTGCGACAACTTTTCCGATGATGGCGGCATCTGCTCCCAGCGGATGCTGCTGCATCAGATTCACCAGCTTGTCAGCAGCTGCTGCAGGACAGATACAGATCAGCTTACCCTCATTGGCGATATACAGCGGGTCCAGCCCGAGCAGTTCGCAGGCGCCCCTGACCTCGGCGCGGACAGGGATGGAGGTTTCGTTGAGGCGCATGCCGACATGAGACTGGCGCGCCAGCTCGTTAAGTGTGGTGGCCAGCCCTCCGCGTGTCGGGTCCCTGAGGCAATGAATATCCGGCACCGCTGCCACCATATCCGCGATCAGTGTGTGCAGGGCCGCGGAGTCCGATTCAATCGTGGTGCCGAACTCCAGCCCCTCGCGAGAGGAGAGGATGGCGACACCATGATCGCCGATATAACCGCTGACGATAATGACATCGCCCGCTGTCGCGCGACTACCTGCAATATTCAAGCCTTCGGGCACAATGCCGATGCCGGTGGTGTTGATAAATACCCCGTCGCCCTTGCCGCGTTCGACCACCTTGGTGTCACCTGTCACCACGGGTACGCCTGCCTCACGGCTGGCTTTGGCCATGCTGGTCACAATGCGCTCCAGCTCGGCAAGCGGAAAACCCTCCTCGAGAATAAAACCGGCCGTGAGATACAGTGGTTTGGCGCCGCTCATGGCCACATCATTGATGGTGCCGTGCACCGAGAGTGAGCCGATATCGCCGCCGGGGAAGAACAGAGGGGTGACTACATGGCTGTCGGTGCTGACGACCATACGCCCGGCAGGCACGTCGAAGGCGGCAAAATCGTTGCCGGCCCGGAGCCATGCATTGTCGAAGTGGCGCAGGAACAGGTTTTCGATCAGCTGTGCCGATGTTCTGCCGCCGCTGCCGTGGCTCATCTCGATGAGGCCTTTTCCAATGTCCGGTTTACTCATTGCTTTGCCTCTCTGGATAAAGTGTCAGTGGCTTCGATCATGCTGTTTGCATCAGGATGGATTCACCGGCTCTGTGCTATCAATTCAGCAAGTATTGTAGCCAATGTTTCAATATGAGGCGGTTTCTGGATAACGGTATTTTGTTCCAACAGTGCATCATCCTGAGAAAATTGTTCCCTGTCATAACCTGTCATAAACACGATCCGGACTTGCGTATTGATCTGGCGAAGTTGTCTTGCGGCTTCCACGCCGCCTGTTTGCGGCATCACCACATCCATCAATACCAGCGCGATATCCATCGCATGCTCTGAATAGACCTGAACGGCCTGCCTGCCCTCGGATGCCACGATCACGCGATAGCCAATGGATTCCAGTGCCTCACGTGTGACATCGAGCACGCTCTGATCGTCATCGACCAGCAGTATGATTTCGCCATTGCCATGAATAACCCTGCTCCGCTCCCTGTGCTCGAAAGCCTGTTGCTCACCACTGTCCTGCAACGGCAGGTATATATGGACCACAGTTCCCTGTGCCTCTGTGCTGTCGATCTCCAATATACCTTCATGAGACTGCACCGCTCCGAAAACCATCGGCAATCCGAGTCCCGTACACTTACCGACCGCCTTGGTTGTAAAAAACGGCTCGGTGACGCGCGACAGATTCGCTTCACTGATGCCGCAGCCGTTATCCTCCACATAGAAATGCGCGAAAGCAGTCGCATGCATTTCAGGGTGAGCTGCCATGAATTCCCGATCTGCTTCGAAATGTTCCAGGCCTATCGTGATGCATGGATGGACAGACTCATTGATTGCATGCTGGGCATTATTGACCAGGTTGAGGACGATCTGATGCAGCTGCGTGGCATCGCCGAGAATCTTCAGATCACCCTTATCCAGCTTCAGTATCAGTTGTGTGCTTTCCGGAATCGCCGCCTGAGCAAGTTTCACCACCTCTTGCATCTGATCGCTCAGGTTGATCACCGTCCTGTGGATAGCTCCCTTTCTCGCAAAGGCCATCATCTGCTTGATCATGTCTGCGGCCCTGTACGACAGGGTTTCGATCTGCTTCAGCCTCTGCCTGACGTTTTCCTGCCCCTTCAGCTCATTGCCGGCCAGAAACAGGTTGCCATTGATGCCGGCAAGCATGTTGTTGAAGTCATGGGCAATGCCTCCGACCAGCGTGCCGAGCGCCTCCATCTTCTGGGATTGCATGAACTGCTCTTCAAGCTTCTTCTGCCCTGTCATATCCTGCTGGATCGATACATAGTGGGTGACCTCATCCGCCTCATTGCGGATCGGGGCCACGGACATCAGCGCCGGGTAGAGGACACCGTCCTTGCGTTTGTCGATCAGTGTGCCGTGCCAGACTTCGCCCGCGGTAATGGTTTGCCACAGGTGTTTGTAAAAGCCGGGATCCTGATGCTCGCTTTTCAGAATTGCCGGTGTTTTGCCGATCAGCTCTTCCGGCGTATATCCTGTGATGTCGCTGCAGGCCGGGTTGATATACTCGATCACCCCGTACCGGTCGGTAATGATCACCCCTTCGCCCGCTTGATGTACCGCTTCGGAAATTTTCCGCAACCTCTCTTCGGCCTGTTTGCGCTCATTGATTTCATGACTCATGGTCGAGGTCATCTGCTGGATGGAATCGGCCAGCTCCTCCACCTCTTTGTCGGCATGAATGGCAGGCGCCGTATAGGCCAGGTTTCCGCCAGCCACATTTTTTGCCGCATTGGTGATGGCCTGAATCGGCCTTGCGATCCTGCCGGCCTGAAACCAGCCGATGACCGCGAACAGCAGCCCGAGACCGAGACCGAGCAGGAGGATTCGCTTCTGTAGATCGCGGGCGGGGGCAAAGGCGATATCCACATCCTGACGGTAAAGCGAGACCCATCCGAGGCCAGGGTAATCACGGTAGCCGTTGGCGCGGGCAAAACCGGTCAGGTAGGTCTTGCCATCACTCCATGTTTCAAGCAAAAACCCCGTATCTAGTTTCATGATCGCAGCCATGGTTTCCGGTGCTGTATCGGCAAGCATGCTGCGTGCAGGCAACGGCCCGGCCAGAATCAGGCCATCCTTGCCTAGCAGCAGGGTATCTGTGGATGCATTGCTGCTGAGGTTGAGCATCTCCTCGGCCCAGTCCCAGAAGATATGACCACACAACACACCGAGCAGTGTCCCGTCAGGCTTGCGAACGGGTGCCGCGACATCGAGAAGGTAGAAATCCTGATCCGAGGGATTGGGCAGTATTTTGGCCAGCAGCAGTGCATCATGTACATCACCGACATAGGGCTTGTCGCGACCTTGTGTACACCACGGGCGCTGGCTGAGATCCTTGCCTTCGAGATACTTGCCCGTACCCACCATACCGATACCGTTGGCATCGCAGATGCCTACCCAGGCATAGGCATTGAACGAGCCCTGCATGCGTTCTAGCACCTTGCGTTTGGTGTCGATGGAGATGGCCGGATCGCTGATGTCGCTCAGCACGGAGGCCACCTGCATCTCGCGATAACGCTCGAACATGCCGCGATCCAGCATTTCAGCCGTATGGTGGGCATGGCTGGCGAAAGCGGCACCCTCCCGGCTCTCGATCTGGTTCTTGCTGATATCGGCGGCGAGGTAGCTGATGCCCAGTGACAATGCAATCGCGATCCCTGCCGTTGCCGCTGCAATGTGTTGCCTCAGGCTGTACCTGAACCAGCGCCGCCTGTTACCTGCCATGCGAAACATTTCTCTCAAAGCGGCATAGAACGCATCTTCGCAGAACGCATCTTCGCAACACCGGCGTCAAACCGACGTTGAAGGCCGCTGCCGAAAAACAGCAAGCGGGATCAGATGCACGCTGGTCGAGTTTGTTCACCGCTTTGCCTCTGTCACGCGATACCTGCCGAAACTATAGTAAGCTGCACATGCGCCTTCGGAGGAGACCATGCAAGCGCCCTTCGGATCTTCCGGCGTGCAGGCCGTGCCGAAGAGTTTGCACTCATCCGGATTATTCAGACCGCGCAGCACGGCCGGGCAAATACACCCCTTGATATCAGCGGTTGCAATCGCCTGCATGGCAAAACGAATCTCTGCATCAAAGCCGGCATACTCCGGTCTGATCTGCAGGGCACTGTCGGGCAATGCCCCCAATCCGCGCCACTCGAAGATCGGGCGCATTTCAAACGTTTCAGCCATCAGAGCCCGTGCCTTTTTATTACCTGATTGAGTGACTGCGCGCGTGTACTGGTTCTCCACTTCACAGCGGCCCTCATTGATCTGGCGGATCAGCATCAGTGTGGCCTGAATGACATCGAGCGGTTCAAAACCTGCAATCACGATCGGTTTCGCATACTGCTCGCAGCAGCCTGCATAGGCCTGACTACCGATAATCGTGCTGACATGCGAGGGGCCGAGGATACCGTCGATATTCGCTTCACCGGCTGAGAGAATATGGGCCATGGCCGGTGGTGTGAGCACATGGTTGCAGAAGACG
The DNA here is from genome assembly GCA_001871925.1 of Zetaproteobacteria bacterium CG1_02_53_45. Taxonomy (GTDB): domain Bacteria; phylum Pseudomonadota; class Zetaproteobacteria; order Mariprofundales; family Mariprofundaceae; genus Mariprofundus. The sequence goes on from MNWZ01000019.1 coordinate 12,033, forward strand.
CTGAAGTTGGTCAGTTCCATGGCTTTGGCAATTTTCAGCACGGCAGCTGTCGGCGGGGTGGTGGTTTCAAAGCCGATGGCGAAAAAGACCACCTGTCTGTCACGGTTGGCCTGCGCAATGCCCAGCGCATCGGTGGCCGAATAGATCATGCGGATATCCGCACCGCGCGCTTTCGCCTTGTGCAGGCTGTCGCGTTTTCCTGCCGGTACGCGCATCAGGTCGGCATAGGTGCAGAGGATGACATCGCTCTCTTCGGCCAGCTTGATCGCCGCTTCAATGCGGCCGGCCGGCAAGACGCAGACCGGGCAGCCGGGACCGTGCACAAAACGGACATTCTCAGGCATCAGGTCATGAATGCCGAAGCGGAAGATTGCATGGGTATGCCCGCCGCAGAACTCCATCAGCCGGTAATTGCGCTCGGGATTAACTGTGCGCCGGATCAGTTTGGCCAGCAGTTGGGCGACATCACCATCACGGAACTCATCAACGTATTTCATATCTCATTATCCAAAGCGCGCAATTCCGCGAACAGAGCCAGCGTTTTCGCAGCCTCCACCGGGTCGATGCGCTCCAGTGCGAAGCCGACATGCACGAGCACATAATCGCCCACGGCCACTTCATCGAGCAACTGCGTGGAGACCTCTTTGCGGATGCCGTCGAGATCAACTATGGCCATGGATGTGGCAGGATCCAGGGAGTCGACCCTGGCCGGTACTGCCAGACACATCAGGCAAGGTCCTCCTGTTCAGGTTTGCCGATCTGGGCCAGTGCATGGTTGGCCTTCAGCCAGTTCAGCCACTGTCCCATACCGTCACCTTTGGTGGCCGAGAGCTGCAGGATTTTGATGCCGGGGTTGATTCTCCGGGCATAGTTGCAGCAGGCCTCTACATCGAAATCGACATAGGGCAGCAGGTCGGTCTTGTTGAGTATCATCAGGCCGGCGGCATGGAACATGTCCGGATATTTCAGCGGTTTATCGGCACCCTCGGTCACCGAGAGGATGACCACCTTGGCTGCTTCACCGAGATCGAAAGCGGCGGGGCAGACCAGATTGCCGACATTCTCGATAAACAGGATGCTGCCGGTTTCGGGCTTCAGTCCTTCAAGCGCATGGCCGACCATGTGCCCGTCGAGATGACAGCCCTTGCCGGTATTGATCTGGATCGCAGCAGCACCCGTGGCCTTGATACGATCGGCATCCACGCTGGTCTGCTGATCGCCCTCGATCACCGACATCGGAAATTCACTGCCCAGCGCCCTGATCGTTTCGGTCAACAGCGTGGTTTTACCGGCTCCCGGACTGGAGACCAGATTCAGTGCCAGAATACCGCGTTCGTTGAAAAGGCGGCGGTTGGCATCGGCATAGCGGTTATTCTTGGCCAGGATATCCTGCTCGATACTGATCAGTCGCGCCTGGGAAAAGCCCGCAACATGCACGCCGGCCTCACCTTTGCTGTAATCGTGATCGTGACTGTGTTCATGACTGTGGTCGTGATCATGTGCATGATCGTGAGAGTGGCCGTGCTCGTGACTATGGCCATGGTGGTCGTGTTTGTGCTCGTGACCATGCTCATGGGAATGTCCATGTTGATCAGCTTCACCGCATCCGCATACCGTACACATTATTCGACCTCCATATCCTTGATGCGCATGGCATCGCCCTGCCTGATCTCAATCGGGTAATATTCACACAATGGGCAGCCATCGTAGCGCTGGTTGATCTCGACTTCGGTTGAGCAGCCTGCACACCAGCCTTTGCCGGGCACCTCATCGATCTCCAGCCGTGCGCCGTCGAGAATCGTGTTTTTTGCCACGGCATCAAAGGCAAAAGCCATCGCATCAGCCTGCACGCAGGAGAGCTTGCCGATTTCCAGCCGGATCGATTTCACTTTGCTGAAATGTTGAACGGATGCCTGCTCTTCGGCAATCCCGATGATGCTCTCGCACAGCGACATCTCATGCATGTTCGAATATTGCTGCTACGCCGTTGTTCATGGGACTTATGCTAGTTGTTCTGTACTTTCTAGCAATGCGCAAATAAATATGAGTTTTCTTGTGAATAGCAAAGTCAGGGGTATAAAAGCGAGAGCGGAGAGATTTGAAAAGTATTTAAGAAACTTTTACCCACAATAGAGCAGTGACTACAGAGTAGAAAACCTTACATTCATAATGACACTGTTTCATGTAATCACAGAAACTATTTGCTGTGGCTGTAGACTCCGGTGAGTCGCGGGAGATAATTGCAATTTTCAACGCACGCTTTGTATTGGCCCTAAGGCTAACGACGCTGCTAAAGTCTTTAATATCTGTGGGCTGAAATGGAGCGTTAGTCGCATCTGTGTAGTCTTCAATAATATGCTGAAGGGAATTAAACTGTGGGTGTTCCTGAAGTTCAATCGTTGCTTCCAGAACATCGCACATGGAAAGTTCGCCGATATATTTCCTGTGCAGGCCTTTGCCATCATCTTGCCAGGTACTTTTAATCTCCACGTTTTGCCTCTCCCCAGTCTTTGCTTTCACAACCTGTCTGCGATGATGATGTTTACAAAAAACATATCAAGCCTGTTTCGTCGGTTTTTCCGGTGAGGTTATAGTTATCTCAATCCCTGCCAAAGGGTTTCCAGTTTTTTCAGGGAGACAGGGGTGCTGGTTTTCAGTTCCTGTGCGAAGAGGGATACGCGCAGCTCCTCAATCAGCCAGCGGAACTCTGTGAGGGGGGCGGTGTCGGAGCGGGTTTTCTGCAGGGCTTCGAGACGGGCGGCGTAGTTGCTCCATAGCTGCTCAATCGCATCGGCATGTGTTTTGTCCTGCTTGAGGTTGCGGCCTGCTTTGGAGAGGCGCACTTTCGCGGCTTCAATGAAGCGGGGGAAGTGGGCCAGCCATGTCGCAGGTGTCTGGCCGACAAAGCCGGGGTAGACGAGGCGGCCGATCTGGCGGGTGATGTCATCGACCACAGGTTTGAGCAATGGCGAGCGGACAGTGGCGAGCGCGGTGAGCAGGTCAGCATGATTGGTGAGGGCTGCACTGACATGATCGGCGAGCTTGCTGGTCTGCTTCACGATCTGTGCGCGGCCTGCATCGAGCCTGGCCGTGAATGCGGCCTCAGAGTACGGCAGCGGTTGAGCAAGAAACAGTTCATCAAAGGCCGCTGCAATCAGTTCATCCTTGAGCGTGGCGGGGTTGCCGATCAGGGCGTAGTGCAGCGCCATCTTCTGCAGTTGCGGGGTGGTTTTCCTGAGCATCTCCACCTGCTGGTGCAGGTGTAACATGAACAGTCTGTCCAATCCTTTTGTCATGGCCTGAGTCGCTTCGTGACGGCTTTCAAATATGCGTATGGAGATACTCTGTCCGTCATCGCAGAGCGCCGGGAAAAACTGCAGCTGCAGACCTTTCCGGGTGCTGCTCAGTGATTCGGGCAGATCGCCGAAGTCCCAGCGCGTGATGCCGCTGCACTGCAGTTTCTGCACCGCATCGATGGCCTGCAGGCTCTGGCGGCTGTCTGCCGCATATTTGCTTTGCAGGACTCTGAGATCGGAGCCGATCTGCACGACTTTTCCCTGCTCATCGATGAGCTTGAATTTCATGGCCAGATGCGCAGGCAGCTCCAGATTGCCCCAGTCGCTGTGATGCGGCGTTACACCGGTCATGCGACCAAGCTCGCGGGCAAAGGCGTCCATCAGTTCACCCTTGCCGAACACCATGCTCTCAGCGCAGGCGCGGGCGAATTCGGGCGCGGGCACAAAGTTGCGGCGCAGCGTTTTGGGCAGGCTCTTGATCAGTTGCACCAGTTTTTCCTGCAGCATGCCCGGCACCAGCCACTCGAAACGGGTGACATCCAGTTGACCGAGTACCGGCAGGGGCACAATCAGGGTGACGCCGTCGGCCTTGTGGGTCGGGTCGAAGTGGTAGCTGAATTTCAGTTTCAGTTTGCCGTCGACGTGAAAATCGGGGAAGGCGCTGCCATCAATCTGTTTGGCATCGCTGTGCAGCAATATCTGTTTACTCAGGTAGAGCAGCATCGGGCTCTTCTGCTCGGCCTGCTTGCGCCACTGCTCGAACAGTTTGCCGCTGAAAACGGAGTCGGGAATGATGGCATCGAAGAAATCGAATGCGACCTGCTCCTCGGCCAGCAGATCGCGCCGGCGGGATTTGGCCTCCAGCCGTTCCAGCTCGGCAATCAACTGCCTGTTGTGAGCCAGGAACTTACCGTGGCTGCGCATCTCGAACTGCACCAGCGCATGGCGTATAAACAGTTCCCGGGAGATGACCGTATCAATGCTGCCGTAGTTGATGCGCCGCCTGGCGATCACCGGCAGGCCGTAGAGGGTGACGCGCTCAAAGGCATTGACCTGCATCTGTTTGCTTGACCAGTGCGGCTCGCTATAACTCTTTTTAACCAGATGCGGGGCAAGCGGCTCCAGCCATGCGGGATCAATGGCGGCAGCCGTGCGACCATAGAGGCGGGTGGTATCCACAAGCTCGGAGCAGACCACCCATTTCGGCGGTTTCTTGAACAGGGCCGAGCCGGGGAAGAGGGAAAACCTCAGTCCCCGCGCACCGAGATAGTTGCGTTTCTCATCATCATAGAAACCAACATGGCTGAGCAGGCCGGAAAGCAAAGCGCGGTGCACCGCATCAGGCGTGGCCGCGGCACTGTTCGGTGTCATCTTCAACTCGGATGCAATGGCGAGCAACTGGCTGTGCAGATCATGCCATTCGCGCAAGCGGATATAGGAGAGGAAACGGTCGTGGCAGAGCTTGCGCAGCTTGGCGCGCGAGAGGTGGCGCGCCTGCTCGTGATACCAGTTCCACAGCTTCAGCCATGTCATGAAATCCGAGGTCGGATCGGCAAATGCACGGTGTTTTTCATCGGCCTGCTGCTGTTTGTCCATAGGCCTGCCGCGCGGGTCCTGCACGGAGAGAGCGGATGCGATAATCAGCATCTCATGCAGTGCGGACTCGCTGTCCGCCTGCAGCAGCATGCGTCCGATACGCGGATCAACCGGCAGACGCACCAGTTTGCGCCCGATCGGGGTGAGTTGTTTGCCGGTATCCACGGCCTGCAGTTCTTCAAGCAGCAGGTAACCATCGCGGATGGCCTGCTTCTCCGGCGCATCCATAAACGGAAAACTGCTTAACTCACCGAGCCCCAGATTACTCATCTGCAGAATCACGCTGGCCAGATTGGTGCGGCGGATTTCCGGGTCGGTCTGCTCAGACCGGTTGTTAAAACTCTCCTCGGAATAGAGACGGATGCAGATACCAGATGCCACACGCCCGCAGCGCCCGGAACGCTGGTTGGCCGAGGCCTGCGAAACCGGCTCGATCGGCAAACGCTGCACCTTGGTGCGCACGGAATAGCGGCTGATGCGGGCAAGTCCCGAATCGATGACGAATCGGATGCCGGGCACGGTCAGTGATGTTTCCGCCACATTGGTAGCCAGCACGATGCGCCGCCCCGTATGCGACTGGAAGACCCGATCCTGCTCGGCAGGAGAGAGGCGCGAGAGCAGCGGGATCACTTCGGTATGCAGCATTTTATGCTGATGCAGGGCATCGGATATTTCGCGAATCTCACGCTCACCGGGCAGGAATACGAGGATATCCGCCAACGGATCGGAGATTGCCGCCTCATCGACGGCGTCACAGATGGCCTGGGGCAGGTCACGATCCAGCTCGTCCTCGTCACCCTGAATGGGGCGATAACGGATCTCGACCGGATAACTGCGCCCCGACACTTCAATCACCGGCGCATCGGCAAAAAAGGCGGAGAAGCGGGCCGTGTTGATCGTGGCAGAGGTGATAATCACCTTCAGGTCGGGGCGTTTGGGCAGCAGTTGCTTGAGGAAGCCGAGCAGGAAATCGATATTCAGGCTGCGCTCGTGCGCCTCATCAATAATGATCGTGTCATAGGCCAGCAGTTGTGCATCACCCTGAATCTCGGCCAGCAGGATGCCGTCGGTCATCAGCTTGATATACCCCTCTTTGCGGGTGTGGTCGGAGAAACGGACCTTGTAACCGACATGTTCACCGATGCGGCTGTTCAGCTCTTTGGCGATGCGCCCGGCGACCGAGCGAGCGGCAATACGGCGCGGCTGGGTGTGGCCGATCAGGCCGGCTGTGCCGCGCCCCAACTCAAGACATATTTTCGGAATCTGGGTGGTTTTTCCCGAGCCCGTTTCACCGGCGATGATCACCACCTGATGCGCTGTGATAGCCCGGGCAATCGACTCACGTTTATCCGATACCGGCAGCTCTTCGGGATAGGTGATGGTTGGACGACCGTCAAAACGTTTCCGGAAACAGCTTGCCGATGCTTCAATCTCGACAGCCAACTTTGCCAGCAGCTGGTCAAAGGGTTTTCCCTGTTTCTGGCGCTGGCGCAGTCCGTGAAGGCGTTTGGTGAGGCTGCGCCGATCACTGAGCATGCAGCCGGCGAGTTTATCGAACAGTTCGTTGATGGTTTGAGGGTCGCTGGCCATGAGAGCGGGGCAGTATATCCGATTGTGCATTTACCGCCACGTGACTGTTTAAGGAAGCGCTGAATAATTCAGCGCTTGCGTGCAGGCCATGGACGGCCTGCCAAAATCGATGGTGCAAAGCATGAATTTTCTTCATAATCAACCGGCAGTTTATCTGTTGCCGGCAGATGAAGGTTTTTTATGATGCGAAAGGATGCTTCTTTTGTGCAGTACGGCATCGCGGTCGGCCAGTTTCGTTGCAAGTTCCGATTCATTTTCCAGCAGCTTGAGGAGGTTTTTACGTTTAAGTTCATGCACGATGCAGGAGATGACCGCCTGCACCGTGGCGTTGCCGGAACCGTGCCCCATCAAGGCCTTTTCGCCGAAAAATTCGCCGGCCATCAGGGTGCCTTCGCGTTCGCTGTGCTGTTTATCAAATGTGATACGCGCCAGACCGCGTGCAATGATAAACAGGCTTTCACTCACCTCGTCCTGCTGCACAAGGAACTCATTTTCCAGCAGGCTTCCTTTGCTGACCAGCTTTGCCAGTAGCCCGATCTCCCCGCTGTCGAGTTCCGAGAACAGCGGTACTCGCCGCAGCAAACTGGCCGGGTCGTCGTGGATCGGCTCTATCGGCTGGCCGCGCAGCGCACTTAACTGTTTATTGAGGCTGGCCTCAATGGCTTTGGCAATACCCTCGGGCAGAAAGCCCTCTTCGGCTTTCTTCTCGGTGATTTCAAGTTTTGCCAGCAGCAGCATGCGCTGGCCGAGCCGGCGCTGCATGGAGGTGACGAATTCGGGATATTGCTCACTGACATTGTAGAGGTGTTTGGCCGCCAGTTCATGCCAGGCACGGTATTTGTTGATTACTTTTTCGGCCGACTCGTCGCGCATCAGTTCCATTTTTTCCAGTTTGCCGAACGCTTTGATGACATGACGACTGCCCAGATAGTGAGCCCAGATCTGTTCATAATCGAGGATGATGCGCGACATGCGCAGTTTCTCTGCAATCGGCATCAGCCACGGTGCCTGATGATTGGCAACGTGGAAAAAAAACTGCTCAAGCAGGCGTTTGATGCGATGGGAGTGCACATGCTCGAAGACGCCGTGATAGCGCAGGGCATCGATCTGCAGGTTCAGTACCAGTGCGAGTTCGCGGTAAGCGCCTTCGCTGATGTGTCCCTCATTGTACATCTCGGTGTAAAAGACCTTCTCATCGGTCAGCGCCCGCAGGTAGAGCAGGTTTACCTCATTGACCTTGTCCATCTCGCTGGCACGCAACACTCTGATCTTCTGCATGGCACTGCTGATGGCGTGATCACACTCCACGGTCAGGTTATGGGCGATGCGGCTGGAGAAAAAACCGCCATCCTTGAGTCTTGGCAATCGTTTCATGGCCCGTTGCCTGGAGGCAAGGTCGAGTTCGATAAAGGCGAAACGGTCGGCGAGCGGGGGGATGTCGAGGCCCAGTTTTTTCATCAGCGGTTCGAGCGATAGTCCCTGCACCACCAGCGTAAACAATACAGCACCCATCACCAGCGCGACAAACAGGTCGGCATAGGCGAACTCGGGCAGACTCAGCACAATAGCCAGTGCAATGGCACCGCGCAGGCCACCCCAGAACATGATGAACTGGTAGGGAAACGGGATCGGTTGCGAACCGGGCAGGCGACCGACCAGCGGCAGCATGCAGAAAATGACAATGGCGCGTGCGATCAGCATGGCTGCGATGACCCAGACAAGCAGATCCATGGTCTGCCACATGGAGCCCAGATCCACCTTCATGCCGACCAACAGGAAGAGCAGTGCATTGGCCAGAAATGCGAGCAGGGCCCAGAAATGTTCGAGGTAGATGCGCACCGATGTGGAGATACGGATGCGGCCCCAGCTGCCCAGCGTCAGACCGGCTCCCATGGTGGCCATGATGCCGCTGACATGGAAAATATCCTCGGCGATCAGGAAGGAAAGATAGGCCAGGGCAGTGGTCAGACCGATATCGATAAACGATTCCGATGCGATCCATCCGATGATCTTGCCGGTGAGATAACCAAGGCCAATGCCGACAGCCAGACCACCAAGAAAAAGCACAAGGAAGGTGGCGATGCCGCCGCCTACCGTGGTCGCGCCGTTCTGTTCAAGGACGACGCCGGTCAGGATGCCTGCCACCACAATGGCGGTAGCATCGTTGAACAGGCTCTCGCCTTCGATCAGCGTGGACAAGCGCTCGGGAGTACCCATCTGGCGGAAGATGGCGATGACGGCAACCGGGTCGGTGGCGCTGAGGATGGCACCGAGCAGCAGCGAGATAGAGTAAGGTATTGCGGTGACCAGCCAGAGAAATGTGCCTATCACGAACGTGGAGATCAGCAGTCCCGGCACGGCCAGCGTCAGTACCGGGCCGATATTGTGCAGCAGTCGCCGGGCATCCAGATTGTAGCTTGCTTCAAAGATCAGGGCCGGCAGGAATATGTAGAGGATGATATCCGGTGAAATTTTCAGTGTTTGAAAGATGGCGAAGTGTCCGGGATCGAGTCCGTAGAGTGAATTCAGGCCGATGCCGACGAGCACCAGCAGGATGGTGAACGGCATACGGATACGCTGTGCCAGAAACTGGATGAAAAGCGCGACGAGCAGCAGGCTGAATATGCTCCAGACGACTGCGCTGACCAGAGAGGTATGTTCCATGCCGATAGCTATTATGGCACATCTGCAGTCAGGCTGATACAGCCACTGCTGCACCATCCTGATCTGCATCTTTGAATAAAAGTGAAGACGCTCACATCGGTGCGCAATATCTGTGCTATACTGGCCCCGGTCGTCTGCCTGAATACAATGGGCAGGCAGACGACTATCTCTACCTTTTCATTGTATTCCATTCACATGCCTCATACATTCACATCTATTAATAAGCGTGCGCAAGGAGGCCTGTTTTGGAGAGTGAACGTCGCAGTCATGACAGGCAGGCCTTTGAAGTGCAGTCGGAAGGGCTGCTATCCCTGTATATCGACAGTCAGCCCGTGACTATTCTCGATGTTCAGGATGTTTCGCCCTTCGGTATAGGATTACTGGTTGATGGTCTTGTCTCCAGCGGCTGCCTGGTTGCCCTGCAGTATGTGCATGGCAACTCCAGATTCGAGGTTTCAGGCTCCGTGGTTTGGTGCAGGCCTGCCGATGCGGGTAAATCCACCTCTCTGGGCATCTATCTGGAAGAAGGAAACATGGCGCCGAATGTAGAATTTTATAACGCCATTACAGCCTGATATTCCCGCAGCAAAACAGTGCAGGCGTTTGTAAAAGCAGTGCTCCGGCGTTTCAGAGCATCTGCAGCGAATTTTAGTTCAAGGATTTAATAATGACCCAGCCGAAAACCATCTATCTGAAAGATTATCAGCCGCCTGCATTTCTGGTCGATCATGTGTCGCTGACATTTACGCTGCACCCGTCAGCCACGGAAGTGGTTTCCAGCGTGAAATACCATCGCAACAGTCTGGCTATAGCGGGCGCAGCACTGGAACTGGACGGCGATCATCTGGAGCTGATCAGTGTGCGGCTCGACGGGCAGCCACTTCAGGCTTATCAGTTGCACGAATCTGGCCTCTCTATCAGCGCTCTGCCAGATGTTTTTGAACTGGAAATCACTACCCGCATCGATCCTGAAGGTAATACGGCGCTGGAGGGGTTATATCGTTCCGGCGGCAATTATTGTACCCAGTGCGAGGCGCAGGGTTTCAGGCGCATTACCTATTATCAGGATCGCCCCGATGTGATGGCGCCGTTCGATGTGCGCATTGTGGCGGATAAAGCAGTCAACCCTGTACTGCTTTCCAACGGCAACCCGGTTGGCTCAGGCGGGCTGGAGGATGGAGAGCACTGGGTACAATGGTCTGATCCGTTCGCCAAGCCCTGTTATCTGTTTGCGCTGGTGGCCGGTGACCTGGCCTGTGTGGAGGATAGTTATCGCACGGCCTCAGGCCGTGATGTGACACTGCGCATCTATACCGAGGCCCACCACATCGATCACTGCGGACATGCCATGGCTTCATTAAAGCGGGCGATGATCTGGGATGAGCAGCGCTTCGGGCTGGAGTACGACCTTGACCTGTTCATGATCGTTGCCGTGGATGATTTCAATATGGGGGCGATGGAGAACAAGGGGCTGAATGTTTTTAACTCGCAACTGGTCTTTGCCAGCCCCGAGACGGCCACGGATGCCGATTATATTGCCATTGAAGCGGTGATCGGGCACGAGTATTTTCACAACTGGACCGGCAACCGGGTGACCTGCCGCGACTGGTTCCAGCTCAGTCTGAAGGAGGGGTTGACGGTATTCCGAGATCAGGAGTTTACCGCCGATACCCATTCGCGGGCAGTGAAACGTGTTGAGGATGTGCGCATGCTGCGCAGCCGTCAGTTTGCCGAGGATGCCAGCCCCATGGCGCATCCGATCAGGCCCTCCTCCTATATGGAGATTAATAATTTTTATACCGTGACCGTCTATGAGAAGGGGGCTGAAGTGGTGCGCCTGTATCAGAGCCTGCTGGGTGTAGAGGGGTTCCGGCGCGGTATGGATCTCTATTTCCGGCGTTTTGACGGGCAGGCGGTGAGCACGGAAGATTTTCTGACCGCCATGGCCGATGCCAATGCAACCGATCTGTCACAGATGCAGCATTGGTATGAGCAGGCCGGTACGCCAAAGCTGACGGTCACCATGCAATACGATGCGGATGGCGAGCGCTGTACATTGCACTGCTCCCAATCCTGTCCATCAACGCCGGAAGCGGTGGAGAAAAAACCGTTTCTCATTCCGATGAGTCTGGGCCTGCTGCTGCCCGACGGTTCAGCCCAGGCCTTGCAGCTTGAAGGCGAGGTGCAGCCGCAAGGTGAGAGTCGTACTCTGCTGCTGCGTGAGAGAGAACACTCTTTTACCTTTATCAATGTGCGGCAAAAACCGTTGCCGTCACTGTTGCGTGGTTTTTCTGCGCCGGTTGAACTCGATTACCCCTATACGGCTGACGACAATGCGTTTTTGATGGCTCACGACAGCGATGCCTTTAATCGCTGGGCGGCGGCACAGCGTCTGGCCATGCAGACTCTGCTGGCCATGCTTGAAGGCTCTGAGCCCGCTGCTGCTGTGGCCACGGCTTTCGGCCGCTTGCTGGCCGATACCGAACTGGATGCAGCGCTGAAAGCGGAAGCGATGATGCTGCCGTCGGAAATCGATATCGCCGAAGCCACTGCGCCTGCCGATCCGGGACGCATCCATGCGGTGCGCGAAACGCTGCGCCGCACGATTGCCTCGGCGCTGTCTGATGAACTGGAGTCCTGCTACCGGAGTCTGTCTCAGGCTACGGGAATGGATGATGACGCCATGCAGCAGCGCAAGCTGAAAAATGTCTGTCTGGCTTACCTGATGTCCCTGCGTGATGAGCGGGGCATCGCTTTGGCATATAAGCAGTTTGTTACAGCTGCCAATATGACCGATCAGTTCGCGGCGCTGGCTCTGCTGGCCGATTGCGATTGTGATGAGCGGGTCCAGGCATTGCAGGCCTTTGCACAGCAGTGGAGCCATGAAGCCAATGTCATGGATAAATGGTTTGCCGTGCAGGCGTCATCATCGCTGGCCGGTACGCTGGAGTCTGTGCATGCGTTGATGGGCCACGAGAAATTCGACCTGCGCAACCCGAACAAGGTGCGGGCAGTGATCGGTACTTTTGCCATGCGTAATCCGGTCATCTTTCATGCTGAAGACGGCAGCGGCTATCTGTTTGTTGCTGATCATGTACTGGCGCTGGACAGGCTCAATCCACAGGTTGCATCGCGTATGGTGCGATCACTGATGAGCTGGAAACGGTTGGAGCCAAAACGCAGCGCGCTGATGCGTGCCCAGTTGCAGCGCATCGCCGCCACTGACGGTCTGTCGGGTGATGTGTACGAGATTGTCAGCAAAAGCCTTGGTTGATTAAGCGGTGATTTTGTCCCCCATTCGGGGGACATACAGCAGGGAACGCAGTCTCTATAATAGGTCCCGATCTGGAGGGCTGCCTTGACTGAAGAACGCCGCAACCAATACAGGGATATTTTTGAAGAACAGCTGCTGGGTGAATTACATCTGCATGCTGAAGGTCGTCCTGTTACTGTGCGCCATGTAGAGGATGTTTCTCCCTATGGAGTCAGCCTGCTGGCTGATGGTTTTGTTGCGGCCGGTAGCGGTATTACCCTGAGATACCAGCATGGAACAATAGATATTGAGGTTATGGGCACGGTGGTGTGGAGTGCGGTTGTAGGCTCCGAAGATGTTGTCCGGCTGGGCATCAGTTTGCATGAAGATGATATGGCACCGAATGTGAATTTTTTTAACGCCATCACTGCCTGAATGTCCCTTCCTGCCCTAAGCTCCGGAAGCTGCATCAATAGCGCTTATTTATGCCTGACTGAAGCATGCATCGCGTCGAGAATATCCTGCCATAACTGCCTGTAGCGTTGACTTAAAATGCTGGTCGGATGCGAGGCGGTGACCGGCATGCGCCTTTCGGTCATCAGTTCGATGCCGCTGGCATAGGGAATCCACGTGTTCAACACCCATGGCTCCAGCTGTTTGCGCGATTCAAGGACCCGTTTGTGCAGGCTTTTGCGCTGATCAACCATTGAGAGGAAAGCCAGTAATTTCAACTGCTTCAGCCCGGCCTCTTTTTTAAAATCGATCAGTTGTTTGAGTGTCCGCAGGGAAAGTGTTGTCGGCATGGTGGGGACTATAAGGGCATCGGAGGCTCCGAATATGGCCTCGGAAAGCAGCGTGATGCCCGGCGGACAATCAAGAATAACCACATCGTATGTCTCCCTGATCGGTTTGAGTACCTTGTGCAAACGTGACAGCGGCTTTTTCACATCGTTTAACAGTGTGTCGAAATGCCGGTATGAGAAATCGGCCGGCAATATATCCAGGTTGGTGAAGTGGGTGCTGTGAATCAGGCTGTGTAGTTCGCGTTTGCTTTCAAGCAGAGAGGTGCTGCCGCCTTTGACGCGGGCTTTGCTATGCAGGCAGTAGGTAGCTGAACCCTGTGGATCAAGGTCCCAGATCAGGGTGCGCTGGCCTGCGGCGGATGCAACGTGCGCCAGATGCACGGCCGTGGTGGTTTTTCCTACGCCGCCCTTGATGTTGTATACCGACAGAACCTTCATGTTTGTACGGATGGCGCTTTTGAATAATCAATCACTGTGGATGCCTGCTCCCGGGATTTGCTCACCGGAGGTTAAGGCATGGTCGTGTGCGGGGCAATGTTTAAGGCGATGTTGATTTATGGGCTTTTCTGCAGGTGAGCAGTGCGATCCGTCTTTGGCCTCAAGGATAATCCTTGTCCCCTATTCGGGGGACATGCAGTTGTAAATGAGTCGATTGGTATGTTCGATGATCCGGCGCTTGTTTAACCGGGTGTAGATGGTGCTGCCTATGGCGGTCGGACAGCGCAAAGAAAAACGCCTTGCCGCTCCCGGTGTGTCAAAGGGTGAGTTGTATCCCCCCGCCCCCCCCGGCTCAGAGCGGTATGTGGATGTGGCGTGTGTGCGCGATATTTCGACCCATGGCATCTGTCTTTATGTGGGGAGCCCTCTTGAGCGGGGAGAGAAAGTCCGTCTGGGCTACACGTTTGGCCGAATCCATATCCACTCCTGCGGTTTTGTAGCCTGGTGTGCTCCGGCAGTCTAAGCACCCGCCGCATTCATGGTCGGGTCACGCTGTAACGTGTTCAACGCCCAGCGATCGATGGCGCCTTGAATGTTTTGAGGTGAAAATAAAGGCCCGACTTGCGTCAGGGCTTTATTGTTTGTGCGCCGGGCATGGCGCACGTTCAGGAGGGTGGAAGTCCCTCTTTGCGCCCAGTCGATGGGAAGCAACCGTCTATGCAAGGGTGTCCACCGTGAGGTGGAATCTGAAGGAAGCAAATGACGACAGTACGGACGCGACGTACAGAAACCGGATATAAGGCCGGACAGCGCCGGGTAAGCAGGCAATGGACTGCGATGCCCGATAATCGATCGGGGTGCTGTCTGGTAAATTCGGCGTGGCCCGTACGAAGAACGTGTGTCTTACCCCGGGAGATCTCCACG
>MNWZ01000093.1 GCA_001871925.1 Zetaproteobacteria bacterium CG1_02_53_45
CGGGAAGATAAGGGTGCGTTTTCATACTCTGATCTTCTCATAATCAGGCCAATGAACACACCCTTCAGGATCATAAAGTCGCTTAAGTTAGTGCCATTCGGGACAAGACGCTGCAATTTGGCCCGGTTCCGGTTTGCTGCGCCTTGCGCTAGAGTGGCCGCTATTGTCCGGACAGGGGTGTTTCATTGAGCACAGGTGATCTGATTTTTTTTGTTATTTTCTTCTGGGTGGTGTTTATCACGGCCCGGCTCGCTGTATTTGCCCTTAACATCGACATCAAGCTGAAAAAGCGGCTATGGCCGGCCATTATCTTCAGCCTCTCGGGCATGATGCTGGTGCTGGCTTATCTGCTGGACTTCCCGGTCAAGGGCTATGCTGTACTCGGACTGGCCGTTGCGGCCATCATCTATACCAATCTGAAAGGTTTTTACTTCTGCGAATCATGCGGAAAAATGCTGGCCAACAAGAAGATTCTCACAACGGTCGAAACATGCGAAAAGTGCGGCTCTTCCCTGAAATAAACCTGCGCTTCATTCAATCCACCGTCGCGACGATCCGTTTAATGACACTCAGTGCGGCCTGATAATCATACTGATCAATACAGGCATGCAGATGTTTCACTTCCGCCTCTATTTCACTACCCCGAAACACCTCGTTGATTTCATTCATATAATCGGGTGCATCACCGTCACTATCCATAAGCAGCTCACGCATTCTCTCCAGCAAAGGCATCGCCTCAACGAGATCCATCTGCTGTGTCACGCAATCATTCCCGGTCGTCGACCACGAACGCAGGCTCTGCATGACCGTATCGAGCTGTTGTAAAACATCGGCAAGCAACGCACCAACATCGGTGTCCCCTTGCTGTAAAGAAAACTCGAGATTTTTCGTTGCCTGATGCAGTGCATCAGCACCGATATTGCCGGCCACACCCTTGAGTCCATGCAGTGCCTCCAGGGCATCCTCATACTGACCTGCCCCCATCAGCTGATGAAGTTGCTCGCCAAATGTTGCATGGCTGTGTCTGAATTTTTTGAGGACACTGCAGTAAGCGGCCCTGTCCCCGGCCAGACGCTGCAAACCCGTCTCAACATTGATGCCTGCCAACTGAGGCAGTTCATCAGAAAATGCCGGCAGTTTAAAACCATTGTGTTTCTTGCCGGCAGCCACGGTTGTATTTTCACCGGCGCGGATATGTTGCCCGAGTGTTTGATACAGCTGCTCCGGATTGATCGGCTTGCCGATATGCGCATTCATGCCGGCCTCTTTACATTTTCTGACGTCATCAACCATCGTGTTCGCAGTCATGGCAATAATCGGAAGCTTCTTAAAGCGTCCATCCTGTCGAATCCTGCGGGTCGCTTCCATACCCCCCATCAGCGGCATCTGCAAATCCATCAGTACGCCATCAAACGACTCCTCTTCCAGCGCCTTGAGTACCTCAAGTCCATTATGCGCAACGCATACGCTGATGCCCGCCTTGTCCAGCAGCCCCATTGCCACCTGCAAGTTGATTGCATGATCCTCAGCCAGCAACAGGCGGGCACCGCGCAGATGCCCGGGCGCATGGTAAGCCAGTGGTTTATGATCTTCAGCCAGCGTGATGCTGGCTGGTTTGCAACCGAAGACGGACATGATGTTACTCACCAGCGAACGCATACTCACCGGCTTGAACATACAGAGATCAATCACTGACCTGTCCTTGTCACTGATCTCGCCATTGCCACCGTAGGCAGTAACCAGAATGATCTTCGGCTGGCGTAGCAGAGTGCTGTTCGCCCGGATGCGCCGACTGGCTTCCATGCCGTCGAGCCCCGGCATCTTCCAGTCCATCAACAACAGATCAAAGGGCTCCTCACCGCTCTGCTCAATTTTATGCAACGCATCTTCTGCCGATTCACTGCACACCGGATGCAGCTCCAGGGCCTCCATATATCGCTCGAGCACCAGATTGACCGTTGGGTTATCATCTACAATGAGTACTTTCATACCCCGGAGCGTCTCCGGCAAAACCACCTTTTTCGACGGCAGGGCTTTACTCAGGCCGAAACGGGCGGTGAAATGGAAGGTACTGCCCTTGCCCGGCACGCTGTCCACACTCATACGGCCATGCATCAGTTTCACCAGCTGTTTACTGATCGCCAGCCCCAGCCCCGTGCCGCCGTACTTGCGCGTTGTAGAGCTGTCAGCCTGTGAAAATGCCTTGAACAGATGATCCAGATCATCATGGCTCATGCCGATGCCCGTGTCGGCAACCGAAAAGTGCAGCTGCACCGAGCCGGCCTCCTGTCCGACCACCTCAATGGAGAGGTGAATTGCACCGGTTTCGGTAAATTTAACGGCATTGTTCACCAGATTGATCAGCACCTGCCGCAATCGCATAGGATCTCCGACCAGATGCATGGGGACATCGGCCGCATAATCGACGATAAAATCCAGCCCCCTCTCTTCCGCTTTCAAGCCGGCAATGCAGGTCAGCTTGTCCAGTGTTTCAGACAGGTCAAAATCGATCTCTTCCATGACCAGCTTGCCTGCCTCGACCTTGGAGAGATCAAGAATCCCGTTGAGGATGGCCAGCAGATCTTCTGATGCGCCAAGCATCTTCATCAGATAATCCCGCTGAACCGGACTCAACTCAGTATCGAGAACCAGGTGGGCCAGCCCGATCACCGCATTCATCGGGGTACGGATCTCATGACTCATATTGGCCAGAAACACGCCTTTGGCACGACTGGAGGACTCGGCCTGCTCCATGGCCTTTTTCAGGTCACGCGTGCGTTCCTTGATTGTCGCTTCGAGCTTCTCGTTAAACTGGCGCAAATGATCTTCATGCGCCTTGCGCTCTGTCAGGTCGGCCAGAACCGCCAGATAGGCATCCTCACCGTTATAAACAATGCTTCGCACAGAGGCCGAAATCCACAACTTGCCGCCGCTCATCTTGCGTGCTTCAAATTCAAAACCGGTGACTGCACCCTGAGTTTGCAACAGATGCCTCAGCTTCTTTCTGGAGTCGGGATCCACATAATATTCGGAAATATGCTTGCCGGCGGGGTCCGGACGATCGTCATCAAGCAGTGTCAATGCAGCCGGGTTATGAAACAGCAACTGCCCGTCATCCACGCGCGAGATGACAATCGGCAGGGGCGTGGCCACAGTCATCTCCTTGAACTGTTGCAGACTTAATTTCAGCTCCTGATACTGGTTGCACACCTGATCAAAATTGGCCTCGAGATCTGCCAACAGCCCGTTGAACGCCGAAACAAGCTCTCCGACCTCATCATTGAATTCTACCGGAATGCGCTCAAACGCAGGATGTGATGAGCTACCTCCAACTTCAAGCCAGTGACTTAGCGGATCGGACTCAAGCATATGCTTCATCCGCCTGGCCAACAGTGAGAGGGGCTGACTGACCTGATTGCGATAAACCACAAAGATCCCGACTGCAAAAAAGAGGCTGACCAACATGGTCAACAGCATCACATAAATCACTGACTCCTGATCCTGCAACAGGGAAACCTGATTCAGTTCGATTAACACATGCCCGATGGTCTGATTGTCACTGACAATATGATGCAGCAGAAAGTGTTCGCTCGGCGCATGCTCCAGCGCCTTGTCGATGTCGGCCTGCAACCACAGCCTGGGTGCAACCATATCGCCGGCGAAAGCCAGCAGTTCATAGTTCGGCAACAGCAGGTGAATGGCGTGGAAATGTTCATCAGCAACCAGTGCCGTTGCCAACATTTTCTCTGCCGCTTCGCTGTCGTGTTGCACCAGTGCCGTGCCGGCCATCTGCCCGATCAGTGTGGCTTCGACCTGCATGCGCTCCTTGACTGACTCATTGAGCATGAGGGTATGCGACTGATACCATGACCAGCCCATGATACCGGTACAGATAATGGCAGCAGAGAGAATCATAGCCAGCAATTTGCGCTGCAAGGAAGTAAGCATGGATGCCCCTTTCACTACGCCTCCATGCGTAAGAATAGCATCCAGTATAGACTATTTTTTCATTTGTGAATGCTCGTCGTAACCACAGTTATATGTGGGTTTATTGCAGGCAGCACTCAGTAGCTACGAGTCAGGGCCGACCGAACAGTCAGGAGATGCCGGCTGTGCGGGCTATTTTTAGCGGCGGGGTTTGGGGCCACCACGACTATTACGGTTTCCGCCGGGTTTGCCGCCACTCTTTGGACGATCATGCTGTTCAGCCTTGTCTTCTTTCTTCAATCCTTCAGCAGTGGCCTCCGGATGGGTCGGTTTGCCGATCTGCAACATCTCGTGCTCTATATGGCACAGCGGCACCTGTCGACTGATATAGGTCTCGATATCAGGCAGGCCGAAACAGAAGCGCTCGCATGAAAAGGAGATAGCGGTGCCCTTTGCGCCGGCACGCGCGGTACGGCCAATACGGTGGACATAGTTCTCCGCATCTTCGGGAAGATCATAATTGAAAACGTGGGAGACTCCGTCGATATGCAGACCGCGACTGGCCACATCGGTGGCAACAAGCAGGTGCAACTTGCCGTTGGTAAAGTCTTCAAGGATACGCGTACGTTTCTGCTGACGCACATCACCGGAAAGGATGCCGACGGAAAAACCGTAGCGGGCCAGATTGCGCGCCACTTTTTCACCGGTGCGCTTTTCATTAATAAAGATCATACCGCGTGTGACATTGGATTCGCGCAGCAGGTGAACCAGTAGCGGAAATTTATCTTCCATACTGGTGTGGTACATCGATTCGGTAATGCCCGAAGCGGTTAGATCACCCTCTTCAGCGCGCAGCTTCTCAGGTTCATTCATGTGCTCGTAGGCCAACTCCAGTACACGGTGGGAGAGTGTAGCCGAGAACATCAGCGACTGACGTTCGTCATACTTGGGCAGACGGTGCAGCATAAAACGCAGATCATTGATAAAACCGAGGTCAAACATGCGATCTGCCTCGTCGATAATCAGCATATCGGCTTTGGAGAGCGAGTAGACCCGCTTCTTCAGATAATCGATCAGGCGGCCCGGCGTGCCGATCAGGATGTCGACGCCCTTCTCAAAACCCAGGCGCTGTTTCTCATAATCGACACCGCCATACACGGTATGCAGTTTCAGACCGGTATGTTTGGCCAGCTTGGCCGCGTCATCGGAAATCTGCACTGCGAGCTCGCGCGTTGGCGCGATAATCAGCACGCGCGGATGATGGTTACTACGTCCCGCCTTGGGCTCTGTGGTAAGCAAACGGTTGATTGCAGTAATCAGAAACGTGGCTGTTTTGCCTGTGCCGGTACGCCCCTGTCCTGCCACATCCTTGCCTGCCAGTGTCATCGGCAGGGCGATCTGCTGCACATCCGTCATCTCCGTAAAGCCCAGATCCTCAATGCTTTGCAACAGCGATTCGGGCAGATTGAGTTCGGTAAAAAGGATCGGTTTGATGACAAGGGTCTGTTTCATGGGCGCAACTGTACGCGTTGAGCGATAAGCTTGCCACAAATGTTGCTCATGGCCGCCCGTCAGGCAAATAAAACCCTGTCCTGCTTATGATTGCAGTCTGGGATTTTAGGCCCTAGTCTCGCCGCTGCAGAAAACGGGCTCATGGCGCAATTGGTTAGCGCTACCGGCTCATAACCGGTTGGTTCCAGGTTCGAGTCCTGGTGAGCCCACCAGCTTAATAAAACACCTAGTAACAGGGAAGCGTATGCCGCCAAAGCCAGAAGACATTGCCGACATGGTTCGCCAGCATATTCCCGATGCCGAAGTGCATGTGCGCCTGTTTTCCGGCGATGACCATTTTGAAATGGATGTGATTTCAGCAAGTTTTGCCGGCAAATCACGTATCGGGCAGCACAAGATGGTATATGCGTCCCTAGGAGTCTGTCGGACTTGATTCACGTCGTTGTTGGATTCAGTCATACATCAAACCAATCCGGCATATTTTTCGGGCAAGATGGGGATGTATATGCAGGGCGCAAGAAGGCTCGAGGGCCTCATGCGGCCTTCAGGACGAACATCCGCTTGATATTCCATGCCATGCACACAAGTTGCCATTCGCCTTGCACCTTTTTCAACCCGCGCATAGAAAATTGCCGGAATCCGAGCACATTCTTGATGATGCCGAATACTGGTTCCACCGTGCATTT
>MNWZ01000098.1 GCA_001871925.1 Zetaproteobacteria bacterium CG1_02_53_45
AAACACTCACTCCGTCTTAACCAAATTTAATCTGTTATTGTCGAAATAACCATTTTTGCAACCAATGGCTGCTCATGATTTTAATGCGATTGCCCTGACCGTGGTGGCAATTTTCCTTGCCGCCTGGCTGATGATGCGCTCGTTTGCCGCCGGTGTATTTGTCATGACGCCGGTACTGGCGGCAGTTATCCTCAACTTTGCCTTTATGGGGTTGACCGGTACCACCATCGGCTGGGGCTCATCAATGTTTACCTCAATCGCGATCTGTATCGGGGTGGATTACGCCATTCATCTGATCTATAAATACCGTAGTGATTTCAATCGTCTGGGTGATGCGCAGGAAGCCCTGGTGCATACGCTGGCCACGACCGGTAAAACAATCCTGTTCAATGCCGTGGTTGTTATTGCCGGATTCATGGTGCTGACGGCCAGTGCCATGCCGCCGAATCAGGAGATGGGGATGCTGGTATCCGCAGCAATGTTCTCCTCCTTTATTGCCACGATTACGGTGCTGCCGGCACTGCTGCTGGCGGCGCGGCCGAAGTTTGTATTTAACAGCGGGGAGCAACAGAGGAGTCCTGAATGAATATACAGAAAATTGCACTGATGACCTTCGCGCTCTCCATTCTTGTCGGCATGGCGGCCGTACTCTCTTATGGCCAGGAGCTGACCGGTATTGAAGTGATGCAGCGTGTGGACAACCGTGATGACGGTGATGATCTGACCCAGAAGATTTACCAGAAGCTGATTGATCGCAGGGGCGGGGAGCGGGAACGCTTTATTATCGCTTTTCGCAAGGATGAGGGGCGCGACAGCAAGTCGATCTCCTATTTTCTGGAGCCGGCCAATATCCGTGATACGGCTCTGCTGACCTGGGATTATGATGGTACGGCACGCGATGATGACCAGTGGCTCTACCTGCCGGCTCTGAAAAAGGTGAGGCGCATTTCCGCGGCCGATCGTGGCGATTATTTTATGGGGACCGACTTTACCTTTGAAGACATCAAGCAGACGCCGGAACTGGAAGATTACAACTGGACCTGGCTGGGTACACAGCATGTCGATAATGTTGATTGCTGGGTGATACAGGGCGAGCCGAAAACCGAAGCGTTAAAGAAAGATCTGGGTTATTCAAAAACAGTCAATTATGTGCGCAAGGATATCGATATGGCGATACGCATCGATTACTGGGACCGCAAAGGGCAGGAGCTCAAACATTTCCGTGTTCTCGAGGTGAATCAGATTCAGGGTATCTGGACGGCTTTGAAGATGGAGATGCGTAATGTACAGACCGGACACCGTACCGAGATGGAGTTTTCGGAGCATCAGTACAATACCGGCCTGTCTGACAACAGTTTCTCTGAACGCATGCTTAAACGCGGTTACCGTGGCAGTTAAGCGGACACAGAACAGCACCGGGGGTGCGTTATGAAAAAACATCTGTTACTGCTGGCGGTGCTGCTTTCGCTGTCGGGCTGCATTGCAACCGTGGTGGGAGCCGCCGTGGATGTCACGACAGCCGTGGTTAAACTGCCGTTTCAGGTCGGTGGTGCAGTGATTGATGCCGTGAGTAGTGATGATGAAGAGGAGCCCGAAGAACGGGCGCAAACTGAAGAGTAGTCAGGCTTTAGCTTGCTCCACTTTTTATAAGCGCTTCTTTACCGGCCTTGCTCATTTTTTTGATCCGCGCTTCTGTTTTCAGGGCTTCGGATTGATCGCCGGCCTGTTGCTGGAAGACCAGTTGTAGCGGACCTTTGCCGCGCAGGAATTTCGCACCTTTGCCACTGCAGTGCTCGGAAAACCGGCGCTCCACATCGGTAGTGATGCCTGTGTAGAGGTGGCCATTGTTGCAGCGGACCAGATAGAGAAACCAGTGCTTATCCGGCATTCTCCAGCTCCTCTCCGGCTTCCATCCAGGCCTCTTCAATCTCCTGCAGTTTTTTCTCCAGCTGTCCGTGTTCAAGCGTCAGTTTTTTCAGCTTTTCACCGCCGGTGCTTTCATAAAGCTCCGGATCAGCCAGTGCAAGATCCAGTTCATCTTTGCGCTGGTGCAGCTTTTCCAGTTCCGCTTCCAGTTTTTTAACCTTGTTGCGCAGTGGTTGTAGCTGTTTGCGCTGTTCGGCGCGATTGCGCCGGTCATCCCTGCGCGAAGGCGCACTGCTTGAAACCACCTCATCGTCATTGCGTGTTTCCAGCAGCCATTTTGAATAGTCATCCAGATCGCCGTTAAACAGATCGACATTACCGCCGGATACCAGCATCAGGGTATCGCACACCGAGCGCAGCAGGTAGCGATCATGTGAGACGAGGATCATGGCCCCTTCAAAGCTTTGCAGGGCCATGGAGAGTGCATGGCGCATCTCCAGATCAAGGTGGTTGGTCGGTTCATCCATTAACAGCAGGTTGGGCTGCTGATAAACAATCAGGGCCAGTACCAGTCGTGCTTTTTCGCCACCGGATAGGGGGGATACAGGCGAGATCGCCATATCACCGCGAAAGTCGAAGCCGCCGAGAAACTGGCGCGCCTCTTTTTCCGACAGGGCCGCGTTGAGCATCTGCACATGCTGGAGCGGAGACAGTTCAGGGTGGAGCTGCTCGAGCTGATGCTGGGCGAAATATCCGATTGAGAGGTCTTTGGCGATTTCACGGCTGCCCTGCATCGCAGCCAGTTCTCCGGCCAACAGCTTGATCAGGGTGGACTTGCCTTCGCCGTTGGGGCCGAGCAGTCCGATACGTTCTCCGGGCAACAGGCTGAAAGAGACGTTTTTCAGGATGGTTGTATCGCCATAACCCGCATCCACCTTGTTTAATCGCAACAGCGGATTGGGGATGGCACCCGGATGTTTGAAGGCAAACGAAAAAGGCGAATCCACATGGGCCGGTGCAATCATCTGCATGCGCTCGAGCGCCTTGATGCGGCTTTGTGCCTGCGTGGCTTTGGAGGCTTTGGCTTTGAAACGGTTAATGAAGCTGGTCATGTGGGCAACCTGCTTCTGCTGCTTTTCGTAGGAAGTCTGCTGCAGTGCCAGTTTTTCAGCCCGCATGCGTTCAAAGTCCGAGTAGTTGCCGGTATAAATGGTCAGTTCTTCGTGTTCGACATAGGCAATCTGCTTGACGCAGCGATCGAGAAAATCGCGGTCATGTGATATAAGCAGCAGTGCGCCCTGATAGTTTCTCAACCACTTCTCCAGCCATACCACCGCTTCCAGATCCAGATGGTTGGTCGGCTCATCGAGCAGCAGCAGGTCGGAGCGGCACATCAGGGCATGGCCCAGATTCAAGCGCATGCGCCAGCCACCGGAAAAACTGGCGACAGGGTTTTCCTCGGAGCCAATGGCAAAGCCGAGTCCATGCAACAGCCTCGTTGCGCGGGCGCGGGCGGCATAACCGTCGATCACGGCAAAGCGTTCGTGCAGTTCGGCGGCGCGAATGCCATCGCCGCTCTGCTCGGCCTGATCCATCTGCTGCTGCAGGCGGGTCAGTTCGAAGTCGCCCTGCATGATATACTCCACAGCCGGGGTCGGCAGGGCGGGGGTCTCCTGTTCGACATGCGCAATGGCGAGGTTTTTATCCATGCGGAAGTTGCCGTCATCGACATCCAGTTCACCCTGAATCAGGGCGAACAGCGATGACTTGCCGGTACCGTTGGCGCCGGTGATACCGATTTTATGGCCGGTTTGTATGGTCATGGAAGCATCGCGAAATAGCAGTTTGCTACCGCGGCGCAGGGATACTTTGTCGAAATAGAGCATGCGCCATTTTAGGATGGAATTATAAAACTGCACCCATGCATTTTTGTGCACATTTGGCAGAATCGGGGGAGTCGTTTGGAGGTGCTTATGTGGCAGCAGAATACAATTCGATTGCAGGCCAAAGCCAGAGGTTTTCACCTGGTGACGCGTGAAATCCTAGCGCAGTTGCCGGAGCTTGCCGGGTTCCGTGTCGGTCTGGCGCACTTCTTTATCCAGCACACCAGTGCGAGTTTGACCCTCAATGAGAATGCCGACCCGGATGTGCGCGCCGATATGGAGGCGCACTTCGATCATTTCGTGCCGGAGAACCAGCCTTATTACCGGCACACACTGGAGGGAGACGGCGACATGCCCGCCCATATCAAGGCGTCAACAATCGGCAGCGCTGTCTCTGTTCCGATTAGTAACGGACGTCTGGCACTGGGCACATGGCAGGGCTTCTTGGGTGAACATCGGGACACCGGCGGCTCCCGGCAAATGATTGTTACACTGCAGGGTGAGGGGTTCTAAACACCCTGTATATCTATTGGGCTGAGCCAGAAAGACGTAATCCGTTGGCGCAGAAGGGCTTGCGGCATCTCTCCACAGAGGCTGTGGATAACTCGGTGGATAGAATGTTGCACATCCATACGTGACTTGTTCCTGTCATCATATTATGCCCTATGCTTAAATAATAGGCTTTATATATTATCTATTAATAACAATTATTTGTGAGTTTTTGTTGATGTTTATTATAGTATTTCACTGTAACATCGACAGGTGGTTGTTGAGGCGTCGATTTCAGTGGATAATAATTGCCTGAAGGTGTTTTTTTGTGAGGATACGGGCATTTGGCGCACCCCTGTGGCTGTTTGTATACAGTCCCCGTCCACCACGGCGTGGTGTTGCAGGTCACTGAAGGGATGTGCCCCGGTCGCCAGCTTGGGCCAGGATTTTTGCGATCAACAGGAGATGGTTGGGAAGATGATGCTGACACAGGGAAGTGCTTCGTATGTTTGACAGGGATATTACATTTTCAATGCGGCTGATCATGCTGCTTGCCCTGGTCGGTCTGATGCCGGTTGCCGGAATCGCTGCCGGCAATGAATCGGGCAACAATTTCAGGCAGGTAAAAAAAGAGCTGGTGAAAGTCTATGCGAATGATCGCACTACGTTCTATGGCGGTTGCAGGTACGACGCGAGCGGGCATGTGGATGCGCACTCCTGCGGTTACTCGGCGCGCAAAAATGAAAAGCGCGGCAATAAAATAGAATGGGAGCATATCGTGCCGGCCTGGGCCCTTGGCCATGCACTGCAGTGCTGGCAAAACAAGGTATGTACGAATAGTCATGGCAAGGCGTACAAGGGGCGTAAATGCTGTGGCGACAGCAATGCCACATTCCGTGCCATGGAGTCGGATATGCACAACCTTGTCCCGGCTATCGGTGAATTGAACGGCGACCGCTCCAATTTTCGCTATGGGATGATTTCAGGCGAGGCCCGCAATTACGGGGCCGTCGATTTCGAGGTTGATTTCAAACAGAAGGTGGCCGAACCCTCGCCGCATATTCGCGGTGATATTGCACGCACCTATTTCTACATGGAGCGGATGTATGGCCTCAATATCGGCAAGAAGCAGAAACGTCTGTTGGCTGTATGGAACAGGGAAGACCCGGTCGATGCCCGGGAGCTCGAGCGCAATCGAAAAATTATGGCTGTTCAGGGCAACAGCAATCCTTTTGTGACCTCATTCACTGCCGATGCGGACGCGGTGATTAATCCGCCAGAATAACTGCATCGATCTTCTGCTGAACTGAACGCGTGCTAAGTCCCTGTTGCATCAGGGTCTGACGCAGTTGCATCAGCGCTTCGATCTCGGTCTGCCTTTCTGCCGGAGTCATGCGAGGGGATGACAGGCGAGCCACTTCGGATACTCCGAGTTGAAGTGAACAGGCGTGATGGTAGGCCTGAACATCCTGCAGCGCCTGTTTGACCGGGTAGCGATGGATATCCGTATCTTCGCGCTCTTTCAGGAGTTTGCGGATTTGCGCACGATTTTTATTGATGGCTGCAACGATGGCTTCCCCAAGCGCTTTTGTCGGAGTGGCAGAGATGGCTGGCTGATCGATGACAAGCTCTGGACTGATGATATCCAGCTGCCGTTGCGCCATGGCGTCCTGTAACAACAAACCCAGTTTGTCGGCTTTTTGGGGCCGCAGTTCCCATGCTTCGACCTGTGTTGAAATAGCTGCAATCGTTTTGTCACAGGCCTGATCCGATTCGGCGACAAGATCGCGCACCAGTCCGTTTCTGGCGGCGTTTCTGTCAAGCGCATGATCGATGTTCATTAAACGCGTGGAAGCATCATCGGCGCCGTGATTCTGGCGCTCATTGTCTGATATCCTGGAGAACATCGTTGATGTGTCGGAGCCGACTATGGCCTCATAGGTGGAACAGCCGCTCAAGCCAAGCAGCAGTGCCGGCAGTATCAATCTGAAATATGGGTTTACTTGCATAATAAGCTGTCTCCGTGCGTAAAGGCGTGTGGTGGAGAAGTAGCAATGATCGGGCCAGTTACTTACGCCCTCTGCTGCGACAGGGTATTCAGCTTTCAGACCTGTCCGATGTGAGGGTGCTTTGTTTCGCACACCTCCTTGATTTTACAGCTGTAACTGCTACGGTGGAACTATGAATCAACCCGAAGGTCAAGCCATACCTCATGCGAAGAAAGGGGCGGACGACAACCACGTCACCGACCGTTATTATATTGTTCTGGTCAGCATCCACGGCCTGATCCGTGGCGAGAATCTCGAGCTCGGTCGCGATGCCGACACCGGTGGCCAGACCAAGTATGTGGTCGAACTGGCAAGAGCACTTGGCGAGTGTCCGGAAGTCGAGCGCGTTGACCTGCTCACCCGGCAGGTTATTGATGACAGTGTCAGTGATGATTATGCCCAACCGCTTGAACAGCTCTCGGAGAATGTGCGCATTGTGCGCATTGCCTGTGGTGAACAGGGTTATATTGCCAAAGAGAAGCTGTGGGATTCGCTGGAGAGTTTTGCGGACAATACCCTGAACTGGCTGCACGAGCAGCCGCGATTACCCGATATCATCCACTCCCATTATGCCGATGCCGGTTATGTCGGCACTATACTTGCCAGTCACCTCGGCACACCGCTGGTGCATACCGGTCATTCGCTGGGGCGTGGCAAGCGCATGCGCCTGCTGGCCAGTGGCGTCAAACGCACCGAAATTGAAACCACGTACAATATGTCCCGCCGCATCGAAGCCGAGGAGGCTACGCTGGGTGTGGCCGAGCGGGTGATCACCAGTACCAGCCAGGAGATTCGCGAACAGTATGCGCTCTATGATTACTATCAGCCCGAGCAGATGCGCGTGGTGCCGCCCGGGACCGATCTGGAAAAACTGCATCCGCCGTGCGGCGATGAGATCAACACTTCGATAGCGGCTGAGTTGAACCGTTTTTTCCGTACGCCGCACAAGCCGATGATTCTGGCCTTGTCACGTCCCGATGCGCGCAAGAATATTGTCACGCTGATTGAGGCTTATGGCGAATCGGAAGCGCTGCAGGAGATGGCTAATCTGGTGATTGTGGCCGGCAACCGTGATGATATTCGCGAGCTTGATAGTGGGGCTCAGGATGTGCTGACGGATATTCTGCTGGCCATTGATCTCTATGACCTTTATGGCCGGGTAGCCTACCCCAAGCATCACAGTGCCGATGAGGTGGCGCTGATCTACCGGCTGGCGGCCCTCTCCGGAGGGGTATTTATCAATCCTGCATTGACTGAACCCTTCGGATTGACGCTGATTGAGGCGGCGGCTTCAGGCCTGCCTATCGTGGCCACCGAGGATGGTGGGCCGGTCGATATTATCGGCCATTGCCATAACGGTTATTTGATCGATCCGCTGGATAAGGAGGGCATGGCGGCAACGCTGCAAAAGCTGCTCTCCGACACTGATAACTGGCGTAAGCTGGCAGATAACGGACTGCAGGGGGTGCGTAAGCATTACTCATGGCAGGCGCATGCCCAGGGCTACCTGAATGTGATCCGGCCTCTGATTCAGAAGCGCGAGCCTTTGCAGCGCATGCAGCTGAGCCGGCGAAGGGAGCTCTACCGCGATCGGGCTATCTTTACCGATCTGGATCAGAACCTGATGGGTGATCGCGAGTCGCTCAATCGGTTGCTGGAGTTGATGCACAGACATCGCAAACATATCAGTTTCGGTATCGCAACCGGTCGCCGACTCGATTCGGCCATGAAGGTGATGCGCCAGTACGGTATTCCGCAACCCGATGTGCTGATTACCAGTCAGGGGACTGAAATTCATTATGCGCCCAACCTGACTCAGGACAGGGTATGGACGAAACATATCAATCATCAGTGGAACCGCAGTGCGGTAAGTGAGGCTCTCAGTGAGGTGCCCGGCTTGCTGTTGCAGCCAAAGGCGGAGCAACACCGCTTTAAGCTCAGTTATTTCATGGATCCCGCCATTGCTCCGGATGTCCAGCAGATCAGACAATTATTGTCGCAGCAGGAGCAGGCGGTCAATGTGGTTTTCTCCTTCGGTCAGTATCTCGATATTCTGCCTGTGCGAGCATCGAAAGGGTTTGCCCTGCGTTGGGTGGCTGAGCAGTTTGATATTCCGCTGGAAAATATTCTTGCCGCCGGAGGCTCTGGAGCTGATGAGGATATGATGCGCGGCAATACACGGGCGGTGGTCGTGGCCAACCGGCATGATGAGGAGCTTTCCGAGCTTTCCGAGATTGAGCATATCTATTTCGCGCAGGAGAGTTTTGCCGCCGGTATCATCGAAGCGATGGATTACTATGACTTTTTCGGGGAAGAGTCATGAGTCGTATTCTGCTTTGTACCGATCTGGATCGAACACTGATTCCCAACGGCGAAGCGCCTGAATCGGCTGGAGCCAGAGTGCTGTTTCGTCGTCTGGCAGGTCGGGCCGAAGTCAGGCTGGTTTATGTCAGCGGCCGCGATCAAAGCCTGATCGAACAGGCGATTAGCGAATTTGATCTTCCCGTACCCGATGATGTTATTGCCGATGTCGGCGCAACGATCTATGACACTAATAAGAGCGAATGGGGCCGCTTGCAAGCCTGGGATGAGGAGATCGCACCGGACTGGAAAAATCTTCAGCCGGCTGATTTGCAGGCCGGGCTAAGCGACCTGAACGCCTTGCATCTGCAGGAGCCTGAAAAGCAGGGGCTCTTCAAGCTCAGTTATTATACCCCTGTGACGTGGAATACGCCGGCAGCCAGAGCAGCGGTTGAGATGCGACTGCAGGCTCTGGGGGTGAAGGCAAATCTGATCTGGAGTATCGATGATGACAGAGGTGTGGGGCTGCTTGATATTCTGCCGGCCTCGGCCAATAAACGGCATGCCATCGAATTTCTTGCCGCACGCTACGGTTTTGCCCGTTGTGAAATGCTCTTTGCCGGCGATAGCGGCAACGATCTGGATGTGCTGGCCAGTCCGATACCGTCGGTGCTGGTAGCCAATGCCAGTGATGAGGTGCGGCGCGATGCTCTGGCACTCGACGGCGATCTTTATCTGGCACAGGGCGGTTATCTGGGCATGAACGGCAACTACAGTGCCGGCATACTTGAAGGGCTGGCCCATTATCACCCCCGCTATGATCGCTGGCTGAGGGAACAGCTGTGAGTGTCCAGCCAGTGCGGCCTCTGATTTTTGGCGAGGTGCTGTTTGATCATTTTCCCGACGGCACTTCGGTGCTCGGTGGTGCGCCGTTTAACGTCGCCTGGCACCTGCAGGCCTTCGGACTTTCGCCGTTGCTGATTTCACGCATCGGCAACGATGCAGCCGGGCAGCAGGTGCGCGCATCCATGCTGCAGTGGGGTATGGATGTCAGCGGTCTGCAGTATGATGAAATCCACCCGACAGGCAGGGTGGAGGTGAGCTTCGAGCATGGCGAACCGCACTATGATATTGTCGAGCAGTGTGCATATGACTTTATCGATGCAGGAGAGCTTCCCGATCTGGCTGAGACCCGGTGGTTGCTCTATCACGGTTCACTGGCACTGCGTCAGGCGACTTCGGCACAGGCACTGGCTCACATTCGCCAGCTGACCGGGGCAGCGCAGTTTCTCGATATCAACCTGCGCAGACCGTGGTGGTCGCGGGCTTTGCTGCAGCCGCTGTTGCAACAGGCGCGCTGGATCAAGCTCAACAGTGATGAGTTGCAGCAGTTATTGCCGGAGACCGGCAATGAAGAAGCGCGTATCGCGGCAGTGCTGCAACACAAACCGGACTATTTTCTGTTAACCCGGGGTGCGCAGGGCGCAACAGCGATCTGTGCTGATGGCGCCCGCTACACAGTGCAGGCAGGAAAGAAAGCCAATCTGATCGATACGGTAGGGGCAGGCGATGCATTTTGCAGTGTGCTTATAGCCGGTCTGGTGCATCGCTGGCCTGTCCCGCTGACCTTAAGCCGGGCACAGGCTTTTGCCAGTGAAATAGTCGGTATACGCGGTGCAACAGCAGCCAACAGGGAGTTCTATCAGAATATGATTGCGCTATGGCAGCAAGAGGATGTTCAGAATGTATGAACAGGTATCACACTCTTTACTTAATGAAATCCTGATTGCACTCAAGCCCGAGATTAAAAGCCAGCGCGGGATGCAGCATTTTTATACCCGTCTGGGAGCAAACTTCTATGCTATCCACTCGCTGTTCTACCGCCTCTACGGTGACCGGCCCGATCTGCCTGAGCAGATGCTGCGACTGGTGGAAGCGCTGGCGCGCCAGTATATCAAGCGATCAGCAGCGCTGAAGAAGAGCGACTTGCAACGCGAAAAGGATCATAACTGGTTTTTGAGCCAGCAGTGGGCCGGTATGGCTTTATACAGTGACGGTTTTGCCGGCAACCTCAAGGGCTTGCAGAATCGACTGTATTATCTGCAGGAGTTGGGCATCAATATGGTGCATGTGTTGCCCGTGCTCGATTGCCCGCCGGGGCACAGTGACGGCGGTTATGCGGTACGCGATTTCCGCCGTGTCGATGCGCGCATCGGTTCGATGGAGGATATGCAGGCGCTGTCGGCCATGCTTAAGAAACGAAGCATGCTGCTTACTCTTGATGTGGTGCTGAACCATACCTCTGATGAACATGAGTGGGCTCAGCGTGCCCGCGCCGGAGAGAAGCGTTATCAGGACTACTACTACGTGTTCGATAATCGCGAGATTCCGGACATGTTTGAAGAGACGATGCCGGAAATTTTTCCTGAAATTGCACCGGGCAACTTCACCTGGGATGAAGCCATGGGCAAGTGGGTGATGACCTCGTTCAATCATTACCAGTGGGACCTGAACTACAGCAATCCGGCCGTGTTTGTCGAGATGATGGATATTATCCTGTTCTGGGCCAATCAGGGGGCCGATATCGTGCGCCTTGATGCAGTCGCCTTCCTCTGGAAGAAGATTGGCAGCAGTTGCCAGAATGAGCGTGAAGCGCACCTGATTCTGCAACTGATGAAGGACTGCTGTCAGGTCACCGCGCCCGGCGTACTGTTTATTGCCGAAGCCATCGTGGCGCCGGTAGAGATCACCAAATATTTCGGTGAAGATGCAGTCATCGCCAAAGAGTGCGAAATTGCCTATAACGCCAGCTTCATGGCTCTGCTCTGGGAGGCGGTGGCAACGAAAAAGACGACGCTGCTCAACCGTGGCATCCTCAGTCTGCCCGATAAACTGGAGCGGGCGACATGGCTCAACTATGTGCGCTGTCACGATGATATCGGGCTGGGCTTCGACGACAGTGATATCCGTTATTGTGACTATGAACCGCAGGCGCATCGCCATTTTCTGGTCGACTATCTGACCGGTCGTTTTGCCGGCTCACCTGCACGCGGCCACCCCTTCGGGGAGAATGAAAAAACGGGTGATGCCCGCATATGCGGTTCACTGGCATCGCTGGCAGGCCTGGAGAGCGCGCTGGAGAGCGGTGACGAAGCAGTAATTGATACGGCCATTCGAACCATTCTGCTGCTGCATAGTATGATACTCTCCTTCGGCGGCATTCCGTTGCTCTACTACGGTGACGAAATCGGCACGCTTAATGACTACGTTTACCTCGATGATGAGGTCAAACGCAGTGATAGTCGCTGGATTCACCGGCCCAACATTGATTGGGACAAAGCCGAGTTGCGCAACAGTGCAGGCAGTGTTGAGCAGCGCATCTTCACAGGCCTGAAAAAGATGATTGCCGTGCGCAAGGAGATCCCGGCCTTTGCCGATTTTAACAACCGCGAACTGATTGCTGTGGATAATCCGCATCTGTTTGTTTTTGCACGTTTCGATCACCAGTCCATACACTCCAGGGTGCTGGTGATAGGGAATTTCGATGCCAATAGCCAGTATCTGGAGCTGGACGTTCTGCGCCGGCTCGGTTTTTTCCGTTTCGACAATACCGTTGATTTGATCAGTGGCGAGCGCCCGCCGGTTTTTAACAGTCAGCTGGTTATTCCTGCTTCGAGTTTCTTCTGGTTCGGCGAGTAGGAGGAGTGGTTCTTACTTCGCACATGTGCACCTTGCTGCTGTCATTGCGGTGAATATCACCGTATATATCTCCGGCCATGGCTTCGGCCATCTGGCCCAGATGGCGCCGGTCATGAAACATTTGCGTGAACAGCAACCGGATTGCCGGTTTCTTGTTCGCTGCGCACTTGACCGGCATGAGATTGGCGCACGTCTCGGTTTTGATGTTGAGCTGGAGCAGAGTCCGGTGGACGTCGGTGTGGTGCAGAAAAACGCCATTGAAGAAGATCGTGAGGCTTCCATTATCGGCATCAGAACGTGGCTGGACTCAGTAGACGATCAGATAAAAAGGGAAATCGATCTGCTTGCATCATTTAGGACTGATCTGGTGATCTCGGATATTTCACCGTTGGCCTTTCCTGCCGCCCGGGCTCTGGGCGTGCCGGGAGTGGGACTTGCGACACTGGACTGGTTTACCATTTATGCGCACTGGCTGGCTGCAGATGATGCCGTGCTCGAAAAATTAACACATGCCTATAGCCAGTGCGATCTGTTGCTGACGCCGCCGATGGCTATGGATATGCCGGTGTTTCCCGTACGCAGGCAGATTCCGCTGATCGCGGCTTACCCGTCAGGTAAAACATGCCCCCCGGAGAAAAAACGTTCAAAAACAGCGCTGGTGATTTTCGGTGGTTCCAATCAACCGGCATTTGATGTGCAGGCGCTGGCGGCGATGGATGACTGGCAATTTTTGATGCCGCTTGCACCAACAGATGCGCCGGACAATGTCACCTCCGTTAGCTTCGGCCGGGATTTGAAAGCGGTGGATCTGATGCCGTTTGTAGATGTCGTGGTATGTAAACCCGGTTACGGCATATTGGCAGAATGCTGGGCAACTGCTACGCCGATTGCATGGGTGGAGCGTCCCGATTTCCCTGAATATCCGATGCTCAAAGGCTGGCTGCAAAACGGTTTTCCTTCCTGCGGTATGAATCGCAGCGACTTCAGCCGTTCACTGTGGTTGCCTGCACTGGAAGGGGCGCTGGCCTGTCGCAGGCAGTTCCCGCAAATCAGTGCGGATGGTGCGCAGGTTGCGGCAACAGAGATCCTGGCCTGCCTGAACGGTTAATTCGGCAACAGGTCGTGTATTGCTGTCATCCTGCAGACACATGTCAGGTAGAAGCGGGTTTTTCGCCCGGTTCGGTCAGGTCGATCCTGTTATGCTTGCCAGGATTGTCGGTGACACCAACCCCGGTCATGTCGATGAGAACCCGGGCACTGTCCGTTTTTTTAGTGGTTGGGTTTGTTGGTTTGGCTGGATTTTTCGGCATCTTTCTCTCCCTGATCAGGAATAAGCGGTTCGGCAATCGGCTGTACCAATTTATAGCAGTTCACCCTTGCCGTTATTAGACTTATGGCGCAGGCGATAAGCCATCGCTACACTGCCGCACTCATGAGTAAGATAAAGCAATCCCACATCCGTAATTTTTCTATTATCGCCCATATCGACCATGGCAAGTCTACGCTTGCCGATCGTTTGATTGAGGTGACCGGCACGCTTACCGAGCGCGAAATGAAGAACAAGCAGGTTCTCGATTCGATGGATCTCGAGCAGGAGCGCGGCATAACCATCAAGGCGCAGACGGCCACCTTGAACTACAAGGCCAATAACGGCGAGGTCTATCAGCTTAATCTGATCGATACACCCGGTCATGTGGATTTCACCTATGAGGTTTCCCGCTCCCTGCAGGCCTGTGAAGGCGCACTGCTGATTGTTGATGCGGCACAGGGTGTGGAAGCCCAGACGCTGGCCAATGTGTATCTGGCCATGGAAAACAATCTCGAAATTATTCCGGTGATCAACAAGATTGACCTGCCCAGCGCCGATATCGAAGAGGCCAAACGCCAGATTGAGGATATCATCGGGCTGGATGCATCCGACGCCATTCTTATTTCAGCCAAAACAGGGGTTGGCATTGCCGACGTACTGGAAGCCGTGGTTGCGCGTATACCGCCGCCTGAAAACAACGATGATAAACCGTTGCGGGCGCTGGTGGTCGACTCCTGGTTTGACTCCTATGTCGGTGCAGTGGCACTGATCCGCGTTTTTGAAGGTACGGTGAAAAAGGGCGACCGCTTCCGCCTGATGTCGATGCCGACAGCCGCCTCCTATGAAGTGCAGGATTTGGGTTATTTTGTACCCAAGCCGTTTTCCACGCCACAGCTATCTTCAGGAGCCGTGGGCTTCCTGATCGGCGGCATCAAGACGCTGGCTGATCTGAAGGTGGGCGACACGGTAACGACGCTCAAACATGGCGCCACCGAGCCGCTGCCGGGTTACCGCGAACCCAAGCCGATGGTTTTTTCCGGTCTTTATCCGGTGGATTCCGCCGATTACAACGATCTGCGTGATTCGCTGGAAAAGCTGCACATGAACGATCCTGCCTTTACCTTTGAACCGGAGACATCTTCGGCGCTGGGACTGGGTTTCCGTTGCGGCTTCCTCGGTATGCTGCACATGGAAATTGTGCAGGAGCGACTGGAGCGGGAATATGATCTTGATCTGATTACCACCGCACCGAGCGTGATTTACCGCATCCATAAAACCGATGGTACGACCATTGAGATTTCCAATCCGAGTGAGTTTCCGGATCCATCGGGTATCGAGTCGATTGAAGAGCCGACGGTACTGGCTAACATCTTCATGCCCGAAGAGTTTGTCGGTACGATGATCAAGCTCTGCCAGGACCGACGTGGTATGCAGCAGGACATGAAATTTATCGGGCAGGGCCGTGTAATGCTCACCTACAAACTGCCGCTGGCAGAGATGGTGATTGATTTTTACGACAAACTGAAATCGGTATCGCGCGGTTATGCGTCCATGGATTATGAGCTTTCCGAATTCACTGCCAGTGATGTGGTGAAGCTCGATGTACTGGTGCATGCCGAGCCAGTCGATGCACTTTCCCTGATCGTGCATCGCTCCATTGCCGAGTCGCGCGGGCGTGATCTGGTGAAGAAGTTACGCGAACTGATTCCTCGCCATCAGTTTGATGTGCCCTTGCAGGCTGCAATCGGTAGCCGTATCTTGGCTCGGGAGACCATCAAGGGCGTGCGCAAGAATGTGACGGCCAAATGTTATGGCGGAGATCTCTCCCGCAAGCGCAAGCTGCTGGAGAAACAGAAAGCGGGTAAAAAACGTATGAAGTCCATTGGTAGTGTGAATGTGCCGCAGGAAGCATTCCTTGCCGTGCTGAAACTGGGCGAGGGGAACTGAGTTATGCATGATAAAAAACCGGTTTGGCGGGAGTGGCTGGAAAGTCTGTTGGTGATCGCGATTCTGGCTGTGGTGATTCGCAGCTTTATAGTCGCGCCGTTCAAAATTCCATCCTCCAGTATGATACCGACGCTGGAGATCGGTGATTACCTTTTTGTGCTGCGCTATCCCTACGGCTTCAGAATTCCTCTGACCGATATCCAGTTGATGAGCAAGCCGGTAACACGCGGTGATGTGGCCGTATTTGTCTATCCTGAAGACAAGAGCAAGGATTACATCAAGCGTATCGTGGGCATTCCCGGCGACAAAATTGTCTATCTGAATAATCATTTGAGCGTAAACGGTGTTGAGATGCCGTTGACGGTAGAGGGCAACCGCACCTATTTCATGGCTGACGGCGGCATTGATGTTTCTGTTCAGAACGAAGAAAACTTCAACGGCATCAAACACAAGGTGCTGATCAAGGACTACTCGATTCGCGATGGCGAATGGACGGTGCCGGATGGTCATTATTTTGCCATGGGCGATAACCGTAACAATTCACGTGACTCGCGTTTCTGGGGTTTTGTGCCGCAAGCTTACATGGTGGGGCGTGCCGCCATTGTCTGGTGGTCATGGGATAGCGTGAAAGGTTCAGTGCGCTGGGATCGCATCGGCCAGCTGATTGAGTAACAGCTTGTCTGTGACTGGCCGGGATTCGCAAAACCTGCATCAGCAGGGGTTCTCCATGTTTAAATTCCTGTTCTGGCTTGCCCTGTCCGGTGCAGTTTTATGGAACGGTTTTCTGGGTTTTAAAGCCTATTACAACAACTGGCAGGCTGAAGATGTATTTACCCTGCTGGTGGACACCAAAGCTTCGGCGTCCGAAGCTGAAATACGCATCCGGATGAAGAAGTTGTTTGAATTGAAATATATCTCAAACAAGGATTATCCCGAGGCGTTTTTCGATAACCTGAGGATTAAAACCAGCGGCAGTGCGGTGGAGATTTCATCGCATTATCAGGTGACACTGTGGCCGCTGGGCCGTATCGAACATAGCGACAAGGACGGCAGTTACTACCCCGATGAACTGCAGGGTCTGGACATCTTGCGCGACAAGCTGCGCATCGATCTGGCGTTTGAACCTTATGCGATTACCGACCCGTCGCTGATTCAGGATATGCCATGAGTGAATCGATTAAACGTGCACGTCTGGAAGCGAAAATCGGCTATAGTTTTTCAGATGCTGACCTGCTTGAACGGGCGTTAACCCACCGTTCCATGACCGATTTGCATATGGAGCGCCAGGAGTTTCTCGGCGATGCCGT
Source organism: Zetaproteobacteria bacterium CG1_02_53_45 (assembly GCA_001871925.1). GTDB lineage: Bacteria > Pseudomonadota > Zetaproteobacteria > Mariprofundales > Mariprofundaceae > Mariprofundus. The sequence goes on from MNWZ01000098.1 coordinate 16,850, forward strand.
GCTGGGGCTGGTGATTTCACAATATCTGCATCACCACTATCCGGAGCTGCCGGAAGGCAAGCTCTCGCGTATGCGTTCAGCCCTAGTGCGCAAGGAAAGCCTGTATGAAGTGGCGCTGGTCTGGAAGCTGACGCAGTACCTGCATGTCGGGGAGAGCGAGCGCATGGTCGGCGGTGGCATCAAGTCGCCATCGATAGCGGCCAATGCCGTGGAAGCAGTGATCGGCGCGGTGTTTCAGGACGGTGGCTGGGAGGCTGCCCGCAAACTGGTGTTGCAGGCATGGAAAAATATGATCAAGGATATCGGTCAGGTGGATACCCGTGATGCCAAGTCCCGCTTGCAGGAGTTTACTCAGGCAAAAGCATGGGGACTGCCTGAATATGAACTGCAGGATCGCGGCGTCGGCAAGACACCCCGCTTTGAAGCAAAGTGCAGGGTGAACGGGGAACTGGTCGGAACCGGTTTCGGAGAGAGAAAAAAAATAGCTGAGATAGAAGCAGCGGAGCAGGCATGGCAGCAACTGAAAACATAAACGAAACACCATTCCATTGCGGTACGGTGGCGCTGCTGGGTAGACCCAATGTGGGCAAATCCACACTGATGAATCGCCTGATTGGTGCCAAAGTGGCGATTGTGACCCCTAAACCTCAGACCACGCGTCATCGCATTCTCGGTATTTTTACCGATGAGCAGCGTCAGATGATTTTTGTTGATACACCGGGCATCCACAAGGGTGGCATGCAGTTGAACAAGAATATGGTGCGTGTGGCTTATGCTGCAGCAGAAGAGGCTGATGTGCTGGTCATTATGCAGGATGCCAGCAGACCTATGGATCCCGCCACCCGCACCCTGATCGAACAGTTTGCCGATGGCCGTTTATCACAACCGCGTATCCATGTGCTCAATAAAGTGGACTGCATTGCCAAGGATCAGCTTTTACCCCGTTTGATGATGCTCCAGCGCCTTGACCCGGGTGCGGTTGCCTATGTGCCGCTTTCCGCCAAAAAGGGAACGCAGACCGAGGCTTTGATGCGCGAGTTGACCAAACACCTGCCTGAGCAACCGGCCATGTATGATCCAGACTGGTTTACCGACCAGAGTCAGCGCCAGTTGGCGGCGGAATATGTGCGTGAGCAGGTCTTTCTCTCCATGCATCAGGAAATTCCGTTTCAGACTGCTGTGGAAATCGAGCGTTTTGAAGAGCATGAAGATCTGATAGAAATTGATGCGGTGATTCTGGTGGGCAGCGAACGCCACAAACCGATGCTGATCGGCAAGGGTGGTGACCGCATGAAGGCCGTTGGCACCAAGGCGCGTCTGGGTCTGGAGCAGATTCTCGGTTGCCGGGTACGACTGAATTTATGGGCCAGGGTGGATGAAGACTGGTTTGATCATCCCGGCAAACTGATGGATCTCGGTCTGGGGTCTGACAGCTGATTTGTGGCGGAGATCGTTGACAGAGCCCTGCTGGTAAGGCGGATACCTTACAGTGACACGTCACTGATCTGCCATTTTTTCACTGAACAGCATGGCCGAATCAATCTGATGGCCCGCGGGGCCAGACGCCCCAAAAGTGTTTTTCGCGCCAGTCTTGAACCGCTTTATGCACTGAATATCACATGGCGGCCGGGCAGGATCGGCATGGGAACCCTGACCGATGTGCAGCGTGGTCCTGCACTGTTGCAGCCGGCCCTGATGCTCGACGGGCAGGAGGTTCTGGCCATTGCCTCGCGCCTGTATCCGGAAGGTGATCCGCATGGATTCTGCGAACTGAACGCATCACTGCACATGCTGGATAATGGCAACACTGCCCATGCATTGCCGGCGGCCGTCTGGGATTTGCTCGATCAGGCGGGCCTGCTCGGTGATCTGGCCCATTGCTGGCACTGTTCCGCACCTGTCGAAGGCAGCATGTTCTGGCAACAGGGGCATCTTCTCTGTGGCGCATGCGGAAAAGGTATGGAAATATCCGCAGGCTTGAGAAAGTCGATCACGGCGTTGCTGGCAGGGGGGCGTGTGCTGCTGTCCGAGCAGAACAGCAGAATATGGCGGGAGATTATCCGTGTGGTATTAATACAGCACGGCATCAAACCCACGGACAGTTTTAACGGGTAAGATTTTTTCAGGCTAAGATTTTTTTCACCGCTGAGGACGCAAAGGAAAGGCAAAATCATAAAGGGATATTGGTTGTTGGTTTTACTGTGCCATGCATGCTGGCTCTTACGGTGGAATGTTTTGAGTTAGTCGCTATTGAAGAAGAGCAGATCAAGAGTTAAGGATCTCAGTCAGGTTGTCAGGACAATAGTTGTTTCTGGTTTTCCTCTGCGTTCCTTTGCGTCCTCTGTGATGGGCAGGGCGCCCGAATGCCGTGGGCGCATGGATGCGCAAGAACGGCCTGAGAAAGTTTTGACTATTAAGGAAGGAAACATGATTAATCTCGGTGTAAACATTGATCACATTGCCACAGTGCGTCAGGCGCGCGGAACGGCTTATCCGGACCCTGTCGCGGCTGTAGCGCTCTGTCTGGCCGGTGGTGCCGGCAGTATTACCGCCCACCTGCGCGAGGATCGTCGCCATATTCAGGATCATGATATGGAGCGTCTGGCAGCGATGCCCGGTCTGCATCTGAATATGGAGATGGGTGCGACCGATGAGATGGTGGCGATTTGTGAACGTTTGCGTCCGCTGGCCTGTTGTCTGGTGCCGGAAAAACGTGAGGAGCTGACCACGGAAGGGGGGCTGGATGTGGTGGCTCACAAAGTCCGTCTGGCTGCTGCGGTAAAGCGTTTGACTGCCGCAGGTATCCGTGTCTCCATGTTTATTGATCCGATCCCCGAGCAGATCAGGGCCAGTCATGAAATCGGTGCGCCGGTGATTGAGCTGCATACCGGCCATTATGCCAACTATAGCGGTGAGCAGCAGGCTCTGGAGCTGGCTGCATTGGCTAAAGGCGCAAAACTTGCCGGTGAACTCGGCCTGATCGTACATGCAGGTCACGGGCTGACTATTGAGAATACACCGGCCATTTGCGCCATCCCCGAGATAGAAGAGCTCAATATCGGCCACGCTATTGTCGCGGATGCAATTTTCAAGGGCCTGGAGCAGTCCGTTATCGATTTCAGGGCGGTGATGGTTCGTTGATCCACGGCATCGGCGTTGACCGCATCGCTATAAGCCGGGTGGAGTCCAGCCTCGAGCGCTTCGGCGAGCGTTTTATTGAGCGTGTATATACCATTCAGGAATACGAGCAGGCGCAAGCCAAGGGTAATGTGGCGCGCCGACTGGCCATGCTGTTTGCCGCCAAGGAGGCCGTATCCAAAGCGCTGGGCACAGGCTTTCGCAAGGGTATTGCCATGCACCATATCGAAACCATTCATCAGGCCAGCGGCAAACCCGAAGTGATCCTGCATGCCGCAGCACTGACTGTGGCAAAGGAGGCAGGCATCAACCGGGTGCATGTCTCGCTGACCGATGATGACGGCGTGGCGCTGGCTTTTGCTGTAGCCGAATCCACTACCGTTTCCTGCTGATAACGTTGCGCGCTGTTTTTTCGTGGAAACTTCTGCTGCTCTGTCTGCTCTCCTATTGCGGGCTGATCTGGTTTCTTTCTGATCAACCGGTTTTGCCGGTTCCGCAGTTGTTTCATATGCAGGATAAACTGATTCATGCCGGTGCCTATGCCGTTATGGCGTGGTTGCTCTGGCATGCCGGTCGTGTCCATCTCTCCGCTATGCTGCTGGCGACACTGACTGTTTTATTCTGTTCTCTTTTCGGCTTTACCGATGAGTGGCATCAGTATTATGTCAGTGGCCGTCAGGCCGATGTTTATGACTGGCTGGCCGACACTGTAGGAGCTTTGTTGTTGACAATGGTGCTGTACAGGAGGGAGTTTGTGAACTCCACAGGAGGCAGCACGAGATAATCCGGAGAGACAGTGATTCAGGGAGAACAAAGCATGGGTATTATACGAATATTGACTGCTGAGCAGATGCGCTGGGCAGATCAGACAACCATCAATGGCGGGATTTCAGGATTTGCCCTGATGGATCGGGCCGGGCGTGCAGTTGCCAGTGTGGTGTTGGAGCATATTCCCGATTACGGGCGTGTTGTTGTCGTTGCCGGTCCCGGCAATAACGGGGGTGACGGCTTTGCAGCGGCACATCACCTGCGTAAATACCGTATTCCTGTGACTGTTGTCAGCCTTGTGCCTGTCGATTCACTCAGCGGTGACAGTCGAACCCATGCCGATCTGGCTGTTAAGGCCGGCGTGAAAGTGCGTGCTGCCTGCTCAGTTCATGAGATCGGTGAGCTGGAGCGCTGGCTGAGCCGCTCGGTGCTGGTTGTTGATGCACTGTTCGGCACCGGTCTGTGCAGAGAGCTCGACGGGCTGATGGCCGCAGCGGTGGAGCGCATAAACCTCTCGGATCGTCCCGTACTCAGTATCGATATTGCCAGCGGCATCTGTCCGGATACAGGCAAGGTGCTCGGCGCCGCAGTCAAAGCTGATGTTACGCTTCCGATCGCTGCCTCGAAGTGGGGGCACTGGATTGATGCCGGGCGCGACTATACCGGCATATTGCTTGATGCCGCTGATATCGGCATCAGCGATGAAATCATGTTCCGCTCCTGGCAACATTCATGTGACTGTGAAACAGAAAACAACAGTTTCTGCGTCAACAGCACCAGCCTGATTAATGATGGATTCCTGGCGCGTGCCTAGCCCAAACGTCCGCGTTTGTCGCATAAGGGCAGTTTCGGGCATGTGCGGGTATTCGGCGGCTCACCGGGCTTTATCGGCGCGCCGCAACTGGCCGGTCTGGGGGCCTATGCCGGTGGTGCCGGACTTGCCAGCATTGTCTGTCCCGATGTCGTCTGGCCGGTTGTGGCTGCAGGCAGCAAGGAAATCATGGTGCATCCTGAATCGTTGGCTCCGTGGCATGAAGCTGATGCACTGGTCACAGGTCCGGGCTGGGGACAGGAGCGCAAGGCGTTGCTTGCCTCGCTGCTGGAGACAGACAAGCCACTGGTTGTTGATGCCGATGCGTTGAATATTATCGCTGCTGATCTCTTGTTGCAGGAGAAACTGGCAGCCCGAAAGAGCCTGACTGTGATGACGCCGCATCCGGGCGAAGCCGCCCGTTTGCTGGGGGTGACGGTTGAAGCGATTCAATCGGATCGTAAGAGATCCGTGCTTGCGTTGACTAACCGTTATGCCTGCTGGGTGGTGCTCAAAGGCTCGGAGACGCTGATTGCTTCACCTGAACAGGATATCTACCTCAATCCGTTCGGTTCGCCTCAGCTGGCCATTGCCGGTTCCGGAGATGTGCTCTCGGGTATGATCGGGGCACAGCTGGCGCGTGTGAGCAAAGGTTTCGGTCGTGCTGATCTGCTGATCTGCGCTGCTGTTGCCCTGCACGGCAAGGCTGGAGAGCAGGGGGGCTGGTATCTGGCAGGGGAACTGGCCGGCGTTGTGGCAGCGTTACGTCAGCGCATTGAAAGGGGTGATGGCAAGAGTGTTTAAACTCGACTAGGGTTAAATCCAGCTGTGCCGGGATCAAGGCAGGGCTGCTTACTGAAGAAGACTGTTGTTTGGAGGCTCCGCCACAGATGCAGAATCGACTAAAAGAGCCATCGGGACCACTCTCCCCGCGGCTGACTATTTACCGTTGGCATGTCGGCATGCTTGCCAGTATCGGACATCGCGCCAGTGGTCTGGCGCTGATTCTTTTCGTACCCATCTACCTGTGGCTGTTGCGCGGCATGACCGGCAGCGAAGATAATTTTGCAGCCGTGTTCAACTGGCTGCACTCCGGTCTCGGAAAAGTCTCGATCTGGCTGGTTGGCATATCGCTGATTTATCATTTCTGTAACGGTATTCGATTTATTGCCATTGATGCAGGCTGGGGTGAAAGCCGTGAGAGTATGCGCCGCAGTGCCCGGGTGGTGTTTGTTTTTACAGTACTCGTGGCAGTGCTGCTGGCGGTGATGTTGTGAGGGTGGTGAAGGAGCCGGGAGCGGCCCACAGCGGCCTCTCCGACTGGTACTGGCAGCGACTTTCCGCTGTTGTGCTGGCACTGCTGTTACCGCTGCCGTTTTTCCTGCTTGTAGCGGTTTATGGCGGCGCTGTCGATCAGCAGGGGCTGCTCGATATTCTCGATCATGTTGTCTCACGCCTGCTGCATACAATTCTCATTCTGGCTCTGATTATCCATGCCTATATGGGGCTGAAAGTCATTCTTGAAGATTATGTGCACACCATCGCCTGGCGCATCCCTTTGATCGGCGCCATGCTGGTGATGATGGCCACCTTCGGTATCTGGTGGCTGGCGATGATCTGGGCCTGGATTTAAGGAGCCGCTGTGACTTATCTATCTACAGATAACGTTGAAAACCACTTTCACGATGTTGTGATTATCGGCTCCGGCGGGGCAGGTATGCGCTGTGCGTTGCAGCTGGCCGATGCGGGGCACCGCGTCGCCATTGTCACCAAGGTGTTGCCGACACGCTCCCATACCGTTGCCGCGCAGGGCGGTATCAATGCCTCTCTTGGCAATGTGCTTTCCGATCACTGGCACTGGCATATGTATGATACCGTCAAGGGATCGGATTACCTGGGCGATCAGGACGCCATTGAATATATGTGTCGGGCGGCTCCGCGCATTGTGCGCGAGCTCGAACATCAGGGGGTAACATTTTCCAGGCTTGAAAACGGCACGATTTATCAGCGTGCATTCGGTGGTCAGTCACGCGAATTCGGCGAGGGCGGCCAGGCACTGCGTACGTGTGCGGCAGCCGATCGTACTGGTCATGCCATCCTGCATACGCTCTACCAGCAGAACCTGCGGGCCGGGACCCATTTTTATCAGGAGTTTTTCGCCCTCGATCTGATCACCGATCAGGATGGTTGTCACGGCGTCATGGCATGGGATATCGCTAACGGCACCTATCACCTGTTTCAGGCCAAGGCGGTGATTCTGGCCACCGGCGGGGCGGGGCGTGTATTCAAGACAACAACCAATGCCCATATTTGTACCGGTGACGGCGGCGCGCTGGTGCTCGATGCCGGATTGCCTGTCGAGGATATGGAGTTTTTCCAGTTTCATCCGACCGGCATTGCCGATATCGGACCGCTGATTACCGAGGGCGTGCGCGGTGAAGGCGGTTACCTGCTCAACGCCGAGGGCGAACGGTTTATGGAGCGTTATGCGCCGACGGCCAAAGATCTGGCCAGCCGTGATGTGGTGTCGCGCGCGATCGCGCTGGAGATTCGTGCCGGTCGCGGTTGTGGCCCGAACAAGGATTATGTGCTGCTTAAACTCGATCATCTGGGTGAAGAGCTGATTATGAAGCGGCTGCCCAATATCCATGAGCTGGCGCTGCGTTTTGCCGGGGTGGATTGTACGAAAGAGCCGATTCCTGTGCAGCCAACGATGCATTATACCATGGGCGGCATTCCGACCAACTATCATACCGAAGTGGTCTATACCGATGGCGATGATACCGAGAAGGTGTGTGGCGGGCTCTATGCGATTGGCGAGGCGGCATGCGTTTCCGTGCATGGCGCAAATCGCCTCGGCGGCAACTCGCTGCTGGAGATCGTGGTATTCGGCCACGCCTGTGGCGAGCGGGTAAACGCGTTTCTGAAGCAACGCCGCTATCATCCACCTTTGGATAAAGACTGCTGGAAAAAGGCTGTGGCAAGGGTGGAGAAGTGGTTCCATTCGACTGACCGGGAAGACGGGCCGCGCGTAAGTGATGTGCGCAAGCGCATGCAGACGATCATGCAGGATCATTTCAGCGTCTACCGCACTGAAGATGTTATGCGTGAAGGGGTTGAGCAGATCGAGGCGGTGGCGAAAGAGCTGAAACAGGCGCGCATGGATGATGCTTGTCGCCTGTTTAATACCGAACTGGTTGAAGCGCTGGAGCTGGAAAATCTGATGGGGCTTGCCCGCGTCACGGCTGCCGGCGCATTGGCGCGTACCGAATCGCGCGGTGCGCATGCCCGCGACGACTATCCTGATCGTGATGATCAGCTCTGGCAGAAACATACACTGGCGAAAATCGGGGAAAGCGGGGTGGAGCTGGATTATAAGCCGGTGCGTACTCAGCCGATGACGGTTGCATCGTTCCCTCCGAAGAAGAGAGTTTACTGATGGCTGAAATAATCAAACTCTCCGTTTTCCGCTTTGATCCTGAAAAGGATGACAAGCCGTTTATGCAAACGTATGAAGTGCCGCTGCTCAAGTCCGGCATGAAGCTGCTCGATGCACTGAATTACATCAAATGGGAGATCGACGGAACGCTGACCTATCGTCGTTCCTGTGGTGAGGGCGTATGCGGTTCCGATGGCCTGAATATCAACGGTGTGAACGGGCTTGCCTGTATTACACCGATAGAAGGTTTGAAGCAGCCGATCCATGTGCGACCACTGCCGAGCATGCATGTTATCCGTGATCTGGTCGTGGATATGGATCATTTCTTTGACCAGTACCGGCAGATCAAGCCATGGCTGCAGTCTGAAAGTCCGATGCCCGAGCACGAACGTTTGCAGTCGCCGGAAGATCGTGAACGGCTGGACGGCTCGTATGAGTGTATTCTGTGTGGTTGTTGTACAACGTCCTGCCCGTCCTGGTGGTGGAATGGCGATCGTTTCCTCGGTCCTGCGGCTTTGCTGCAGGCCAACCGCTGGATAGTCGATTCGCGTGATGAGGCGACCGGCGAGCGTTTGGATCAGCTTGAAGATGCTTTCAGGCTCTACCGCTGCCATCAGATTATGAATTGCATGGAAGCCTGTCCGAAAGAGCTGAATCCGACGGCTGCCATCGGCCATATCAGGCGCAAACTGCTGTCGCGTAAATCCTGAGGACATTGCTGTCCGGTTAAGGATATTGCATCAATAAAGTAGGCCTGAATTCCCAACGTTTATGGTATATTTGTAGTTAGCTAGACAGCAAATTTACCAACTGGAGAACTCAGGCCATGCAGCACACTAACACGATTTTTCACCAGATAATAAGAGCAGTCCCTCGCCATCTTTTCGACGATGTCGCAGAGCGTTACAAGGGAGATCATCGCGTGCGTAGCCTGCCCTGCTGGACGCAGT
>MNWZ01000103.1 GCA_001871925.1 Zetaproteobacteria bacterium CG1_02_53_45
GCATGGTTCTTTCCGTACATGAACGGTGGAAAAGGCCATTGCCGGTTTTGGCGGCGGAAGATCATGCCTGAATACGCGCCGCCAACGGCTCAGTGATTTGTATGATATACCTGCGTGCTGGCAGAACTCTTTTTGTGTTTTGAAATTACCATGCTCCCAGTCGGATACCACCTGCTTCCAGTATTGCCGCTTCGCGGCTCGACCCTTTGGATTCTCTGCCATTATATTGCCTCCACATCAAATTTAATGCGAAGTCTGAGCCTTCAATTTATAAGCGGTAGATGAGGTTGCTTTGACGCTTACGCATAATGCGGAGCGGTCACAGATGGCTGAACACCTGCTCAATCATATAGGTGGAGGGCGTTTCGCCGCATTCAGTGCCGGTAATGCCCCGACAGCGGTCAATCCGCTCGCCATTGAAGTGCTGACCGAGATGGGCGTTCATGCAGAGCATGCGGTCAGCAAGCCGGTTGTGTTTTTCGAGGCAGAACAGTTTGATTTTGTGATTAATATTTGTGACTCTTCCAGTGCGTCCTGTGAGGGAAGACGGGACGGTTGTCCTGTACTGCAGGGGCAGGAGAGCAAGGGCTGCTGGGGTTTCGAAAGCTCGGCTGTACTGTCCTGCGACAGGGAGGCAACCCTGTTGCACCTGCGCAAAGTACGTGACCAGATGACCAGCCGGCTGCGCATCTGGATGCCGGCAGTGGATAAGAAAACCCGGGTAGGAAAAACAGAGGCGGCGTAAGCGTATCTGCAATCAGTAGCTGCTTTTGATCAGTCGTATGGGCGGTCATTGTGGCAGTACTTTTCTTGATTAATATGGTGGATAGTAAACTTCCCTTTTGCTTGAATGGCATGCGGCTGGCAGGTATGGTGGACTCAATAGGGTCAGGAGTTTTTTTATGGATAACAATGTTATGGCAGATGCAATTGCAGGTGCACCGATCTGTGCTGGTATGAGTCCGGGCAATGTGCAGGCGCTCGCTCGCCACCTTGAAGCCAGAAAGCATCAGCAGGGGGATACGCTCTATCGCGAGGGTAGCCAGGAAGATACGGATCTGCTCATTATTCTTGAGGGCCAGATTGAGGCCAGTAGCGAACACACACATGGCGTGAGTGAAATGTTGAAGATCAAACTCGGTGCGGGTGATGTGGCCGGAATTATGGGCTTTATCGGGGGCAAGCCGCATGGCGGTACAGGTGTTGCTGCAACGGATTGTCTGGTCGCACACCTGTCACGCGAGCAATTTGCCAGCCTGTGTAAGGCAGATCCGGGTGTCGGTATCACCATGTTACGCTTTCTTGTCATCGCTCTGGACAGCTTCTCGGTGATGCTGCTCGCACGCTATAATGACAGCCTCTCATTTATGCACGGATCAAAAAAGAAGTAATAATAACCGAAACGTTGTGGAGGGGTTTAAGCATGTCTGAATCTGTTAATATTGATGAAATTTCCGGTACTCCATTGTGTGCCGAATTGTCGCGCGAGTCGGTTGCAACATTGGCCCGACATATGAGTGCAACCTGCCATGCCAAAGGCGAGGTGCTCTATGCTGAAGGCAGTCTGGAAAATAACGACCTGCTGCTGTTGCTCGACGGGCAACTGGAAATAAAGACAGAACAACGTTATGAAAACATCGGCAGTTTGCGTGTGGTATTTGAGTCGGGAGCGGTAGCGAGCCTGATGGGGTTTGTGGCCGGGCATCAGCATGTGACCACGGCAACTGCAATCTCGGAGTGCAGGGTGGCCCGTCTTTCACGCGATCAATTTGCCCATATCTGTGAATCGCACCCGGAAATTGCCATCGCAGTTCTGAAGTTTCTCGCCCTGCGTCTGGATGAGTTCTCCTATATGCTGCTTGATCGTTACAAGGATGCCCAGGCCTTCGTGCAGGGCGCCTATCGCCGCTGAGTAATCACATCAGCAAATAGATCTTAACATACTGAAATACCGTAATTAATTTCGCTTTAATCAGCGCATGGCAATATGGTCTGGTTGTCGTTTTGGAGGGGATATGATATCGGCGCTTAAAGCATTTCTCAGACTCGAATCGGCCAGTGGTATTCTGTTGATTGCGGCAGCTCTGCTTGCCTTGATCGTGGCGAACAGTCCACTTTCGTACTATTACGATCTGCTGCTTGATACGCCGGTAGAAATTCGTATCGGAGCGTTGCAGATTGCCAAGCCGCTGTTGCTGTGGATCAACGATGGTATGATGGCAGTATTCTTTTTTATTATCGGTCTGGAGTTGAAACGGGAAGTTCTCGAAGGCGAACTGGCCAGTGTGCAGGCGATTGCGCTGCCTGCCTTTGGCGCCATCGGCGGCATGCTGGTGCCGGCGCTGGTTTACCTGCTGATTAACTCAGGCGATCCGGTTGCCATTGATGGCTGGGCGGTGCCGACAGCTACCGATATCGCTTTTGCGCTGGCCGTGCTGACCCTGCTGGGTGATCGTGTGCCGCTGGCCCTGAAAACATTTCTGGTGTCACTGGCAATCTTTGATGATCTGGGCGCGATCATCATTATCGCGCTCTTCTATACCGGTGATATCTCGACCATCAGCCTGATCGTCGCCGCTGTCTGTATTGCGACATTGGCTCTGCTCAATCGCCTGCATATCTACAGGCTGACGCCATATATGCTGGTTGCTCTGGTGATGTGGGTGGCGGTACTGAAATCGGGAGTACATGCCACACTGGCCGGTGTGATTGTCGCCATGTTTATTCCACTTGCCCGCGAGCCGGAAAGCGGTCGCTCGCCACTGAAAGAACTAGAACATGACCTGCACGGTCTGGTGGCCTTTGCCATCCTGCCCATTTTCGCATTTGCCAACTCGGGCCTTAATGTCAGAAATATGGGCGTTGAGCAGTTGCTGCACCCTGTCACTATCGGTGTTGCGCTGGGGCTGTTTGTCGGTAAGCAGCTCGGCGTGTTCACCTTTGCCTGGCTGGCCGTCCGTTTGGGGCTGGCTAAATTACCTGCCCGTGTGAACTGGTCACTGATTTACGGTGTTGCACTGCTCTGTGGTGTCGGTTTTACGATGAGTCTGTTTATCGGTTCGCTGGCTTTTGAAAGTGATGGCGGCGCCCGGCTGTTCGATGAGCGTCTGGGTATTATTGCAGCTTCCACTCTGTCTGCCTTTTGCGGTTATTTCTGGTTGAAGAGGGCGCTGAAACAGTCAAACGATCAAATTGCACTATGATATCCGCTGCTCCAGAGTTGGGCACCGATATGACCACGCTTCGATTTAATAAACCCTTTCAGGTGTTGACCCAGTTTACGGATGAGTCCGGTCGTCAGACGCTGGCCGATTTTATTACCACGCCTGATATTTATGCTGCCGGTCGCCTTGATAGCGATAGCGAGGGGTTACTGCTGCTTACCGATGACGGGCAGCTGCAAAATCGTATTTCACATCCTGCGCACAAACTGAAGAAGGTTTACTGGGTGCAGGTGGATGGAGAGATCACAGCTGAAGCAATCCGTAAGCTTTGTGACGGCGTTCAACTCAAGGATGGCATGACCAGCCCTGCTCACGCTGAAAAGATGGCGCCACCGGCCTCTCTGTGGCCGCGGAACCCGCCGATCCGTGTACGGGCAGAGATACCCACTTCATGGCTCACGCTTGAAATCAGCGAGGGGCGTAACCGGCAGGTGCGGCGCATGACTGCGGCAGTCGGATTTCCAACCTTAAGGTTGATCCGCTACGCCATAGGTCCGATCACACTTGATGGCTTGCAGCCCGGTGAATTTGATACGGTTGACGAACAGCCTCTCTGGACTTTTTTTCCAAAGCAGGCCATTTCTCGTCCCAATTCTGAAAAACGCTTCGGGCCGGAGTTCAAAAATCGTGCTTTGAAAAGTAAAAAGCGAGCCGCTGAGAGGGGGAAATGAGCGAGGGCTGGCAGCAGGGCATTCACGATCTGTTAAGCAGAACCCGAGTCAGTTTTTTAGCAACAGTGGGAAAACATGGCCCCGAAACATCCATGGCACCGTTTGCCATCCACCATGGCAATGTTCTGCTGCATCTCTCAAAACTGGCAAAACATACCGCCAACATTGAAAACCACCCGCACATCGGCCTGATGATCTGCACGCCTGAAGGATCAGCCGCATCACCACTGGCGCTGCCTCGTCTGAGCCTGCAGGGCGAGGTGACCATTGTTTCAGCTGAACAACTGGAATCTGCCAAAGCAGCTTATCTGTTGCAGATCCCTGATGCCGAACAACTATTCAGCTTTGGCGATTTTCGCCTGTTTCAATTCACCCCGACACACATCAACTGGGTCGGCGGCTTTGGCAAAGCCCGTATAATATCACCGGATCAATGGCGGTGTCTGTCGAGATGGAAGCAGAGCGAATTCTTGTATGATGGCACAGCTTATTTCTGATCACACCTAAGTATTCCAATGTTTGCGTCCGGTCAGATCAGGAGTTTGTTGGGACGGAATCGTGTCATCACTGAAAGCGTGCTGGACAGTAATCAGTGGCTTGAAATTACTTTCTGGGCCGCCTCTTCGCTGCATATCCGGTTGCGTCCCGAGTTTTTAGCCGCATACAAGGCCGTATCGGCACGGTTGAGTATATCCTCAACGATGGCGTCCGTTGCGATAAGTATGGTAACCCCTATTGAAACCGTAAAGTGAATGGCATCGCCCTGTTTATTCGCGATAGCTTCACCAGCAATAGTCAGGCGCAGTCGCTCCGCCACATCCAGGGCTTGCTTGCCTTTGGTTTCAGGCAACAGGATGGCAAACTCCTCGCCACCGATTCGGCCTATGATGTCGATTTCGCGCAAGGTTTGAACACATGCCGTGGCTAGCTTCTGCAATACCTTGTCGCCGACAAGGTGGCCATAGGTGTCGTTAACCCGCTTGAAGTAATCAAGGTCCAGCATCAGTACCGCAAACGGCGCATGATGCCGTTTGGCGCGCGCCAACTCATGTTCTGCCAACTCGAAGAAATAACGGCGGTTATTGAGACCGGTAAGCGCATCGATGCGTGCCTGACGCATCAGTTCATCTTCCAGGCGTTTGCGCTCGGTGATGTCTTGTACGATCGAGAACAGGTGCGTGCGGCCGGCCACCTCTACCGGAGAAGTATGCACCTCCACCGTGCGAACCTTACCGTTAGCCAGGCGATGGGGGAAAATGAAGCTGCTGCGTTCAGAATGAATGACTTGACGACGAGCGGCCGCAACCTCTTCGGATTCAAGGATATTGATTTCTGAAATGTTCAGTCTGCACAGCTGCTTAACCGTATAACCGTAGAAATGACTGGCAGCCGCATTTGCATCTACTATCGAGCCAGAGTCGGGATCTATCAGCAGCATGACCGAATCGTTTCCCTCAAACATTTGACGAAAGCGTGCTTCACTGGCCTGAAAAGCAAGCTCACTCTCACGAGCCTTGATGCGCAGCACGATATTTTCACGCATGCGTTGATAAATTTGGCGCGTGTTTATAAGTACGAAACCAATGAACAGTGTAACGGCTATGCCCATTAACGTGGTATGGTCTTCTCCCTGAAGAAACAAGCGCAGTATAAAGGGTGAGAGTGTGGGCAGCAGAAAGGCGTTTACACTCATTATGTCGACCGCATAGGTAGCCGCGGCACCTGCCGATATGCCGGCCAGCGCAAATGCCAGGAAAACCTGATGTATGGCATCATCGGCCGGGAATAGCAGCCAGCCCCCCAGTCCCCAGGCCGCGCCGGAAAGCAGGATACTCAGGCGCAATCGCTGCAGCCAGACTTTACTGCTGGCCTCGGTTTGGGCCTGGATGGAGCGGTGATGCCAAATGAGCAAGCCGGTGCGGGCCGCGGAAATGACTATCATTAGTGTAAGCCAAGCCAGAACAGTGCTATGATCAATCAGGCTTTGCTGCCCATAGGCTATTAATGCAGCCAGTGTTATTCCGCCGAGAATGGATGCAGGCATACCAGCAAGAAGCAGGCGCATCTGCTCAGCCTGAATAACAGGCGTGTCATTGAGCCACTTGCAAAAGTCTGAGAAAAATTGAATGTCAGCGCCTAAGCCGTTGGATTTATCGTTTTAATTTTCGTTCTTCCTGCGGGTTTCTCCAGGTTGAGTCATTTTTCCGGCGTTTTCCGGTTTTCAGGGCGAGCCATGCCATGGCATTGATATCATCATGCCTTTTGATGCTTCAGGTTTGGCGTATAGACAGGTTATTGAATCATACGCATGAGTTGGT
>MNWZ01000060.1 GCA_001871925.1 Zetaproteobacteria bacterium CG1_02_53_45
GACGGGCGTCTTGAGATCGACAACAATGCCGCAGAACGTTTCATTAAGCCATTTGTCATCGGCCGCAAGAACTGGTTGTTTTGCAACACTGCACCCGGCGCCACGGCCAGCGCTGTTATCTACTCACTGCTGCAGTCGGCCAAGGCCAATGAGCTGCCGCTGAACGAATGGCTGACATTTGTGCTGGAGGAGCTGCCTCGCTGCACCACCGATGATGAACGCCGGGCCCTGCTGCCACATAATTTTGATGTTCAGAAGCTGAAATTGGCATAGGTGGAAGCGTTAAACCCTTCCTTTGACGCTTACGCTCCGCATTATGCTTTGACAGGAAGAGAACCCTGATTGTCATTTTGTACCTCCGTCCATTGCCAGAGCATGGGCTTACCTTTGCACCCCGTGACTTCATATGTGCCTGCAACTTCCCTGCCCGGTTTACCGATAATGTAGTCTGAGCAGATAAACCTCAAGCATAGCTTTGCCTCACGTGAGATAGACCTGTCGATTATCCACTCGCAAGTGACACGGGCATGACACAGTCACTTTTGCCCTGCGCTTATTTTGTCGCTGCTGTTGCACTGCCCACTCAGCTCTGTCGCAACATGGGTGGCTGATAGAACGGCAATACCCGCAAGTTTTAGATATAAGCGCCTTTTGCTTTTGGCTGTTAGGATGCGCCCATGGTTGAACAGACACTGTCCGAAACACGCTCCATTTTGAGTTGGCCGAAATACCGACCTGAGCTAACTGCTGCCCCGCAACTGCCAATGAGCAGAGATGAAATGGATGAGCTGGGTTGGGATGCCTGTGATATCATCATCGTTACCGGTGATGCCTATATCGATCACCCGAGTTTCGGCATGGCGGTGATCGGCCGTGTCCTGGAAGCGCAGGGGTTTCGCGTCGGCATTATCGCGCAACCGGACTGGAAATCGGCCGGGGCTTTCCGCACTCTCGGTAAACCAAACCTCTTTTTCGGTGTCACTGCCGGCAATATGGATTCCATGGTCAACCACTATACATCCGAGCGTCGCATCCGCTCGGATGATGCCTACACGCCTGATGGTGTAGCCGGCAAACGACCTGATCGTGCCGTAACCGTTTACGCACAACGCTGCCGTGAAGCCTTCAAGGGGATTCCGGTGATTATCGGCAGTATCGAGGCATCCTTGCGCCGTATCGCCCACTATGATTACTGGTCGGACACGGTGCGTCGTTCGGTGTTACCCGATTCCAAGGCGGATATGCTCGTGTTCGGCAATGCCGAACGCCAGATCATTGAGATCGCCCATCGACTGGCCAGTGGTGAATCGATCAACAGCATGACTGATCTGCGCGGCACAGCAATCATGCGCAACAGCATTCCCGATGGCTGGCATGAAATTGATTCCACAGAGCTGGACACGCCGGGCAGGCTGATTGAACATCCTGATCCCTATGCCATGAAAAACAGCGCCGCCTGTGCGACTCAGGAAGAGGTACAACCACTGCGCCTGATGTCCCGCAACCTTAATGCCGCCAACACGGTGATTCGCCTGCCCTCATTTGAAGAGGTCAAAGAGGATCCTGTACTTTACGCCCATGCTTCGCGCCTGATGCACCTGGAAACCAATCCGGGCAATGCGCGTGCGCTGGTACAGCGTCACGGCACACGCGATGTCTGGCTTAACCCGCCCTCAATCCCGCTAACGACAGCAGAGATGGATGCTGTTTTTGGCCTCTCCTATTCACGCACACCGCACAGCTCCTATGGCAACAGCAGAATTCCCGCCTACGACATGATCAAACATTCGGTGAATATCATGCGCGGTTGTTTCGGTGGCTGTACCTTCTGCTCCATCACCGAGCATGAGGGGCGTATTATCCAGAGCCGCTCGGAAGATTCGATTATTCATGAAATTGAACAGATTCGCGACAAAACTCCCGGTTTTGCCGGCACGATTTCCGACCTCGGCGGACCGACTGCCAACATGTACCGGCTGGCCTGCAAATCTAAAGAGATAGAAACCGCCTGCCGCAAACCCTCCTGCGTTTTCCCGGACATCTGCAAAAACCTGAACACCGATCATACACCGCTGATCAGACTGTACAGGCGTGCCCGCGCCATTCGCGGCATCAAGCGGATCTTTATCGCTTCCGGGCTGCGCTATGATCTGGCCGTGATGTCGCCGGAATATATCGAGGAGTTGGCCACCCACCATGTCGGGGGTTATCTCAAGATTGCACCGGAGCATAGCGAAGACGGCCCACTGAATAAAATGATGAAGCCGGGTATCGGCAGCTTTGATCGATTTAAAAAAATGTTTGAAGCGGCCTCAGTCAAAGCGGGTAAAAAACAGTACCTGATCCCCTACTTCATTGCGGCGCATCCGGGCACGACAGATGAGGATATGCTCAATCTTGCCCTGTGGCTGAAAGCCAACCAGTTCAAACCGGATCAGGTGCAGGCCTTCCTCCCCTCACCGATGGCCACAGCATCAGCCATGTATTATTCGGGCCGGAATCCCTTACGCAAAATTGCTAAAAACAGTGAGTCGGTCTTTACACCGAAGCGGAAAAAACAGCGCGACCTGCACAAAGCCTTCCTGCGTTATCACGATCCGCTGAACTGGCCACTGCTGCGCGATGAGCTCAAAAAAATGGGCCGCGCCGATCTGATCGGCAACGGCCCTGAATGTCTTGTTCCCGCAGCCGGAAGAAATGACCGGATCGGGCGTGAATCACCCCGGCAGAACAGACTGCACAAGGGCAGGCGCAATCAACGCCGTTAAAGGAAACACGTTAAGGAAGCGGCAAATGACCTGGCCTTTTCGCCCCGATCATTGGCAGCAGGCCAATTGATCAGCGTCTCTCTGGTATGTCTATTTGGCGGTGAATAGAGGCCGTGGAAATGTATGAACCATGGTACGCGTCACTTTACTTTCAGTTTTAGCACTCTGCTTTTCATCTTTTGCCTGTTTTTCAAACATAGTCAGCTCCTGTAAAACCTGTATTCAAATCAACCTACACAGCGGATATTCAGTATTTAAAACAGACAGTAAGTGATGAGCCTCACAAGAGTTCCATTTTCTTTTGCAGCCCACCAGACACCGATGCAACAGTTTCACCGAATACCATCGCCAGCATTTCCATTGTATCGCGCATGCTGGAAATAAACAGTCGCATGGCGCGCAGATAACGCACCAGCTTGAGCAGACGCAAAATCCTGAGCAACCTGATAGCAATGTTCGGGTCGCCAATAAGCAGCATGGGCAGAATTGCCAGCATATCAACCACGCCATAGAAACTGAACAGATAGGCACGCACGCTTCTGGCAGCATAGCATCGCCCGACAAACTCAATGCCGAAAAGCAGTGTCACCCAGATCTCCATCAGCTTAATACGCTCAACCCAAACCTGCTCAAGGTTTTGCATCGTACCCGCCATGGAAAGCAATACACTGATAACGATAAAGACCGTGATGGTGAAATTCGTGCGTCTGCCGATATCGCTGCGTACTTCAAACAGCATGGTATTAAGCCCACGGCGAAAAGTATTGCCGCGGGATTCCATATTAAAAGCTCTATTGGGTGAATTGGAATCAAACCGCATAGACAATACCTCTATAAATACATCGGCAAAACAGACACAATCATAAATGCTGTGTACAAAACATACGTTCCAGCATTTACTTCACCAAAGAGAGCTGATGCCGGAGTTCATAAAGTTAAGGCGTAGCCCGATTACGACAGTCTGGCTTTTGAAACCTTCGCTCTGTTTTTTAGTACGCTATGGATAAGATGATCAAACTGCTCAAGGTTATACGGTTTCTCCACAAAACCATCATACTCCTGATCGGGCAGCATTTTGTGTAAACTTTGCTCAGAATAACCGGATGCAACAATCACCGGCAGATCGGGGTAATCGCGTTTGATAATTTTCAGCACCTCATCGCCGCTGATGCCCGGCATCATCAGATCCAGAATAACCAGATCAATATGCGTGTGGTTTTTCGATAATTGTTCCAGTGCATTCTTACCATTCTCCGCCAGCAGAACCTGATAGCCGCAATCGGTTAAAAACTCTTCTGCAACCAGACGCAGCATCTCTTCATCATCGACAACCAAAATAGTCGCATTTCCGGCAGGTTCGGATTTATCGCCAGCTGCTTCACTTGCGGCAATAGTTATATTGCTATGTAGTGCTGCTTTATTGTGAACCCCCGCCGGCAGATAGATATGGAATGTGGTCCCCTTGCCAATTTTGGTATCCAGCAACAGGAAGCCGTTATGGTTATTAACAATACCATAGACCGTAGCCAACCCCAGCCCGGTGCCTTCCCCAATCCCCTTGGTGGTAAAAAACGGGTCGAAAATTCGTTCCCGCACGTCGTCAGGAATTCCTCCGCCATCATCGCTGACATCAATCCTGACATAATTACCGGGCAAAGCAGCCGGATGCCTGGCAACGAAATTCTTATCAACCTGACAGTTAGCAACCGTAATACTCAATTCATGGCCACCGGCATCGAGGATCGCATCTCTGGCATTCACACACAGGTTTACCAGCAATTGGTGGATCTGCGACGGGTTACCGCGAATAGGCCAGAGCTCAGGCGCAGTATCGATGGTAATATTTATGCTGCGCTCGATAGTTTCACGCAGTAGCGATTCCACTTCGACAAGTAAATCGTTGGCATTAATCTCTTCCACCCTCATCTTACCTTTACGGGCAAAACCGAGTAGATTTTTTGTCAGTTCTGCCGCACGTTTCGAGGCTGAAGTAATATTAGTCAGGTATTTTATCACACTATCAGCATCATGAATCTTCAGTCGCGCCATTTCGGATGATGCCAGAATAGCTGCCAGAAGATTGTTAAAGTCATGCGCAATACCTCCGGCCAGCGTGCCGATCGACTCCATTTTCTGAGCATGTAGTAATTGTTCTTCCAGATTACGCATTTCAGTGACATCCTGAATCATGCCCTCGAAACCTACAGCTTCGCCTTCACTGTCCATCCGTACCCTCGATGTCACCAGTGTATTGAGTATCGCACCATCCTTACGAGTAAAATCAATCTCCTTCCCCTTTATTTCACCCTTGGCAAGCAGTTCCTGCACCACCTGATAACGCTGCTCCGGGTTGGCATAAATCGCTTCCCCAATGTGCAGCTCATCTATCATCTGGCGCCGGCTGTCATATCCGAACAGCTCCACCATAGCCTGATTGCAGTCGATCATCTTCCCGTCCAGAGCATTGATATAGAGCGGTTCGGCAATATTCTCAAAGAGCTCTCTGAATTTGCGTTCCGATTTTTCCAGCGCAAAGGTCTTGTTTAATATCTCCTCATTCTGTTTGCGCAAAGAGATTGCCATGGTGTTAAAATTTTCTGCCAGCCGTCCAATTTCATCGTCCCGGTCCACTGAAATTCTAAAGTCCAGATCCCCCTTGCCGATTTTCACGGCACCTTCCGACAACAGCTGAATAGGCCTGATAATTCGCCGGATCGGCAGATAGATCAGCGCAATGCCAAGGATTACCAGCAGTATGGTTGCCCAGATCGTGGTTTTGAGTGTGCTTTGCCATTTCTGGGTAATCGCCTGGGTTGATAGTCCAAGGCGCACGTAGCCGGCGACATCCCTGCTGTTTGCCTCGTAATAAACAGGGATAATATAATCTCTGTACCCCTCTTTTCTCTCGTTTCTGAGCTCTTCTCCGACCAGGAACTCTGATGCTGCGGCTGCATTTAACATTGCCGCGGATAATTTATCCTCATGCGATCCACCCAGATTCTGCAATAACGATCCATCTGCCAGGTAGACATCGATATACAGCACATTCGGCAACACCAGCATGCCGGATGCAACCTGACTAATGAACTGTCTGTCTTCGAGCACAACCCCAAGGCGCACCCCTTCTGCCAGGCTCTCGGACAGAGACCTGGCCTGCTGACCGAGCGCATCTTTTAAATCCTGATGTTGTTCAGCGTCCAAAATTGACCCCCCTGTATGATCCCCGTCCATTGACTTGGCCGGAGGTAAAAACAGGAGTGACTACAGTGGAAACGAAAGCAAAAGTGAGGCGAGATTTTTTCGTCGAAAAGAAGAGCATCAAGCAGATTGTTCGAGAGCGTCAACTATCGAGAAATACAGTACGCAAGATATTGCGCGATGAGGATACAAGCTCGAAGTATCAGCGCACGGTTCAGCCGCGCCCTATGTTGATTGAGCATAAAGCGCAGTTGATCGAATGGCTGACAGAGGATGCGG
>MNWZ01000138.1 GCA_001871925.1 Zetaproteobacteria bacterium CG1_02_53_45
GATAAAAAAGATGTCCTTGAGCTCGTGTCGTTTCCGTCTTTCAATGCGTGGGTCTTCAATAGATGAGAAATGTGAGATGATGGATGTGGTTGGAATAGTGAGTGTTTTCATGTTGTCAGGCTACCACAAAATGATGTATAAAGCATTGTTTTATAATGATAATTGTTATATTCGTGAAGACAAATTTCGACTAAGAAACACTCACTCCGTCTTAACCAAATTTAATCTGTTATTGTCGAAATAACCATTTTTGCAACCAATGGCTGCTCATGATTTTAATGCGATTGCCCTGACAACAATGGATAAATCTGCTGCACCCGAAAGTAGCGGGTGCTAGGGTGCGCACCGAAAACGGATTCACAGGATTAGACATGAAGACTAGATATGCCCTGCCTATTGACCACTCACCCCAGAACCAGCTTGCCGTCGGCTGGCTTTATGTTGCTGTAGGTTTTCTGCTTGCCTCAGGCATCTACCCGCTGCTGCTGGCCATGGCGCGTACCACCTATGAGATGCCATGGAAGGACTTTTTCTATACGGCGCTGGTGCTGCATGTGGACTTTACCGTTCTGTGGTGGCTGCTGGCCATTGCCGGTGTTTTCTGGACGTTGAATACCAGCAGCCGCTATCTGATGACCGGCTGGCTGTCGCTTATCCTTGTTATTGTCGGTGGCGTGATTATCGGTGTTTCTCCACTCACCGGTGATGCCAACCCGTTAACCAATAATTATGTGCCCATGCTGGAAAATCGCATGTTTATCAAAGGTCTGATTGTCTTCGGTGGCGGCATTCTGCTGCTGGTACTGCGCAGCCTGCTCTCTCTGCGCTGCAAGGACAGTCTGAGTGCAAGCGGTGAGGGGGCTCTGCGTTTCGGTACCCTGAGCGGTGCGATCGCAGTATTGGTGGCACTGGCAGCCCTGATCTGGACCTTCATGGATGCCCCGATCTCCAGCGGACGTTCCTATTATGAAGGACTGTTCTGGGCCGGCGGCCATGTGCTGCAGTTTGCCCATACCGCGCTGCTTTGTGTGAGCTGGCTGTGGCTGGCGCAGGCCTGCGGCGTTGAAGTTGCCGTTAAACCGAAATATGTCATGGCCGCTTTTGCACTCGGTGCTGCACCGGTATTGATGATGCCATGGCCGTTCCTGACTTTTGAGACCGGCGGACCTGAATTCATGAGCTGGTTTGTCTGGCTGATGCGTGATGGTAATGGTGTTTCAACCCTGCTCATCGGCTTGCCGATAGTCTGGGCCCTGCTCAGTCAGGCTGCTGCCGTTAAAGAGCAGCGACACCTGTATGCCGCACTGATTTTCTCCATCACGCTGTTTGGCCTTGGCGGTATTCTGGGCCTGTTTATCGGCGAAAGCAGCACGCTGATTACCGCCCACTACCACGGCTCGATTGTGGCTGTAACGATGGCATTCATGGCCATGACCTACTACTGGTTGCCAGCCTTCGGCTTTGCCACACCTAAACTGAAATGGGCGCGTATTCAGGTCTATGCCTATGCTGCGGGCCAGATCATGCATATTGTCGGCCTTGCCTGGGGAGGTGGCCATGGCATGAAGCGTAAAGTGGTTGGCACCACACAGGATATCGGTGTTCAGACTATCATTTCACCGCAGGATCTGGTGGGTGTCGGTGGTGTGATTGCCGTTCTTTCCGGTATTCTGTTCGCCATTGTGGTGTTGCCGGTGATGATCAAGGGACGTAAAGAAAAACCAGAGGTGAAAGCATCATGATCGACCCCAAGGAACTGAATAACGACAGGCAACTGGCTTACTGGCTGCTGTTTGTATGCGTCGCCATTTTCATCATGCTGGTGATCGGTGGTGCCACGCGCCTGACCCATTCCGGCCTCTCCATGATGACCTGGGATCCGTTGTTGGGCTGGATTCCGCCGCTGAGTGAAGCTGCCTGGCTCGATTCCTTTAAGCATTACCAGCAGATTCCCGAGTTTCATGAACTGAATCCGGATATGGATGTGGAAGGATATAAGGGCATCTTTATGCTTGAGTATATCCACCGTGTTTGGGGCCGCCTGATCGGTATCTTCTTCCTGCTGCCGTTCCTCTATTTCCTGTTTGCCGGCAAGATCAGGAGATCACTGCGTCCGCAGCTGATTACCATGTTTGCGCTCGGTGGTTTGCAGGGTGTACTGGGCTGGTACATGGTCAGCAGCGGTTTTGATCAGGCACATGTCAGCCAGTATCGTCTGACTGCTCACCTGATGGCTGCCTTTACAATTTTCGCCTATATCCTCTGGGTGGCAACCGGTCTTCTCTACCCCAAACGCGAACCGTCACTCTACAGTGTTAAGCCACTGTTCTGGATCGTTGCAGGACTGACCATGCTGATCGCTGTTACGATCTCTGCCGGTGGCTTTGTCGCGGGCCTGAAAGCAGGTTTTGCCTACAACACGTTCCCGTTGATGGATGGCCATTTCATTCCTGAAGGTTATGGCATGCTGCAGCCATATTACTCAAACTGGTTTGAGAACATCGCGGCGGTGCAGTTTAATCATCGCATACTGGCTGAATCCGTGCTGCTGCTGGTTATCGCGGCCTTTATCTACTCCAGAAAGTTTGAACTGGTGGGGCCTGCCAAGCGTGGTATGCATATGATGATGGGTATGGTTGTAATCCAGTTTACGCTGGGTGTGGCTACACTGCTGTCGGTCGTGCAGTTGCATCTCGCTGTGGCCCATCAGGGTGGCGCGATGCTGCTGTTTGCCTTTGCATTGTATACCTTGCGTATGCTGCAGACGACAGAACACAAGTAGGGTCAGTAAGCTCTAATCCATGAATAGCTTCGAGCGTCGCAGCGTTTTTTCGCTGTCGGGTATTTATGGCCTGCGCATGCTCGGGCTGTTCATGATCTTGCCGGTGTTTTCACTTTATGCCGAAGGGCTTGAGGGCGTCACACCGACGCTGGTCGGACTGGCACTCGGTATTTACGGCCTGACCATGGCGCTGTTCCAGATTCCGTTCGGTATGTTATCGGATCGTTTCGGACGCAAGCCGATTATTGTCACAGGTCTGCTGTTGTTTGCTATCGGCAGTGTGGTCGCGGCGATGGCCGACTCGATCTGGGGTGTCATTCTCGGGCGTGCGATTCAGGGATCCGGTGCTATTGCCGCAGCCATGATGGCGCTGCTGGCCGACCTGACCCGTGAAGAGGAACGCACCAAATCGATGGCGATCATGGGTGTCTCCATCGGCATGTCGTTCACACTTGCCCTGATGATCGGCCCCTTGCTCAATGCCGGTATCGGCGTGAACGGGATCTTCTGGCTGACAGCCATCCTTGCCTTGGCCGGGCTTGTCATACTTTTTTCACTGGTCCCCAATGCCGGTCATGTGCGTTTCCACAGCGATGTGGAAACGGTTCCTGCGCAACTCAAGCAGATTCTTTTTGACCGGCAACTGTTCCGGCTCGATGCCGGCATCATGATCCAGCACGGCATCATGATGGCGATGTTTACCGCACTGCCCTTTGTACTCAGGGACAAACTGGGCCTGCCAACGAATGAACATGCCTGGTTCTACCTGCCCGTACTGATGATTTCTGTACTGGGTATGGCGCCACTGGTGATGTTCGCCGAGAAGAAACAGAAGATGAAACAGGTGTTTACCGGTTGTATCCTGCTGATGGTGATTTCCGAGTTGATGCTGGGCACGGACCAGCGCTCGCTGATTGCGGTCGGCATCGGCCTGTTCCTCTTTTTTACCGCTTTTAATGTGCTGGAGGCGAGCCTTCCTTCACTGATTTCACGCATGGCCCCGGCAGATAGCAAGGGTACAGCCATGGGTGTTTATTCAACCTCGCAGTTCCTCGGCGCCTTTATTGGCGGGGCAGGGGGCGGCTGGTTAGGCGGTGCCTTCGGCATTCAGGCGGTCTTCTATGCCTGCGCTGTCGTGGCGCTGGGCTGGCTATTGCTGGCACTGGGCATGCGCGTACCGGCTTACCTCTCCTCTTTTATGGTGCAGGTGCAGGTGGCTGATAAACATGCCGCAGAACAGCTTGCAGAGAAACTCATGCAGATTGATGGCGTACATGAAGCCAAAGTCATTCCCGAAGAGGGCGTTGCCTACCTGAAAGTGGATAAAAAGCTGTTTGATCAACAGCAGGTCACCTCCTTAATCGAAGCATAACTGCCTGACTTTCTGTCCCGGCCCTTCTGATGGGATTATTGGCCTAATCGAAAGTCCGCCACGACCTCTTTGACGTCTTTGACACTCCAGCTTAAGCTCTAACGGCTACTGCGTGCCGGGGGTGATTGTCTGTGCGACCAAAAAGATACTCATATTCATTAATATGTTCGGCTTCATAAAGAGCATATGCCTACCTACAAACAATCAGCGATTACAGCAAAAGAAGGCATCAACTTCGTTCGTAGCGTAGTCGAAAGCGGTGGGTCGCTATTCCTCAAAATTGAACAGGAGAACGATCTCGGCATCGATGCCATTCTTGAATTCATCGAGGATGGGCACCCCTTAAATAAGCAGATCGCTATCCAGGTTAAATCTGGTGCATCGTACTACACGCCAGAAGCCAAAGAATGTGCATTCCCAATCGGAACCCATCGAACCTACTGGAGTCATACTCGCTACCAGTTTTCGGGCTCGTTTACGTACCTGCGTTACAAACGGCCTATTGGCTCAATATCAAGCATTACCTCGAAGAAAACCCAGAGGCTAAAGTAATTCGGTTTTCTGCCTCAGAAGCAAACAAGTTCAATGCCGCTGCGTTCAATAGCTTGTTTGTGCCTGCTGTGGCTGGAAAAACACCGGTACTAGATTTTGAGGAAGCTTGCAAGCTGGCCCATTCACAGGAACCGTCGGAGCTTTATCTGGGTTTGCTAGTCTTGTTCAGGCGTTTCCCCAACAAGACCGAGGTTTGGGATGAGCTCGTTCGCACATTTATAGAAAGACCAACTTCTGAGATCCCTCCTGTGCTCTTGTACTGGCTAGCTCACATTCCTGGGCACGGCGATATTTTCTACTATGGGGAAACTCCATCAAAGGAAACACGGGCATACGCGCGTGGTCTATTCGCAAGATTCGGAGTAGAGCAAGTCATTAAGCTGCTCTCCTTTATTGACCCAGAAGGTCAGATTGGTCGGGGAACACTTGGTCAGTCTGTTGAGGCAATCGTGTCGTCACTCCCCAACGTGGCAGCGATGCTACGTGAGATCATGCGATCACCCGGTGTGGAAATGTCTATCCGCGAATTCGCGGCACTTATCCTTGCAATGAAGGAAGCCGAAGGCGCGCTGCCAGATCTTGCGGCACTTGAGGCTGAAGGCTCATGGTATGCAGGTGAAGTTGTTCGGCACGTGAAGGAATACGAATGGATCAATCCGTACGCATGAAAGGGCCGAACAAGGCCATTAACTCGGACGTGCAAAAGCGCCAGTTATGGCAAACGTTGGCCAGAAGATGAGTGACAATTGAATGCATCCTGCAATCATCATCAGGAACGATACGGTCAACGATATCAGTACCATCACCGAGGTGACTGTCGAGGCATTTAAAACAATAGATGTCAGCAACCAAACTGAACAATATATCATTGAGGCACTACGTGCCGCTAAAGCCCTGACGCTATCGCTGGTTGCAGAGGTCGGTGGCAAAGTGGTCGGGCATATTGCATTTTCCCCCGTGACCATCTCGGACGGGACGATGAACTGGTATGGTCTCGGCCCGGT
Organism: Zetaproteobacteria bacterium CG1_02_53_45; assembly: GCA_001871925.1. GTDB lineage: Bacteria > Pseudomonadota > Zetaproteobacteria > Mariprofundales > Mariprofundaceae > Mariprofundus. The sequence goes on from MNWZ01000138.1 coordinate 5,711, forward strand.
GTCAGTATTACCGGAGTACCAAAGAAAGGGGATTGGCAAGGCCCTGATTGGGGAAGGATTATCCCGATTGAAAGACCTGGGGGCCAAAGGCTGCTGCCTGGTCGGCTATCCAGAATATTATAAAAAATTTGGCTTTGAGAATGTATCCGGCCTTGTCCTCCAAGGGATCCCACCTGAGGTGTTCTTCGCGCTTTCATTTGACGGGTACTTCCCACAAGGGTAAGCGTCAAAGGAAGGGTTTAACGCTTCCACCTATGCCAATTTCAGCTTCTGAACATCAAAATTATGTGGCAGCAGGGCCCGGCGTTCATCATCGGTGGTGCAGCGAGGCAGCTCCTCCAGCACAAATGTCAGCCATTCGTTCAGCGGCAGCTCATTGGCCTTGGCCGACTGCAGCAGTGAGTAGATAACAGCGCTGGCCGTGGCGCCGGGTGCAGTGTTGCAAAACAACCAGTTCTTGCGGCCGATGACAAATGGCTTAATGAAACGTTCTGCGGCATTGTTGTCGATCTCAAGACGCCCGTC
>MNWZ01000119.1 GCA_001871925.1 Zetaproteobacteria bacterium CG1_02_53_45
AGCCATGCAATGTCACTTGAAGCGCGGATAGTACGTTGTTCGATACGACCATGGCCTCCATCAATACTTTTAAAACCAACAGGTGGAGAGGTTTGTGCCGACTCAAAGAAACATTTCACATCATCATGCAAAGTGCCCTGGTTTCCTTTAAGACTTAACATGTAATCTGCTTTGCGATTGATAATATTTTCAGCAACTTTGGTTTGGCAGCCCATGGCATCCAAGGTGATCACAGAGCCTGTGATATCCAGCTGTAGCAACAACTTTGGTATTGCAGTAATTTCATTTGATTTATCATCTACACGCTGTTGTCCTAACACCAGCTGATTACTAGATGACCATGCGCTGACCATAAATATGGCGGCTTTGTTAGAACTTGCATCCAAACTACGACGCAAGCATTTGCCATCAATGCTGATGATATCGAGTTTGCTAATCTGTCGTAAATCATCTACCCAACGGCTAAAACACTGGCAAAACTCATCTGTGTCAATCAATGCAAAGACATTACCGAATGTATCATGCGAAGGGATGCCATTTTGCAATGACAGAAGCTTTGTAAACCACTCTTCTTTTGCTTTGCCAAACGTTTCGATGGCAACCCAGCTGTCTGCTCCGCAAATCGATGCACAAAGCGTAATAAAAAAGATGTCTTTGAGCTTGTGTCGTTTCTGCCTTTCAATGCGAGGGTCTGCAATAGATGAGAAATGTGAGATGATGGAAGTGGTTGGAATGGTAGGTTTTTTCATGCTATAATAGTACCACAAAATACATTATAAGATACTGATTTATAAGATAAAATTGTATTTTATTGAATGGTTTTTTCAACTAGAATTACACCAACTTCGACTTCACCAAAGCAAATATGGAATTAACAAAACAATCATTTTCGTTACAAATGATCCTTATGATTTTAATGCGATTGCCCTGGATGGCATTGTCTCTTGCGTTGACATCAAAGCACTGAGTCCAGCGCCTGTTTCAGCGTTTTGTCATCTCCGCTGGATGCAGCTTTAAACCATGTTTCCTGATTTTCCATGGTCCGCCTCGCTAGAAAGAATTTTAGCATGATTGTTTTTAACGTTACGGTCTCGGCTGATTGAATATTTGGCAGATGCTCAGGTATTTGACTGGTTTCAGGTCATCCGAGAAAAGTCTGCTTCCAAATCAGGCGGTTGTTGCCTTATGACTCACTTGGTTCTTCATCGGTAATGCCCTGATTTCTCTGTTTGCGCTGTTGCGTTTTGGTTGGGGCGATACGGCTGGCATTTTTGGCTTTTCGGCGTTTTTCCACGTAGGGCGTCTGCTTTTTGTGGTGGCGTGCTTCTTTTTGAATCTTCAGGTAATTCTTAAAATGGTTAGCATTAAGTTCACCGCTGGCCAGTGCCGCCTGAATGGCACAACCCGGTTCGTTGTTGTGGGTGCAGTTGTTGAATTTGCATGACAGAGCCAGCTCGAAAATATCTTCAAAGCTGGATTCAATACCTTTCTTGACCTCGGCAACCGCCAACTCTCGCATACCCGGCATATCAACGATCATGCCGCCCTGCTTGAGCAGCATCAGGTGCCGACGTACCGTGGTGTGCTTCCCCTGACCTGAATCGCTGACGGCTTGCGTTTCAAATTTTTCTTCACCAAGCAGTTGGTTCATTAATGTGCTTTTCCCCACACCGGATGAGCCAAGCATGCAGTAGGTCTTTTTCGGTTCAATAAACCGGCGAATCTCATCCAGTCCTTCACCCGTGACTGAGCTGAGCGTCAGGATTTTTATCTCAATACCGGCATCGCGAATCGATGCGATCAGGGCTTGCAGGGTATCCGGCTCCATCAGGTCGATCTTGGTGAATAACAGAACCGGCGTGATACGGGCTTCATGAATCATGACCAGAAAGCGTTCAAGTTTGGCAATATGAAAATCGTAATGGCACGACATGACAATGAGCGCGATATCAAGATTGGATGCCAGCATCTGAAACTCTTCGTTATAACCGACGGTCTTGCGTTGCAGCAGTGTTTTTCTCGGCAGCACGCTGTGAATGCTGATAAAACTTTCCGCATGGCTGGCATCTGATTGATGGCGCTCAAGACAGACCCAGTCGCCCACACAGGGGAATTTAGCCACGGATTCAGCCGCATAGAAAAACTTACCCAGCAATTCGGCAGAGGATTCACCATGGCCGTCATGCACCACAATGCGCCCCCGATCGATGGCAACCACGCGTGCCAGACGCTGTTGCGGACCACACAGCTCACGCGCATGCTCTTTAAACCAGCTATCTAATCCAAGTTCACTTAATCCCATGAATATTTACATCCTCCATGCTGCATGCATTTCTGATCCGGAACTAAAGATCAGGCAGGCCAATCCCACACCATTCTTACCCGGAAGCTTCTGCCTTTCAGTTTGCCATCGGTCAATTTTTTCAGGGCAATTTTTGCCACGTCACGACTGACAGCCACATAAGCCTGATTGTCGAAGATGTTGATTTTTCCGACCTGATTTCCGGCAATACCATGCTCACCGGTGAGAGCACCGAGAATATCGCCGGGGCGAACTTTGTCTTTTTTGCCGCCGCTGATCTGCAGGGTGGCCATCGGCGGTTTCATGGCCTTGCCATCGAGTGTGCTCAGTGGAGGCAGTGATTCACTGTTAATGTTGTGCCCGATGTAGTCGCTGAGCATGGTCATCTTGTACTCGTTCTGGGCGTAGATGGTGAGGGCCAGGCCTTTGCTGCCGGCACGGCCTGTGCGGCCGATGCGGTGAATATAAATTTCCGGATCGTGCGGGATGTAGAAGTTGATCACCGCATCCAGTGCATCAATATCCAGACCACGGGCTGCCACATCGGTGGCGACGAGGATGGAGCTGCTTCTGTTGGCAAAGCGAACCAGCGTCTGATCGCGATCCCGTTGTTCCAGATCACCATTGAGGGCCAGGGCGCTAAAACCATGATTTTTCAGATCATCGGTAATCTCCTGCGTCTCTTGTTTGGTGTTGCAGAAGATGACGGTGGATTCGGGGCGGTATGCTAACAGCAGCAAGCGCAGGGCGGTGATACCCGCCTGCTGATTGTCTACTTTGTAAAAGTGCTGCTCAATGGAGTCGCTATCGTGGGTGGATTCTACCTGTACCATCACGGGATTGTTCATGATCCGTTTGGCAATCGCTTTGATCTGATCGGGAAAGGTGGCACTGAGCAGCAGTGTCTGACGCTTTTTCGGGGTCTGATCAACAATGGCGTTGATGGCATCCTTAAAGCCCATATCGAGCATGCGGTCAGCCTCATCGAGCACGACGGTGTTGACGTTGTTCAGAGCGAGAGTCTGACGCTTCAGGTGGTCTTCAATGCGGCCGGGTGTGCCGACAATGATGTGGGCACCATATTTCAGGGAATCAATTTGCGGACGGATGGAGACACCGCCACAGAGCGTGAGCACTTTAATGTTGGGAATGCTGCGGGCCAGCCGGCGAATCTCTTTGCTGACCTGATCGGCAAGTTCGCGGGTCGGACACAGCACCAGCGACTGCACTTGCACGTCTTCTACAGTCAGCTTGTTCAGTAGTCCCAGAGCAAAGGCGGCCGTTTTTCCTGATCCGGTTTTGCCCTGCGCAATGACATCGCTGCCAGCCAGTATGGCGGGCAGACTCGCTGCCTGAATCGGGGTCATGGTCTCATAGCCAAGCGTGCTGAGATTATTCAACAGGTCGGGGTGCATCATGTTAAGGGTGGAGAAGGCGGTTTGGTTCAAAGTGGATGTCCTATGGGGCTGTGAAAACTTCAATAAGTGCGCAGTGTAACGGTCTGAAGGCCAAAACAAAAAGTTATTCCCATTTGGGGGCGGATTCTTTTACAGATAAAGTGGACGCTACCCTGTGCCAGGTTATGCGTTCACCGCTAAGAGGCAGGTGGAGATTGACAATACGGAGTCAGAAAATGGCAGAAAAAAGCTCAACATTTTTCCTCTATTGTGAGGCTTGCGACTATCAGCAGGATGTGATGAAAATATTGCCGCGAACACCGTTTACATCGGTGGATGCGCTGCGTCAGCAAGTGCATCGATTCCACTGCTCTGTTTGCGGTGCCACGCATGTCACCATTCGAGAAAAGCCCGCCAATTCGAGTGATACATTACTTCATTGGTGATCAATCAGGTCTGAACTGCCGGGTTCGACAATGTTTTAGCTGCGGGGCATATTGGGGCGTATTGGGCGTATTCGCGGCTGAGTGAGGGGTGGCAGGAGAAAGCTGGCATGAAGAATTCAACGAAGATTTTTATCGCTATCGGTATTGCGCTGGCACTGCTGGTCATCGCCGAAATGAGTATTTCCACCTTTTTTGCCAACAAATACGCAGAACAGCATGGTCATGAAGAGACTATTATTCATGTGCGCTGATCTACAGAACTTCCGGTGATCGGGGGTTCGGTGTTAAACAGGCTGATAGGCCATTGGAAAAGATGATATCGGAGGTCGGACATGGATGAATTTATGGCAGCAGCCATTGAAGAGGCGAAACAAGGGTTGGTGGAAGGTGGTATTCCGATTGGCTCGGTGCTGGTTATCGACGGTAAGATTGTCGGGCGCGGCCACAACCGGCGGGTGCAGCAGGGCAGTAGCGTATTGCATGCGGAAATGGATTGTCTGGAGCGTGCCGGGCGACTGACTGCGGCGGATTATCGACGGGCGACGCTTTATTCGACGCTGTCACCTTGCGATATGTGCAGCGGAGCCGTGCTGCTCTATGGTATCCCGCGTGTGGTGGTGGGTGAAAACAAGACCTTCAGAGGTCCCGAGGAGTACGTGCGCTCACGCGGTGTGCAGGTGATGGTGATGGATAATCAGGCATGTCAGGATTTGATGACGCAGTTCATCGCCGAAAAGCCACAACTGTGGAATGAGGATATCGGCGAGTAGCCGGGATTTACTCAGTGCATAATCTTAATATCGAACAGCGACCCAGATTGTGTGTTTGGCACCGAGACCGTCGATATGTTCGTCGACAAGTTTTGTTTCCACTTCAAAACCGATCTTCATCAGTCGCTGCGTAAAATTATGGTCACGATCGGCCGACCAGACGGTAAGTACACCACCGGGTTTGAGGGCTTCGAAGGCAATTTCAAGGCCGCTTAAGCCATACAGGTTATCATTGTCATCGCGGGTGTAACCATCGGGGCCATTATCGACATCGAGCATGATGGCATCAAAGGTGTCGATATGGGAGCGCATAACTTTCCCGACATCCTGAATGATCACATCGACGCGCGGGTCATTGAGGGGATGTCCGGCAAAGCCGCCGATGTATTCGCGATTCCAACGCACCACAGCAGGCATCAGTTCGGCCACGGTAATACGTGCGTCCGGCCCGGAGTGAAGCAGAGCGGAGGCCAGTGTGTAACCCATGCCAAGACCGCCAACAAGCAGACGCGGATTTTCCCGACCTGTAATGTGTCGGCAGGCCAGCTCAGCCAGCACATCTTCCGAATTGTGCACGCTGCAATGCATCAGCTCACCATGTTCACCGTCCACGCGGATGGTGAATTCATCGCCGGCTTGCAGCAGACGCAGGGTGGTGCCGTGCTCGGTGGAGCTGTCGATTAAGGTATAGGGAGTCATGTCGGGTGGCCTTGGTTTGCTTGTTTTGCGGCGCGCATCCTAGGAGTCTGTTGGACGAACCCGCTATCGCGGAGAAAAAGAATTCACGCACTCAAATACCCTCCCTCTCGCCAAATCATCTAAAATGTAAGCTCATCTCCCTAATCGGGAGAAAATCCACACATATGAGGTTACAACGAGATGACAACAGCAGATGAGAAACAATTCAAGGAAAATTATCAGAAACACCTTCAACACCTGAAGCTTAAAGGATTGCAGCCCAAAACCATTGATGCCTACTCACGCGCGATTCGTCGCATTGGCGGA